>JBDTQT010000175.1:0-8612 GCA_039932055.1 Thermoanaerobaculia bacterium
GCGCCGCGCCGCCGCCCGGCCAGGGCCTCGAGCACCGAGCTCTTGCCGGCGCCCGAAGGCCCGAACAGACCGAGCGCCGTCTCGGCCGTCTCCCAGGTGAGCTCCACCTCGAAGTCGTCGCAGGGCACCGCGAGCTCGAGGCGCAGTCCGGCGCTCATCCCCGCTGCCGCCTGCGACGCGTCAGGATCTCGACCGTCCACAGCGCCGCGAAGGCGAGGACGACGGTGACGCCAACGAGGGTCATCGCCTCGGTGTCGCGCCCGACCTGCATATCGCTGAAGATGGCGAGCGCCAGGGTCTGGGTCTTCCCGGGGATGTTGCCGGCCACGATCACGGTCGCGCCGAACTCACCCAGCGCCCGGGTGAAACCGAGCACGGCGGCGGCGGCGAGGCCGCGGCGCGCGAGCGGCAGGGTCACCGCGGCGAAGGCGCGCAAAGGACCGAGGCCGAGGGTGCGCGCCATCGCCTCGAGGCGCGGATCGACCTCCTCGAAGGCGAGGCGCGCCGTGCGCACGACGAGCGGCAGCGCCATGACCGCGGCGGCGACGACCGCCCCCTTCCAGGTAAACAGCAGGTCGAGATCGAGGCCGAGCGCGCGCGCCCCCAGCGGGCCATCGCGAGCGAGAAGGCGCAGCAACAGGTAGCCGACCGCGGTCGGCGGCAAGACCAGGGGCAGGGCGGTCATCGTCTCGAGGAACGCTCGCCCCGGCACTTCGCGGCGCGCCAGCAGCCAGCCGAGCGCGATCCCGGGTGGCAAGATAACGAGCGTCGCACAAAACGCCACCCGCGCGGAAAGCCCCAGCGCCACCAGGGCCGCATTGCTCATTGGCGGATCGTATCCGACCAGTCCTCGCGCCCGGCACTCTGGCGCGTCGACGATCGCGCGCACCGCGAGGAAGTGCCGGCAGTGGTGGAAAAGTACGCTTGCGGCGGTTGACGATCTGGGCGACCATACGTTGAATGTTCATAGCCGCCGGGAATCTCCCGGAGAAGGAGCCACAGCCATGTCCGTAGCCAAGATCATCGAGATCAGCGCCGCCTCCACCAAGAGCTTCGAAGACGCCGTCGCCATCGGTATTGCCCGCGCCGACTCCTCGCTCGACGAGGTCCAGGGTGCCTGGATCAAGGAGCAGAAGGTGAAGGTCGAGAAGGGCAAGATCGTCGAGTACCGCGTCATCATGATGGTCACCTTCCTGCTCAAGGGCGGCAAGAAGTAGTACGCGCGGGGGCCGCCAGACACCTTCCGGTTGCCCGGTCCGGTGACCTGTCGAGGGGCCGGCCGGGGGCCGCGGGACCTGTCCGAGCGGGTGGGTTTGAGCACCCAGCACCCTGCTACAGTCCGAGCTGTAAAGTGGCTCGGGCAAGCGATCCGCGCCGCGGAGCATCATGACCCGAATCTGCAGGAATAGGGAGGCTTCCAAGATGCGCAACAAATTCATGCCGTTCGCCCTCGCCGCACTGGTCATTCTCGCCGGCTCGACCTTCATCGCGAGCGCCACGGCGCCGCCGGACAAGGTCACGATCGACGACTGCGTCGCCAAGAAGACGGCAGTCGTCTTCCCGCACGCCGAGCATGCCAAGGCGCTCGAGTGCAAGACCTGCCACCACACCCAGCCGGCGCTGACCGCGACCAGCACCGAAAAGGTCGAGGCCTGCGGCACCTGCCATGTCGCCCCCGAGAAGGCCGAGACCCCGAAGTGCAGCGAGATGTCGGCGACCAAGAATCCGTTCCATATGTCCTGCGTGAAGTGCCACAAGGAAGAGCTCGCCAAGAAGGCCGACACCAAAGCGCCGACCAAGTGCGACCAGTGTCACCCGAAGGCCTGATCTAGCCTGAGGCAGGAGAGAGACCTCCGCCCCCCGCACGCCGACACCGCACCGCGGTGCCGTGCGCGCCCGGGAGGCGGTAGATCGCAGGAATCGCTCCCCCGACGGGTTACAGAAAGCGGAACGGGCCTCGACAAACGCGGCCCGGATGCAGAAGGAGATTCCGCTCATGATGCCCAGAATCGCCCGCTTCCTCCCCGCCCTGCTTCTCGTCACGCTTCCGCTTGCGCCGCTTCTCGCCCAACGTGGACCGCACGGCCGGCCGTTCGCCGGCGGTGGACCGGCGATGGACGGCGAGCGCATGGATCGCCTCGCCGAGCACCAGGCGGAGCGCCTGACCCGGTCGCTCGACCTCACCCCCGAACAGCAGGTCACCCTCGGCCGCCTGCAGAGTCAGCTCGAGGCCACGGTGCGCCCGCTCGCGACATCGATGCGCAGCGCCCACGAGCAGCTGCGGACACTGCTCGACACCGACGCCCCCGATCCGGCCGCCGTCGGCACCCAGGCCATCTCGATCGATCACGCGCGCGACGCGATGCGCGCCGCCTGGAACCGCTTCGAGAGCGACTTCAACGCCAGCCTTACCGAGACGCAGCGGGCTGCCTACCGGGTGCTGCAGGCGACCCGTCCCGGCCGCGGCTTCTTCGGCGCCCGCCATGGCGGGCCCGACGGACCGGATGGTCCGGAAGGCAACGAGCCCGAGGACTGATCCTCAGGCGTAGCGGATCCAGCGCCAAAGCTCCTGGAAGGTCGGCTTTTTGCCGTACATCAGGATGCCGATGCGGTAGATCCGGGCGCAGACCCAAATGAGGAAGACGATGAACGCCGTCGTCAGCGCATACGCGGCCAGGATCTGCCAGAGCGGCGGCATCTTGACCGCGATGCGCAGCATCATGAGCATCGGCGTGAGCGGCGGGATCATCGACAACACGACGGCCATCGTCGAATCGGGGTCGTTGATGATCGGGATGAGGAAGAACATCGGCGCCACCAGGAAGACCACCAGGAAGCCAGCGAACTGCTGGGCCTCCTGGACGTTGTTGGTCGCCGCGCCGATCGCCGCGTAAAGGGTCGCGAAGAGCGCGAAGCCGAGCAGGAAGAGGATCAGGAAGTGGGCGATGAGCCCCAGGCCGACCTGCGGCATCTTCACGTCCTCCGGCAGCAGCGCCAGCGCCGTCAACACCGCCGGCGCCGAGAGCGCCGCCATCGTCGTCAACCAGACGACGAGCTGGGTGAGCCCGGCGAGGCCGATCCCCAGGAGCTTGCCGAGCAGCAGCTCGATGGGCCGCACCGTGGCGAGGATCACCTCGACGATGCGCGAGCTCTTCTCCTCGAGGACGCCGTTCATCACTTGCTGCCCGTAGAGCAGGGTGACCATGTAGAGCAGAAAGAAGAGGAAGTAGGCGAGGAAGAATCCCGCCATGCCGCCCTCCTGCCGACTGCCTTCGGCCAGAACGCGTGTCGTCTCGAGATCGATGTCGTGGGTGAGCGTCGAAACCTGAACAGCGTCGATTCCCGCCGCCTTGAGCCGCGCCTCGCCGACGACCGCCGAGACGACGCCGGAGAGCCGGCTCTGCGTCATGAAGTTGGAGACGCTCTCGGCGTGATACTCGACCTCGTTCTTCGCCAGACCCTCGGGTGAGAGCCAGAGCCAGGCGTCGATCTCGCCGGCCAGGACTCTCCGGTCGAGGTCGGTACGCTGCGCGGCGCGATCGCCGGCGCGGGCCACCAGCTCCACTTTGAATTGCGCCGTCTCCTCCTTGCGCGGCTTCCGCGGCTCGACGCCCGGCGCGGCGACCGCCGCAGGCTTCTCCTCTTCGACCAGCTTTGCCGCCAGCGCCGCACCGTACCCTCCGACCTCGTCGACGATCGCGAGACGCTGGGAAGCGCGCGACTTCATCGCGATCATCGACGGCAGGATGGTCAGCGCCGCCATGGCGATAGGCAGCAGGAGCGTGGCGACCCAGAAACCCTTGCTCTTGACCCGCGAAAAGTATTCCCGCTTGGCGATGGTGACGATCGGATCAATTCGCATGCCGCACCGCCTGAATGAAGAGAGTTTCGAGATCGGGCACTTCGGAGCGGAAATCGGTGACGTCGCCGTGCTGGACGAGCTTGCGCAGGACGGCCGCCGGATCGGCGTCGGCGGCGAGCACGAGGCGCAGACCCGACGGTTGGTCGAGCACCTCGGCGACGCCGCGGGTCGCCGCGACCGTCACCCGGTCCGCCGATGTCGTCAGCCGGTAGACGTTGCCGCCGCGCTCGCGCTTGAGCGCCGCAAGCTCGCCGGCGAGGATCACCTTGCCGTGCGAGATCAGGCAGATGTGGTCGCAGAGCTTCTCGGCCTGTTCGAGGATGTGGGTCGAGAAGAGGATCGTCTTGCCGCGCGCCTTGAAATCGCCGATCAGGTCCTTGAACAGCGCCTGGGCGATCGGGTCGAGCCCCGAGAACGGTTCATCGAGGATCAGGATGTCGGGATCGTGGAGGATCGTGCCGACCAGCTGGATCTTCTGCTGCATGCCCTTCGACAGCGCCTCGACCCTGGCCTTGGCCCACGCCCCGAGCTCGACCCGCTCGAGCCATTCGGTGATCAGCTTGCCGGCGCGCCGCCGTTCGACACCGTGCAGTTCAGCGAAGAAGAGCAGGTGGTCGAAGACCGTCATCTTGCGGTAGAGGCCGCGCTCTTCCGGCAGGTAGCCGACCCGGCGCAGGTCTTCCAGCCGGCGTGGCCGGCCGAAGAAGAGCACCTCGCCGCGATCGGGCGCGAGGATGTCCATGATCATGCGAATGCTGGTCGTCTTGCCGGCGCCGTTCTGGCCCAGCAGGCCGAAGACCGCCCCCGGCGGCACCGCCAGCGAGACGCCGTCGACTGCCACGAAATCGCCGTACGCCTTGCGCACCTCGCGCAGCTCGAGATTGTTGCTCACTCCGGACTCCTCCTGGGACGCCTTGCGACCGCTGAAGCCTACGCCAGTGCGGAGATACGGGATCCAGCCGCGCCGGGTTTTGCCGGCCGCAGTCTGCAAGAATCGGCAAACCATGCCGACTCCGCTCACCGGGAACCTGCGATGAAAATCACGGCGACGCTCGCCCTCCTCGCCGCGATGGCCGGCCTGGCCGGCGCCGGCACTCCGACCGCGCCAGCCACACCGACCGCCGATGAGATCCTGGAACGCAACCTGGCCGCCCTCGGCGGCCGGGCAAAGGTGAGCGCGGTGCGCTCCCTGCGCCTCGAAGCCACGCAGGGATCCGCGGGGGCCGGTGGCGGCAGCGTCCCGCTCACGGTCTACTGGAAGCACCCCGACCGGCTCCGCATCGAGACCCCCGAGGAGGGCCTGGTCAAGGTTGTGGCGTTCGACGGTACGACCGCCTGGTCGACCTATCCGGAGCTCCCCGGCTTCGAGGCGCAGGTCCTCGATGGCGCCGAGCGCGATTCTCTGCGCGAGCAGGCCGACCTTGTCGACGGACCGACCTTCGACTACGCCGCCAAGGGTCACCACGTCGAGCTCGTCGGCCGGGAAGAGCTCGGCAGCGGCAAGGCCTGGAAGCTCCTCCTCACTACCGCGCAGGGCGAAGTGCGGGCGCTCTGGTTCGACTGTGAGACCTACCTCGAGGTGCGCGAGGAGCGCACCCAGAAGGCCGCCGGTCAGGAGATCACGACCGTTTCGCTGCTGTCCGATTTCCGGCCGTCGGGTGGAATCCTCTTCGCCCACCGCACGGAGACGCGTCCGCGCCAGCCGGGCGGTCCGCCGGAGGGCACCGGCGAGCCCACGGTGTTTGCCATCCAGCGTCTCGAGCTCGACGTCGAGATTCCCGACAGCCTGTTCGCCTTGCCCGCTGCGCCGCCCGGTCCGGCCGCGGCGCCCCCGGGTCCGGCTTCGGCCGCGGGCCCGGGCTGACATTGCCGCTGCCGGATCGATATGGTAGAACCCAGAGCACAAACCGACCTCAGTTCGCGGAGTCAGAGCCTGCCAGCCCCGCCCCCTGGAAAACCGGACTCATGCCGATGAGCGCTTCCGAGTTCAGCGTCGAGATCGACCATGTCAGCAAGCTCTTCGGCGACTTCGTCGCGGTCGACGATGTCGCGCTGACCGTGCGGCGCGGCGAGTTCTTCTCCCTGCTCGGCCCGTCCGGCTGCGGCAAGACGACGCTCCTGCGCATGATCGGCGGCTTCGAGATTCCGACCTCCGGCGCGATTCGCGTCAACGGCGTCGACATGACGGAAGTGCCGGTGCACAAGCGGCCGATCAACATGGTCTTCCAGGCCTACGCCCTCTTCCCACACCTGACCGTCGCCGAGAACATCTCGTTCGGCTTCCGCTACAAGAACTATCCGCATGGCGAGTACGAGCAGCGCATCGCCAAAGCGGTGGCGCTCGTCCGGCTCGCCGGCTTCGAGGCGCGCTATCCGTCGCAGCTCTCCGGCGGCCAGCGCCAGCGCGTCGCCCTCGCCCGGGCGCTCGCGCTCGAGCCCCAGGTGCTGCTGCTCGACGAGCCACTGGGCGCCCTCGACCAGAAGCTCCGCAAGGAGGTGCAGGTCGAGCTCAAGAACCTGCAGCGCAAGCTCGGCATCACCTTCGTCTTCGTCACCCACGACCAGGAAGAGGCGCTCACCATGAGCGACCGGATCGCGGTGATGAACGCCGGTCGCGTCGAGCAGATGGACACCGCCTCGCAGGTCTTCGAGTACCCGCAGACCGAGTTCGTGGCGCAGTTCATGGGGGCATCGAACTTCTTCTCGGCGACCGTGCGCAGCATCGCCGAAGGCTTCCTCTCCCTCGGCATGTCGGACGGGGACAGCTTCACGGTGCCGAATCCCGGAAGGGTCGCCAAAGGCGATGAGGTGCGGTTCGTGGTGCGCCCCGAGAAGCTCGATCTGCGCAGCCGCGATCTGTCGAGCCATGGCATTCCCTGTATGCCGGTGACCATCGAGGACCGGGTCTACCAGGGGGTCTCGACGGTCTGGGTGGTGACGAGCGCCGCCGGCGAGCGCTTCGTCATCTACGAGCAGAACGAGCAACCGTTCGAGGAGCGTGGCAAATTCGCCGTCGGCGGCACCGCCTACCTCTGCTGGAGCCCCCGCCACACGGTGCTCATGCGGCCCGACACCGCCGCCATTCCCGTTGCCGGCCCGGCGCCCCATGCCTGAGGAGAAGCGGCATCCCGCCGCTAGGCATTTCGGCGCCTATCTCCAGGTCCTGCCGACCTGGGCGGTGCTGGGGTTGTTCTTCGTCCTGCCGCTGGTCATCATGCTGGCCATCAGCTTCGGCCAGCGCGGCACCTATGGCGGACTCAAACCGATCGAGGACCTCTGGGCCTACGTCGCCTCCGGCGGCTTTCTCGCCAACTACCGGCGCTCGATCGAGCCGCTCTACCTCTCGATCTACTGGCGGTCGCTCTGGATGGCGGTCGTCACCACCCTGCTCTGCCTCGTGGTGAGCTACCCGATCGCCTACTACATCGCGGTGGTCGCGCCGGCACGCTTCAAGAACCTGTTTCTCGGCCTGGTGGTGATCCCCTTCTGGACGAGCTTCCTGATCCGCACCTACGCCTGGATGCTCATCCTGCGCACCGAGGGGCTGGCGAACACCGTGCTCCTCGCGACCGGCGTCATCGACCAGCCGCTCAACCTCCTCTATACGGACTTCGCGGTCATGATCGGCCTGGTCTACGGCGAGCTGCCGTTCATGATCCTGCCGCTCTACGCCTCGCTCGAGAAGCTCGACCTGGGAC
This sequence comes from Thermoanaerobaculia bacterium, assembly GCA_039932055.1. Classification (GTDB taxonomy): domain Bacteria; phylum Acidobacteriota; class Thermoanaerobaculia; order Multivoradales; family JAGPDF01; genus JAGPDF01. Next base: position 7,561 of record JBDTQT010000175.1, read on the forward strand.
TCCTCGAGGCCTCGCTCGATCTCGGAGCGAACAAGGTGGCCACCTTCTTCCGCGTCACCGTGCCGCTCACCATGCCCGGGATCGTCGCCGGCATCATCCTGGTGTTCATTCCGTCGATCGGCCAGTTCGTGGTCTCCGACCTCCTCGGCGGCGCCAAGAGCATCCTCGCCGGCAACCTCATTCAGAACCAGTTCGCGGTGGCGCGCAACAAGCCGTTCGGCTCCGCCATCGCGTTCGAGCTCACGGCCCTGGTCCTCGTCCTGCTCTTCGCCTACGCCATGTACACCAAACGCAAGGGGCAGGAGGTCCTGCTGTGACCGAGCTCGCGACGCCTCCGACATCATCGCGCGTCGACCTCGTGGCGCGCCCCGTCGGGCGCCTGGCGCCCGTCCCGCGCCCGGCACAGCCAGTCTCCTGGGAGCGCCGGCTGCTCGCGACCCACAGCCTCCTGGTCTACCTGTTCCTCTACGTGCCTATCGTCATCCTCATCTTCTATTCCTTCAACCGCTCGAAGCAGACCGCTGCCTGGGAAGGGTTCACCTTCGACTGGTACCTGCGCCTCTTCCAAAACGACCTCATCCTGCGGGCGGTCAAGAACAGCATGATCGTGGCGCTCATCACCACGGTGGTCGCGACCATCATCGGCACCCTCGCGGCGCTCGCCCTGGCGCGCGGCAGCTTCCGCGGCAAGGGCGCGACCCAGACCGCCCTTTATCTGCCGATCATCATTCCGGAGATCGTCGTCGGCGCCGCCCTGGTCACCTTCTTCGGCGTCGCCGAGATGCGGCTCGGGCTGACCACGGTGGTCATCGCGCACATCGCCTTCTGCATCTCCTACGTCGCCATCGTCGTGCGCGCGCGCCTCGCCGGCTTCGACCGTTCGCTGGAGGAGGCCGCCAACGATCTGGGGGCCGGTCCGTGGGACACTTTCCGCCGTGTCACCCTGCCGATCATCCTGCCCGGCATCGTCGCCGGGGCGCTGCTCGTCTTCACCCTCTCGATCGACGACTACGTCATCACCTCGTTCGTCGCCGGCGTCGGCGCCACCACGC
>JBDTQT010000176.1:0-8601 GCA_039932055.1 Thermoanaerobaculia bacterium
CAGATCACCGACATGCAACAGTCGCTGCGGGTGGCGCAGTACGACATGGTGCGCACAACCCGCCTGGCAGGGCGCGGGGGTATTCCGGCCGCCTTTCGGGTCGATCCCGACGACATCTCCATTCCCTGGCTGCGCGGACTGGCAGTGGAAGTGCGAGACAACGTCGCCGCCGGTGGCGATAACCAGCTGGCGCTCGGCACCACCGATCCGCAGGCCTTGCCCGGAACCGACATTCTGACGCTGCGCGGATGCCTGACAGGCTTGATGTTTCAGATGGAAACGTCTCTCGCGGGCGATTTCACCCCAACGACCCTGACCATCCGCAGACAGCTCGTCAACGGCCGGTCGCAGGACCTCTCGGAGCTGCTCGAGAGCGGATTCTCGGGTCCGATGCTGTTGCAGAGCGCGGCGAACCGCAACCTCTACGCGATCGCCGAAGTCAATTCCGTCGCTGGCAATTCCGACACGGTCACCCTGCAGATCGCGTTTGCCTCGACGCTGACGCCGCCCAATCCGCTGATCACCCCTCCGCCGGCAGATTTCGCGCCGGCTTTCACCTGCGTCCTCGATGAGTTCCGCTACTACGTGCGGCAGAACTTCGAGACTCCCGGCGACAACCTGACCCCGCTCAAGCCACGCCTGACCCGAGCGCGGATGATTCCGGGCACCGAGACGCCCTACGCCCGAGACGTCGCGAACCTCTCACTCGACCTCGCCGACGACATTTTCGACCTCCAGATCGCCCTCGGCTTCGACACCGACTACGACTCCGCGGCAAGCGGCGTGGGCTCGTACGACGACGACACCAATGCCATCGGCCCCGATGACACGCTCTTCGAAGGGGCGAACGATATCGCCCGCGCTACCGACGACTGGCTGGGAAACTCCAGCGGGGACAATCCGCAACAGAACCAGTACCGGGTGAACGCCGCCATTCCGGGCCGGCCGGCCAAGCTCTATTTCGTCCGCATTTCGACTCTCGCGCGCACCGCGCGGCGCGACCCAAAGTACACCGCCCCTGACTTCGACCCGACAGCGGGGGAAGACTTCGTCGAAAACAACGACTACGACCAGGCACCGGCGAACTTTTTCAAACAGCCCGAGAACCGTCAGTTTCGCCACCGGATCCTGCAGACCGTCGTCGCCCTGCGCAATCTCTAAACCCATCCTGCGATCGAGGCTCCCATGAAACCGAGAGAATCCGCCCCATCCCAAAGCCACCTTGGCAGCCGCTCCGAGTCCGGCAGCGCCTACCTCGCGACGCTGCTCGTCCTGGTTGTGCTGACGATTCTCGGACTTTCGCTGGCGGTGATCACCCAGACCGAGGTTCTCATCGGCGGCAGCGAAAAGCAGGCGACCCGGCAGCTCTTCGCCAGCAGCTCGGGCGCACAGGCCGCCGCTGTCTACGAGCTCGTGAGTCGCGACTCCGCAAGCCACCGCCTGCGGATCGGCCAGCGCAGCGAAAGCATCCTTGGCCAGACGACGGTGATTGGCGACGACCTCTGCACAACGCCCTACGCGCAGATCAGCAGGACCCTTTGCAACCTCTGCGACATGAGCGAAGGCGACTACTGGGCTGTCGGGTACGGAGTGACGGCGGTGGCGCTGCGGCGCGGCGACACCGCACTCGGCGCCCGCAAGACGATCGGTACCGTCGTCACATTCGAACCCTGGCAGTTGAACATCAATGGCTTTCAGTTCGGCGGCGACGAACCGTTCAGGACTCCCGCCGACCTGACGATCGATATCGATCCGTCGACCGAAGTCGACCCCTGCGAAGGGCTCTTTCTCAAGATCTAGTGCTCTGGAGAACCGACCATGAAGACCCTTACCTCGAAGCTCCGCTTCCTGCTCGCCCTCGCGGGAACGCTCGCTGCGATCTCGATCCTCACTAGCGCGCCGGCAGCTGCCGACGACCGCGACATCCTGCGCGAGTCGACGACCAAGCCCTATCTCTTCGTCATCCTCGACACCTCGGGCTCGATGAACTGGGCGCCCAAATGCACCGCGGTAGACTTCGCGGCTCGCAAGTGCGACTACCTCTGCCCTACCGGCGACTGCGCAACACCGCGGGAAGGAGACGACCCTGCCTCCAAGTTCCGCCAGGCGAAAGAGGCGCTCTACGAGGTCCTCCGCACGGTCGACGACATCGACGTCGGCTTCGCGACCTTCAATGCCGACGATGAGCGGGTCATCGACAAGCACTGGCTCTACAGGGTGAGGTCCGGCGAACCGCAGATCACCCTCGCTTCGGGCGCGAAGTTTCCCGCCTACGATACCGACGAGGTCTTCGGTCCGGCGGTCGGCTGCGACCGCGGCGGCAGCGTCGATCAAGAGATGGGCTGCTTCGCCAACGGCGGTCGCTCCTCCGACACCACCGATCTCTGGGAGATGACCAAGGTCCGGCGCCTGCCAAAGTTCGGCGTCAATCCGAATACTACGGTGACGCCGGTGACCTTCTACATACGCAACAGCAACCAGGTCTACTTCGTTACCTACTCGGGCTCGACGCAACCCTATGACGGCCAGCTCGTCGTGCACGTCCGCGTGGACCGCTGCACCGGCACTCCTTTGGACAATCCGGGAGATTCTTGCAACGCCGCCGGCGAGCGCACCCTCCAGGGCCAGCAGGACATCAAGTACGACCTGGTGGGTGATTTCGTCTGGTGGGACTTCAACGTCCGGCGGACGCCGGTTGTCGGCGGCCAGAGCGATGGTTGGTTCGGCCAGCAGTTCTCCTCTTCGGGTGGCGCCTGCAACGGCTGGGATCCGAACGATGACCCGACCGCCGACGAGTTCGTCAATGGCGCGAATCAGTCCAACCTGAAGCAGCGGACGGGACAGGACGGCAATCCCGGGCCGTACTACGACCCGACCGGCACCACCCACGACTGGCGGTTCACGTACGGCGACGTCATTCCGCTCTCGTGGTCCGTGGAGAACAAGAGCTACCTTCTGAACCGGCTGGCGCCGCGGCTGAACGGCGGCGATCCGACAACCGATCCGGAGGCGTTCGCCAACGCCACCTATCTCAAGGACAATCAGGTGGCCGGAGAGGCCTACCTGCGGGTGAAGGACCTCGTTCGCAAGCCGCTGATTCCGATCAGCTCGACACCGCTGGGAGCCAGCCTCGTGAGCTTCCGCAACTGGTACAAGGGCTGCACGAGCGACACCAGCGCCTGCAACGGCTCCACTGGCTGGGACGACTTCGCGGCGGCGAACGACTCGAACTGGGGCTGCCGGCGGAAGTTCGTCCTCGTCCTCACCGACGGTGACGAGACCTGCGGCGGCAACCCCTGCGCCATGACCGACATCCTCGACGACACCGACGGCAACGGCGACGGCGTCTCGACCTATGTCGTCGGCTTCGGCGTGCAGGCGGGCGCCAACGTCCTCACCTGCATGGCCGCCAACGGCGGCACCGGCGCGCCCATTCTGCCGCAGAACAAGCAGGAGCTGATCGATGCTCTGGAGGGAATTCTGAGCCTCGTCCGCGAGGAGGCCTCGGCCTTCGCCTCCGCCGCCGTGCCGCAGGTTCAGGCCAACGCCACCGACAAGGTCTTCCTCTCGAGCTTCACGCCGATCGGCGACGAGGGCTTCTGGGCCGGCCGGATGGACTCCTTCCTGAAGCCGCTGCCGCTCGACGATCAAGGCCGGCCGGACCGCTCGGTCCTCTGCGACTCCAGCACCAAGGCGAGCTGCTTCCTCTGGGATGCCGGTGACGTGCAGGAAGGCTTCCGGGGCGGGGCGGGCATTTACGACCCGCAAGGCTTCCTCCTGCAGGCGCCGCATCCGGACGACGTCGATGCCATTCCGCCGTTCGACCCCGCCGAGCTTCAGCTCGGCACCGGCGCCGACGAGCGCCGGGTGGTCTACACGCAGTACAACGAGCCGGGCAACCGCAAGCTCTTCACCTATCCCTCGACCAACTCCCAGAAGTACGATCTGTGGACCGGCATGGGGATCGGCTACATCGTCGGCAATACCGCCTCCGAGACCGCGGCCGATGACCAGGCCAACTCGATCATTACCCGGGTGCTGCTCGAAAAGGAGGGCACGATCGAAGTTCCGGATCCCGGCAATCCTGGCAACACCATCACGACGCCGGTGACCTACCTGCTCGGCGATATCTTCCATGCCGACCCGCTGGTGATCAACAAGCCGGCGGATTTCAACTTTTATACCTCCGATCCCTATCGCAACCAAGCTCTCTGCGGCGTGGCCGCGGACCCCACTCGCACGCCGCCGCCGTCGTACAAGTGGTTCGCCGATCGCAATGTCTGTCGGCGCACTATCCTCTTCACCGCGGCGAATGACGGCCAGTTGCACGCCTTCGACGCCGGCATCTTCCGCGACCCGGTGGGGGGGGGCAGCGCCGAGTGTCTGCTGCCGGCCAAGGATCTCGACGGTGACGGCGTTTCCGAGACCGACGAGTATGGCGACGGGACCATCGACTACGACACCGGCGACAACGTCGAGTCGGACACCGAGCACGTCATCGACGGCGCCTACGACAACGGCAGTGGTCGCGAAGTTTTCTCCTTCATCCCGCGGGCGATGCTCAAGCCCGTGCGGAAACTCGTCGAGGACCACGATCGCAACAAAGGCCCTTGGGGAGTCGACGGCAGCCCCCGGCTCGCGGACGTCTTCATCGATCCGCTGGCCTCCGAGGCGGGCTCGACGACCTGCCTCGACCGCGAGTGGCGGTCGGTGCTGCTGGGCGGCTACCGCGAAGGTGGCCCTGGCTACTATGCGCTCGACATTACCCAGCCCGACACGCTCGACAACCAGCACGTGCCGGAGCCGACTTCCGGCTACACACCCTCCTGTTTCGACGGCAACAGTGACTGCGCCAATCGCCCCTATCCGTCAGTGCTCTGGGAGTTCCAGGACACTCACCTGGTGCGGGTGGCCGGAGTCGACGTCAACCTGAACCTCGACGAGGACCTGAATAACGAGCGCGATCTCGGCAACTCCTGGAGCAAGGTAACGACCGGCAGAATCCGCGTCTGCACCGGCGCCTGCACCGCTGCCGAAACCGAGGACCGGTTCGTCGCCATCTTCGGCGGCGGGCTCGGCGACGACCCGACTTTCCCGCGCGGAAACTACGTCTACATGGTCGACATCGAGACCGGCAAGGTGCTCTACAAGAAGCGAGTGATCGGTTCGATCACGGCCGACATCTCCGCGGTCGACGCGAACGGCGACTCGTATATCGACCGCCTCTATTTCGGCACGACCGCCGGCTTCATCTACAAGGTGCAGCTCGAGACCTCAGCGGCTACGCCGATGAAGCTTCTGTCGCAGACCTTCCAGACTCGCAACGCCGGCGTCAACTACAACTTCACCGACACACGGTTGATCGGACCACCCGGCCCCAACCTGAACAAGTACGATCCGTTCCAGGTCTTCTCCACCAGCGGACGCCCGATCTATCAGCAGATCACGGCCATCTACGTCGCCAAGAGCAACCGCGTGGCGCTCGCGGTCGGCACCGGCAACCGCTGGAATCTCTGGCAGTCCGACGGCCAGACCGGCCGCTTCTACATGCTGCTCGACACCGATTTCGTCGACAGCGACCACGACGGCGTGCTCAACATCTCCTGCTCCGGTTGCACCCAGCCGCTTACCGAATCCAAGTATGAGGCGATCGCGCCGGACGATCCGAACGACGCCGCCGGGCCAGAGCTTCTCTATGACGGCAACGGCTCCGGCAGCCTTCCCGGCTGGTATCTGACCCTGGAGCCCGAGGAGAAGGTCATCACCGAAGCCTTCTCACTTTCAGGCATCAGCATCTTCACCTCCTTCCAGCCGACCGAAGTGCCGAACGACGACGGCACCTGCAGTCGCGCCGGCAGGAGTCACATCTTCATCGTCGGTACGGTCACCGCCTTGGGATACAGCATTCCGACCGGTGGCGATCTCACCGACCGCCAGCGCTACACCGAGGTGCAGCAGTTCACCACCCCGCCGTTCGTCGAGCAGAGCGCGACCAAGAACCCGGAAGCAGGTGGCGATGACAATCATGCCGACTACATCACCGAGTCCCTGGCGCTCATCCGCGACGAGCTCAAGTCGCTGCAGTCGACACGGTGCCGGTACGCGAACTACACTCAGAACATCAAGACGATCCGCTCGGACACCGGCCTGGTATTCATCGCCCCGGTTCCGTTGTGCATCGATCCGACGAGCTGGAAGGAGTTCTGATGCCGAGAGTTCATCGTGCTTTTCTGTTGACCGCCGCCCTCGCCGGAACCATGGCCGCGGGATTCACCGGCGGCACCGCTCACGCCGACTGGCTGGTGATGCGCGACGGCGCGCGCCTCGAGACCCGAGGGGCCTGGAAGGTCGATGGCCGCAAGGTCCTCTTCACCATGCCGAACGGCACGCTGTCGGTGCTGCGTGCCGACGAGGTCGATCTCGACCAGAGCGCTCTCGTCACCACCCGCGCCAAGGAGCCGCCGGTGACTCCGGCGATCGTCCTGGCGAAGAAGGAGCCCGTCCTCCGGCTGACGGAGAAGGACATTCCGCCGGTCGGCGAGGCGGCGATGGCGGCGATGGCGGCGATGGCGGCCGCCGGCAAGGAGGGCGAGGGCAAGGCGGGTGAAGGTACGGCCGAAAGCGCTTCGCCGCTCGAGGTGATCTCGTGGGAGAAGACCGAAAACGGCACCGGCGATGGTCTCGAGATCTTCGGCACCATCAAGAACGGTGGAACGAACATCATCACGACTCCGACGCTGCTGGTGGCCATTTACGACGCCGACGGGGGACTCCTGGCGAGTGTCGACGGCGAGGTCAACTCGCCGCAGATCCAGCCCGGGAAGACTGCCAACTTCCGGGTGGCCATTCCCGGCGTTCCGGACTTCGCTTCGGTGAAGTTCGACGCCCAGGGACGGGGCTTCAAGCCGCGGGTAGAGAACGCAGGCGTCGATGAGAGCGAAGCTCCGGAGTACGAAGAGCCGGCCGGGATGCCAGCCACAGAAGAGGCTCCGGCCGAAGAACCGCCGCCGAACTGACGCCGGCTCGCCGCAGGCCGCAATGACGAGGGCCGGCTGCTGCCGGCCCTTTTCGCGTCACCGCCGGCTGCTGCCGGCCCTTTTCATTGTCTGCCGTGCCGAGGAGCGCCTCAGTCGCGATAGCGCGGGTAGCCCTTGAGGTCGTGCTCCTCGACCCTCCTCAACAGGGTGCGATAGCTGATCCCCAGCGCGGTCGCCGCCAGCCGCTTGTCGCCGTCGGCCTCGCGCAGTGCACGGCGCAGCCGCTCGACCTCCTCGTCCAGCGAGTCCTCCGCCGGCGCTGTCGTTCCAGGCTCCGGGACGGCTCGCTTGCCGAGAAGCTTCGCGACCTGCTCCGCCGACAGCCGCTCTCCCGGGGCGAGGATGGCGGCGCGCTCGAGAACGTTTGCCAACTGCCGCACGTTCCCCGGCCAGGGCTCGGCGGCGAGCAGCGCCAGGGCGTCCGGCGCGAGCTCGAACGGTGCGAGCTTCAGGCGCGCCGAGATCCCGGCGGCGAGGTGTCGCGCCACCAGCGCGATGTCGCTGGCGCGATCGCGCAGCGGCGGCAGCTCGATCGGGAAGATTTCGAGACGGTAGAGGAGATCGGCGCGGAACTCCCCCGCCGCCACCATCTGCGCCAGATCCCGGTTCGTCGCCGCGACCAGCCGCACGTCGGCCGCGAGCGTCGTGCTACCGCCGACGCGTTCGAAGCGCCCGTCGTCGAGCACACGCAGCACCTTGGCCTGCACGGCGAGCGGCAGCTCGCCGACCTCATCGAGAAGGAGCGTCCCGCGGCTCGCCGACTCGAATCGCCCCGGGCGCCGCCGATCGGCGCCGGTAAAGGCCCCCTTCTCGTGTCCGAAGAGCTCCGCCTCGACCAGCGTCTCGGGGATCGCCGCGCAGTTGACCGCCACGAACGGCCCCGCGCGCCGCGGCGACAGGGCGTGCAAGGCGTGGGCGAAAAGCTCCTTGCCGGTGCCGCTCTCGCCGGTGAGCAGCACCGTGCTCTCGGTCGGCGCGACGCGCTCCAAAGCGCGAAGCGCGGCGCGCAGCAGCGGATGGGCGCCGACGATCGGCGCGGCTCCGGGCGGTGCGAAGACCGGCGCGACCCGCTCCTCCGCGACCAGCGTCGCGACAAGACGAAAAAGTCGATCGAGGTCCACCGGCTTCTCGAGGAAGTCGGCGGCGCCGAGCTTCATCGCGGCAACCGCGGCCGCGACCGAGCCGAAGCCGGTGAGGACGACGACCGGCGGCGGCGGCGTGCGGGCCCGCGCCACCGTCAGCACGTCGAGCCCGCTGCCGTCGGGCAACATCAGATCCGAAAGCACCAGATCGATCCGTTCCCCGGCGGCGAACACCGCCCGCGCCGCGGCGAGATCGCCCGCCGCCACGACGTCGTAACCTTCGCCGCCGAGCGCCCGCACCAGCATCTTGCGCAGCGATTCGCGGTCCTCGACGAGCAGCAGCCGCAGCGCCATGGCGAGCGCTAACCCTCACTCCCAGCTGGACGTTCGCCGCGCTGCGCGCGCTCGACAGCCAGCGCGAGCGTCTCGTCGTCGGCGGGATCGACGGTGCGCAGGTCGAGCCAGAGGCGGCCGTCGCGCAG
>JBDTQT010000177.1:0-8355 GCA_039932055.1 Thermoanaerobaculia bacterium
GGCCCATCAGCTTGTACTCGCCCGAGTTGACGCGAAAGCCGGTGAAGTACGTGAAGGCCGAATAGAGCAGGCCGAGCGAGTGCGGAAAACGCATCTCCTCGATCAGACGCACGCGGCTGCCTTCACCGACGCCGATCGTCGTCGTCGACCACTCGCCGACGCCATCGAGCGTGAGGATCGCGGCGTCGTCGAACGGCGAGGGATAGAAGGCGCTCGCGGCATGCGACTCATGGTGCTCGGCGAAGTGCACAAGCGGCGGTACCGCGAGTCCCAGACCGCGGAGCGCGCCGTCGATCTCCGGCGCCACCCAGAGGCGATCCTTCAACCACAGCGGCATCGCCCGCAGAAACGGTCCGAGCCCGCGCGGCGCGACCGAGAACCAGGTTTCGAGCAGGCGGTGAAACTTGAGGATCGGCTTGTCGTAGAAGACCACCGCGTCGAGGGGCGGCGCATGCGCCGACTGCGGCAGGATTCCGCCTTCGGCGAGACAGTAGCGCGCGGCGTTCGCGGGAAAGGCGGCGTCGTGCTTCTTGCGCGTGAAACGCTCCTCTTGCGCCGCGGCGACGATCATGCCGTCCTCGACCAGGCAGGCCGCGGAGTCGTGGTAGAAGGCGCTCAAGCCCAGAATCCGCATCGGCGGCCTCAGAACGCCTTCTCGTAGGAGGACTTCGTGCGCGGGGCGTCGTCGCGCCGGTGCCAGTAGGTGGAAGCCGCCCGGTCGAACCAGCGCTCCAGCCGATCCCGGCGCCCGGCGCGCAGAAGCCAGCCGAACGGCACGAAGAAGAGAAAGTAGACAGGAGTCAGGAAGAGAATCGCCAGCAGCCTGCCGATGCCGTGCCCGAGCAGCGCCAGCCCGCGGCCGAGCGCCGCGTAGAGCCCATCCGGCGAGGCTAGCGCGGCGAGGAGGACGACGCCCGCGCCGACCCAGGCGATGCGAGCAAAGATCAGCCCGCCGAAGAAGTAGAACAGACCTCCGACGGCGCCGCCGACCAGTGCGCGCAGCAATCCCTCGCGCCGCAATGCGCGTCGCCGGCGCTGGCGGATAGCAGCGGTGCTCGCGCCCGCGGCGTCACGCCATCGCCAACTGAGGGCGGCGGCGGAAGGACTGCCTGGACGGATCCCGGTGCGGGGCGGTGGCTTTTCGGTCATTGAGAAGAGCGCCGCCGGCCACAGCCGGAGGACCAGAGATTCTAGCAAGCTTTGACCCTTCCGCCCGGTCCCCGCCGCTCTTCGGCGTTCGCGAGTACTCGACGCGGAGCGCTATCGTAGGCAGTGCTGATGGGTGCGAACCCTTCGTCCGGCCGCGCTCCCGGGGGGAGCTACCGTCCCCGGACTCGACTCTGGGCGCAGCGGCTTGCCTTCCTGTCGGTGGTCGCTCTGGTTCTGCTCGTTGCGCTCGAGTTGCTGCTGCATTTCTCTCCGGAGGTTTTCGGCGAGCAGCGCGCGAACGAGATCTTCTCGCGCTACGACACGCAACCGGGCGGTATTTACAAGCGGGAGAAGCGCACGCGCATGCGCTTCATGTGGCCGGAGTTCGCGACCGAAAACTACTGGAACGGCTATCGGTGGCGGCATGAAACCGACCAGCGCGGTTTCCGCAACCCGCCGGGGACTGCGGCCAACGTGATCCTGCTCGGGGACTCGCTGATCTACGGTCACGGCGTCGAGGAGGCGGAGACCGTGGCGCACTTCCTGCACTCCGACTTCCGGATCGGCGCCTACAACATGGGCCGCCAGGGCGCCGCGCTCTATGACGAGTACGTCTACCTGCGTACCTGGCTGCCGGAGCTCTCGCCGCAAAGCATTGTGCTCTTCGTCTTCCTGAACGATTTCGACGACCTCGAGGTCTATCGCACCGCCGACGAGATTCTGACGATGCCGGAGATCGACCAGATCGACTACGTGAGTGTTCGCGAGTGGAACCGAAGGCTGCCCGAGCTCCTGCCGTCACGACCACTGCGCTGGCTCCGGCGCCGTCCTTCCCTGCGCCTGCTGCTCAGCGTCGCGAAGGAGCTCCGCGGGGTGGCGTTCACCGCACCAGCCTGGGCGGCGGAGTCCCCGGCCGTTCCGCCTTTCGTGGCGCCGCTGCTCGATGACGCGCGACGTGCGCGCTTGAAGGACTACTACATGAGGATTCTGGCGGACCTTGCCGAGCGCTGCCGCGCCCGTGCGATCGAGCTGCGCGTGGTCTATCTCGGCGCTGGCGCGAGTCCGGAAGCTTACGAACCAGCGCAGGCGCTCGCCGTCGCGCTCGTTGGTGACGCAGCGGCGGCGAGCGGCTTGCCCTTCTTCGACTCGCGCGCCACCTTCGCGGGATGCGCAGAATGCTTCCTGCCGCGCGACGGTCACTTCAGCGCCGCCGGGCATCTACGCCTCGCGAGGTTCGTGGCCGAAACCGTGCTGGCCGGCGCCCCGGCTCGCTAGCCGAGGCCCGCGGCCGCACGCCGCGCGGCGCCGAGAAGCGCCGTCTGGGCGTTGAGCAGAACACGCACCGGCATCGCTTCGAGCAGCGGGCGCATGCGACTCTTGTCGCAAAAGGCCGCGATGAAGCGGCCGTTCTTCATGCGCTCGAGGTTCTTCGGCGCGATGCCGCCGCCGATGTAGAGGCCGCCGGTCGCCATCGTCTTGAGCGCGAGGTTTCCCGCTTCGGCGCCGTAGCACCCGACGAAGAGGTCGAGGGTCCGCGCGCAGAGCGGGCTCGTCGCTCCCCCGCTCCTCCCCGCGCACCTCGAGATCGCCGCGGCCGGATCGCCGCTCGCCATCTCCACGGCGAGCTCCGGCGGTTCGTCGTCCAGGGCGATCTCGCCGCTCGCGCGCAGAAAGCGGTAGATGTCGACCAGACCGGGCCCCGAGACGACATGCTCCCAGCTCGCGTGGCCGTGCTCCCTCTGGAGGAAGCGCAGCAGCGCGATCTCGAGCTCATTCTGCGGGGCAAAATCGGCATGTCCGCCCTCGGTCGCGAACGGCCGGTGAGCAGCGCCGTCCCAGAAAAGCCCGGCCTCGCCGAGGCCGGTGCCGGCGGCGATGACGGCGCGGTTGCCGGAGACGTTCGCAGCGCCGGCCTGAAGCTCCTCGATCTCATCGGCGCGCAACACGTCGATGCCGTAGCCGGCCGCCTCGAGATCGTTGAGCAGAGTGAACTCGCCGACGCCGAGGGAGCGCGCGAGATCGGCGCCGTCGAGGCTCCACGGCAGGTTGGTCGCCGTGCAGCGATTCTCCCGCACCGGCCCGGCGATGCCGATACATCCGGCCCGGAGCTGCGGCTGGAATCGGTCACGGAAGTCGCGCAGGATCTCGCTGAAGTGGGCGAAGCGACGGCTGTCGTAAGTCTCGACAATCGCGGAGTCACGGTCGAATCCCGGCGCTTCCCTGCTGGCTTCGAAGACGGCCAGCGTCGTCTTGGTGCCGCCGATGTCGCCGGCGAGAATCATTGCCCGGCGTCCAGGAAGCGCCGGCGGAGCTCGGGGGTCGGCAGCCAGCACTCGTCGCGCCTGCCGAACCAACGGTAACGGCGGCGCGCCACCCGGTCGTAGATCGCATCGCGCACCGCGCGCGGCAGGAGACCGAACACCCGCAGCAGCGCCCAGGGACCGCCCAGGCGGCGCAACACCTCGAGCGCGGCAGCGCTCCGCACCCAGCAGCGCTCGCCGTCCACCAGCACGACCGAATCGAGAGTCTTGCCCGCGCCAGCCGCCGCCAGCGACTCGCCGACCCGGGCGAGAATCGCCTGGCCAGCCGCGGACTGCAGCGCGGCGAAGCGAAAGATCCCCTGCGGGTCGTGGCGGATCACCCACTGCACCGTTGCGCCGCAGAGATTGCAGACCCCGTCGAAGAGCAGGATCGGCGAGCCGGCATCCATACGGAGCACTCTACAGGCGCCGGCGCCGGAAGGATCGGATCCGATCCCGCGCCAATGCCCCACCCGAACCCTCGCCTGGCGAGTCTTGCCGCTCGTCGCCGGGTTCGCGGCGAGACCCCGCTCAGCGCTGAGCTCCTCGCCGCAGAGCCGGCGGCAGCTCCCGCGCCGCCGCCGGATCGAGCAGGAGCCAGGCACTCGGCGCGGCCGCGAGTGCGAGCGCGAGTGGAAGCGGAGCGCCCGCCTCGCGGAAGGCAGCGCCGATCGCCGCGGCCTTCGTCTCCCCCAATGCAGTCAGGATCACCCCGCGCGCGGCAGCGATCGCCGGCAGGGTGAGGGTCAGTCTCTCGGCGGGCGGCTTCGGCGCATCGTTGAGAGCGGCGACCCAGCGGCGCTTCTCGCCGAGTAGCCGATGGCCGGGGAAGAGCGACGCGACGTGCCCGTCCTCGCCGACGCCGAGCCAGAGGAGATCGAGGCGCGGCGGATCGCCGAGGCAGGAGATCATCTCCACCTCGGCGGCGACGGCGGCGGCGTCAAGATCAGGGAGATCGGCGGGCAGGCGATGGCGGTTCGCTGCCGGCACCCCCGCCGGCCGCAGCCAGAGGCGATCGGCCAGGCCGGCGTTCGATCCGGGATCGGAGAGCGGCAGCGCCCGTTCGTCACTCCAGAAGAAATCGGTGCGCCGCCAGTCGATCTGCGCCCGGGCGAGACGCGGAAAGAAAAGGGTCGCCGCCGAGCCGCCCGGCAGGGCGAGCGCGAACCTCCCGCGCGCCGCGATCGCTTCGGCGGCCGCCAACTCGAGCCGCTCGGTGGCGGCGGCGAGGAGCCGCTCCGGGGGACCGACCAGGATCTCCGGCTTCACGCCGGCGATCCTAGCCCGCATTCCCTCATCCCCTCCCACCCGCCTCTCCAGACTGTCCGCACTCCGCGATAAGGTCTGTCCGAGGGAACTGCCAACATGCAATTCGGAATGATCGGTCTCGGTCGAATGGGCGCAGGGATGGTGCGCCGTCTCCTGCAGGCGGGAAATGCCTGCGTAGTCTACGACCGCGCACCGCATGCGGTAGCGACTCTCGTCGCGGAGGGGGCGACCGGGGCCGCCTCGCTCGCCGAGTTCATCGGCAGGCTGGAAGCGCCGCGTCACCTCTGCCTGATGGTACCCGCGGCATTCGTCGAGGAGACGATCGCCGCGCTCATGCCGCTCATCGCCGCGGGCGACACGATCGTCGACGGCGGCAACTCCCACTTCCAGGACGACATCGCGCGCGCCGCCCGCCTCCAGGTCGCGGGCATCCACTACGTCGATATGGGCACTTCCGGTGGCGTATGGGGGCTCGAGCGCGGCTACTGCCTGATGATCGGCGGCGAGCCGGAGATCGTCCGCCGGCTCGATCCGATCTTCCGCGCGCTCGCGCCGGGGCGTGGCGAGATCCCCACGACGCCCGGGCGCGAGAAGGATCGCGACACGGCCGAGCTCGGCTATCTCCACTGCGGCCCGAACGGCGCCGGCCACTTCGTCAAGATGGTTCACAATGGCATCGAGTACGGCCTGATGGCGGCCTATGCCGAGGGCTTCAACATTCTCGCGAGCGCCAATCTCGGCGCCAGTACGCACGAGATCGACGCCGAGACCACGCCGCTCGCGCACCCCGAGCACTATCGTTATGAGCTCGACCTGCCGGCGATCGCGGAGCTCTGGCGGCGCGGCAGCGTGATTCCCTCGTGGCTGCTCGACCTCACCGCGCAGGCGCTCGCCGCCGACCCCCAACTGGAGAAATACAGCGGCCGCGTCTCCGACTCGGGCGAAGGGCGATGGACGGTCGCCGCCGCGAACGACCTCGGCGTGCCGGCTTTCGTGCTCGCGGCCGCTCTCTTCGGGCGCTTCGCTTCGCGCGGCAACGCCCTCTTTCAGAATCAGGTCCAGTCGGCGATGCGCTTCGGTTTCGGCGGACATCACGAGAAGCCCTCCCCACCGGGCGCTGCAGCGGCGGCGAAACCGTCGGAGACCGGCTCGTGACGAAGAACGGCCGGCCGCGCTCGGATGCGCTGGTCTTCTTCGGCGCCACCGGCGATCTCGCCTACAAGAAGATTTTCCCGGCGCTACAGTCGATGGCCGGCCGCGGCAAGCTCGACTTCCCCGTTGTCGGCGTCGCGCGGTCGGGCTGGACCCGCGACCAGTTCGTCGAGCACGCGCGGGCGAGCGTCAGCGAATACGGCGGCCTCGTCGAAGCGAGCTTCACCCATCTTGCGGCAAACCTGCGCTACGTCGACGGCGACTACAACGATCCGGCGACATTCACGGCTCTGCGTACCGAGCTTGCCGGAGCCCTCCGCCCGGCCTCCTACCTGGCGATTCCGCCGAGCCTCTTCCCGGTGGTGGTCGGGAACCTGCGCGCCGCCGGCTGCACGGCGAACGGCCGGGTCATCCTCGAGAAGCCGTTCGGCCGCGACCTCGCCTCGGCGCGCGACCTCAACCGGATCCTGCACGAGGCCTTTCCGGAGGAGAGCATCTTCCGCATCGACCACTACCTCGGCAAAGAGGCGGTGCAGAACATTCTCTACTTCCGCTTCGCCAACGCCTTTCTCGAGCCGATCCTCAACCGGCATTACGTCGAGAACGTGCAGATCACGATGGCCGAGGCGTTCGGGGTCAAGGGGCGCGGCAAGTTCTATGAAGAGACCGGCGTCATCCGCGACGTCATCCAGAACCACCTGCTTCAGGTGGTGAGCTACCTCGCGATGGAGGCACCGTCCTCGACCTATGACGAAGCGATCCGCGACGAGCAGGCGAAGGTCCTGCGCACGGTCCGACCCCTGGACACCGCGAACCTCGTGACCGGGCAGTTTCGCGGCTACCGCGATGAAACCGGTGTAGCCCCGGACTCGCGCGTCCCAACCTACGCCGCGCTCCGCCTGATGATCGATTCCTGGCGCTGGCAGGGGGTGCCGTTCTACGTCCGCGCGGGGAAGTCGCTGGCGCGGACGGTGACCGAGGTGACGATCGAGTTCAAGAACCCGCCACAGGTGGTCTTCGCCGAGCCGGCGCCGCCGGTGGGCAATCATGTGCGTTTTCGTCTCTCCCCCGAGGTAGCGATCGCCCTCGGCGCGCGCGCCAAGGAGCCTGGCGAGGGAATGGTCGGGCATCCGGTCGAGCTCTCGGTCGTCGAGGGGGCCGAACAGGGAAAGGCCGGGCGGATGGAGGCCTACGAACGTCTGCTCGGCGACGCCATGGCCGGCGATGCCACGCTCTTTGCGCGTCAGGACGTCGTCGAGGCGGCCTGGGCAATCGTCGACCCGGTGCTTGCCGGCGCCGATCCGTTGCACATCTACGAGCCCGGCAGCTGGGGCCCCCCTGAATCCGACGCCCTCGTCGCCGGCGTCGGCGGCTGGAACACGCCAGACGCCTTCGACGCAGCGCTGCGCTCGCGGTAAACGGCATCCGTCCTCAGTTGAGAAAATCGCCGGGCGAAGGGCAAAAAAAAAGGACCGGCGAGTCGCCCTCGCCGGTCCCGATATCGAAACGCAGCCACCGCCGGAGCGGTGGCCACGGAGCCTGCTTTTAGTACATGCCGCCCATGCCGCCACCCATGCCACCCATGCCACCGCCACCACCCTGCATGCCGCCCTTGTCCTTCTCCTTGATCTCGGCCACCATCGCTTCGGTGGTGAGCATCAGGCCGGCGATCGACGCCGCGTTGATGAGCGCGGTCTTGGTGACCTTGGCCGGATCGATGACGCCGGCCTTGACCAGGTCCTCGAACTTGCCGTTGCCGGCGTTGAAGCCGATGTTGCCGGACGACTCGAACAGCTGACGGACGATGACCGAACCCTCTTCGCCCGCGTTCTGGGCGATCTGACGGGCCGGCTCCTCGAGCGCACGACGGACGATCTTGACGCCAACCGCGACGTCGCCCTCGGCCTTGATCTTGTCGACCGCGGTGATGGCGCGAATGAACGCCACGCCGCCGCCGGCGACGATGCCCTCTTCGACTGCCGCCTTGGTGGCGTGCATGGCATCTTCGACGCGGGCCTTCTTCTCCTTCATCTCGGTCTCGGTGGCTGCACCGACCTTGATGACGGCGACGCCGCCGACCAACTTCGCGAGGCGCTCCTGGAGCTTCTCGCGATCGTAGTCGGAGGTCGTCTCCTCGATCTGGGTGCGGATCTGCTTGACCCGGCCCGAGATCGACTCACGGCGCTTCTTGTCGTCGATGTCGGTGACGATCGTGGTGTTGTCCTTGTTGATCAGCACCTTCTTCGCTTCGCCGAGGTCTTCCCACTTGACGTTCTCGAGCTTGATGCCGAGATCCTCGGTGATGAGCTTGCCACCGGTGAGGATCGCGATGTCCTCGAGCATCGCCTTGCGGCGGTCGCCGAAGCCCGGCGCCTTGACGGCACCGATCTGGAGCGTCCCGCGGAGCTTGTTGACCACCAGCGTCGCCAACGCCTCGCCTTCGACGTCCTCGGCGATGATGAGCAGGGGCTTGCCCTGGCGGGCG
>JBDTQT010000178.1:0-8341 GCA_039932055.1 Thermoanaerobaculia bacterium
GCCTGCTCGACGTACTGAAAGTACGTCTGCGCGGGCCTCGGTCGCGGCGCCTTGCCGCCACGGGCATCTGCGGCACCTCGCAACGAACCCGGTGATAAGGTCAGGCTAGCGAGGGTGAAAGGGCAACCCGACGCGGCGCAACAGGGCGACAAACCGGGGATCGCCGCGGAGTGGTGCGAAGACGGGGCTGGTGTCGAGTCCGAACACGTAGACCCGGCCGGCCACGGTGCGATCCAGGGCATCCAGCGCGGCGCTGTTCTCTCCGAGGCCAACCAGGATGCAGGCCTGCCCGAAGTCCTTTCCTGCCGCGTGGTCGCTCAAGCTGCGGATCTCTGCCATGACTCGGTCGGCGGCGACTCGATCCCCGCTGTGCGCGAGCGCCCAGCCGAGAACGCCGAGCGACAATGGGGTGGAGTCGAGCTCCGCGTTGCGCCGCAACTCCGCCACGCCCTCCGGATTGCGGCCAAGAGCCACGAGGGAGAGGCCGAGGTACAGGTGACCGAGGGCGAACTCTGGCTCCTCCTGGAGCACCGCGCGTGACTCCCGCTCCGCCTCCAGGTTGCGCCCCGCAAACCAGTAACCCTTCGCCAGATCCGCGCCCACTACGGGTGAAACTGGATCGAGCACGCGGGCCCGTCGGAGGAGCTCGAGGCCGCGGTCGTACGCCCCCCAGACGACGAGGATCTCGCCATAGCGGTGAAGGCCCATGGCATTGTTGGGCTCGAGGGCCAGGGCGCGCTGGTACTCGATATCGGCACGCACCCAGTCGAGGTCGTGATTGTGGGCGATCAGGGCGAGCACGAGATGCGCGTCGGCGAGCTGCGGATCGAGCCGTAGCGCCTCCTCGGCGTGATGCCGCGCACGATCGTAGAGGTCCTTCCCGGCGTAGTCGGGCAGCATGGCGAGAGCATCGCCGAGAGCGGCGTGGGCGCGCGCGAAGCCGGGTTCGCGAGCCACCGCGAGCTCCAGTTCCGCCACCGCCTTCTTGAGCGACTCGCCGTCGCGACGGTTCCAGAGGTAGCGGCCGGCGAGGTAGTGCTCGAAGGCCACCGGGTCGGTGGCCTCATGCCGGGTGAGGGCTCTGCGTTCCCCGGTCGAGAGGGCGGGCCGCAGCGCCTCGGCCATGCGGACTGCGAGCTCGTCCTCCATCGTGAAGATGCCGGCGAGATCCTCTTCGAAGGTCCCGGACCAGAGGAAACTACCGTCACTCACACGCAGCAGTTGAGCGCGCAACCGGAGTCGGTCGCCGCTGCGCTGAAGGGTGCCGTCGAGCACTGCGGAAACCCCCAGCGCCCGGCCGGCGGCAAGCGGATCCTCGGCCTCGACGTACCGTCGCACGGCCCCGATCGGCCGCACCTCGAGGCCCTCGACGGCACCGAGTCGGGTAATCAGGGCATCGGCCAGCCCCAGCCCGAGGTGGGCCTCGTCCGATGCCCCCGCGGCCGCGCCGATCGGCTTGAGGGGCAGAATTGCGACCGACGTTTCTGCGGCGGTCCGCAGGGAGTGCACGTACCAGGTCGCGACGGCGGCCAGGCCAGCCGCCAGCACGAGGATCCGAGCCAGCTTCGGCGACGCCCACCTCGGAGCCGCGTCGCGAGCGGTCGACAGTGCAAAGCCGAGGTCCTGAGCGGACTGGAAGCGTTCCTCCGGGGACTTGGCGAGACAACGCCGCAGGACGCGTCGAAGCTCCTCGGGAAGCGAACGCGCTACCGGCCGATCGAGGGGGTCGTCGCGCAGCACTGCGGTCAGGGTCTCGACGGTGCTGTTGCCGCGGAAGGCGGCCTCGCCGGTGGCCACCTCGAAGAGGATGGCCCCCAGGGCGAACAGGTCGGTGCGGGGGTCGACCAGCTCGCCGCGGGCCTGTTCGGGGGCGGTGTAGCCGCTGGTTCCGAAGAGGGCGCCGGCTTCGGTTTCGGTTTCGGTTTGGGCGGCGCTCTCATTGCGGGAGTCGGTGGCCAGAAGGGCGATGCCGAAGTCGAGGATCTTGGCGCGCCCGTCGCGTGTGATGACGACGTTTTCGGGTTTGAGATCGCGGTGCACGACGCCCTGCTCGTGGGCAGCGGCCAGGCCCGCGGCAAGCTGCCGACCCAGGTCCACGGTGCGGCCGGCGTTCAGCCGGCCTTCCGCGATCAAGCTGCGCAGCGTGCGGCCTTCGATCAGCTCGGAGACGACGTAGAGCAGCCCTTGCTGCTCGCCGACGTCATAGACGGTGACGACGTTCGGATGATTGACGCGGCCGGCCGCGCGCGCCTCGCGGCGGAGCCTTTCGCCGTGCCGCGCGTCGTCGGCGTGGACCTCGGGCAGGATCTTGATCGCTACCTCACGGCCGAGCCGAGGATCGAGGGCGCGATAGACCTCACCCATCCCACCGGCGCCCAGGGGGCCGAGGACCTCGAAGGCACCGAGCCGCGCTCCTGCCTCTAGACGCATCGTCGGTCGGCTCGTGTCATGTCGAAGCCAGCGTCCTGGTCACGCCCGCCAGGGCCGTCCAGTGGAGCGAGAACACGATGCTACCGAGGCGGATCTCGTCCCCCTCGGCGACCGGAACGCTGACCCCGTCGGTGAGCTGGTCGCCGTTGACGAAAGTGCCGTTCTTGCTGCCGAGATCGACCAGCGTCGCCTGCTGGAACGCGAGGGTCAGGCGGGCATGCCGACGGGAGAGGCTAGCCAGGTCGAAGCGCACGTCGCACTCCTCACCACGACCGATCAGGTGCTCGCCCTGCGCCAGCCACCGCTGCTCCAGACCCCACGCCACCAGGCGGCAGATGGCGGCGTTCAGGCCAGGCGCCAGGGTCTCGGAGCTCTCCTCCGGGCAGAGGGCGTAGCCAAAACCCCGCACCGTGCGGACCAGGCGTCCGCTGCTGCCGCTGTCCCCGAGGGCGCGCCGCACCTCGGCCACGGTCACCGAGATCGACCCCTCGCCGACGAACGTATCCGGCCACAGAGCGTCGAGAATCTCCTGCCGGGGGACGGCCCGCGGTCGTTCCCGAGCCAACAGCTCCAGCAGCGCAAAGGCCTTGGGCGTGAGGTGCACCGGCTCGTCGCCGCGGCGCAGCTGCCGCGCGCCGAGGTCGAGGTCGCAGTCGCCGAGCCGGAGCGTCATGGAGCTCATCCTATGGTCTTAGGGAAATCTTGAGCCAGTTCTAAGGCGCCCCCATGGCTCCCCGTGATCCGATTCGTCGCGTGAATCCTCTCGCCGACCCCTGCAACTGTCGAAGCGCAGTCCCCTCATCGCGTGGAATCGCTGTCGGAGTGCCGGGTCTTGCAGCCTGGATCGGGCTCGCACTCCTGGGGCTCTGCGGCGGGGCCGCTTCGGCTCAGGTCGTGACCGAGTTCAGTGTCGGCATCAGCGCCAACTCGGAGCCCTTCGGCATTGCGGCGGGCGCCGATGGCAACCTCTGGTTTACCGAGTACAGTGGAGACCGGATCGGGCGAATCACACCCACGGGCGTGGTGACCGAGTTCAGCGCCGGAATCACTCCAGACTCGGGTCCGTTGAGCATCACCGCCGGCCCCGATGGGAACATTTGGTTCACCGAAATATTTACCTCGCGGATCGGCCGGATCACCCCGGCCGGCGTGGTGACCGAGTTCAGCGCCGGAATCACCCCCGGCGCGTTTCCGAGAGGCATCACCGCCGGTCCAGACGGCAACTTGTGGTTCACCGAAGCGGTCGCCAACCAGATCGGCCGGATCACGCCGCTGGGCGTGGTGACCGAGTTCAGCGCTGGAATCAGCCCGAGCTCGGGCCTCTGGGCTATCACCGCCGGACCGGACGGCAACCTCTGGTTCACCGGTTACACCAACCCTCCGCGCATCGGGCGGATCACTCCCCTCGGGGTCGTCACCGAGTTTACCGCCGGGATTGCCGCTGACGCCGGTATCGAGGCCATCAGCGCCGGCCCCGATGGAAACCTGTGGTACGCCAATCAGAACAACGACACGATCGGCAGCGTGACCCCGCTGGGCGTGATCACCGAGTTCCCCATCGGCAGCTTTGCCCAGCCGCGCGGCATCACCAGTGGCCCCGATGGCAACCTCTGGTTCGCGGAGTACGCCTCGAGTCAGGTCGGCCGAATCACGCCTCTGGGCGTCGTCACTGAGTTCGGCGACGGCATCAGTCCCGGCGCACAGCCGCGCGGGATCACGGCCGGCCCGGACGGGAATCTCTGGTTCACCGATCCGACCGGAAATCGCATCGGACGGATCAACATCGCCTCGTACATTTTCGTCGACGGATTCGAGCTCGGCGATACCTCCGCCTGGTCCGCCGTTCTTCCGTAACCGTCGGTGGGTGAGCCGGCGAGGCCCCGCCCCCTGGAAGACTTCGCGGCGACTCAGCGAGCGCCGGAAGGAGCGTGATCCCCGGTCAGGTGGGCATCCGCCGGAAACCGCGGCGAACCTTCAGTTCCAGCTCCACAGGTCCCCCGTTTCGAAGCCGTCGCTGAAAATCGTGCCCGCGGGCAGCGCGCCGACTTCGAAAGCTCCAAGGTCACAGCGTGCGCCGACCACTCGCGGCCCGCCGCGCTGGTCAATAGGGATCAGGTTGAAGGATTTGTCGCGACAGCCGTTGAACGGGTCCGCCCCGTCGATCATGGCGCTCGCGGCGACGAGCGCATGGGTCTGGGTGAGACCACCGTTCGACTGCAGCGGACCGATCTCGGTGAGGGAAGAGATCAGGAAGGTCGATCCCCCGTCCGGCTGGGTGATCGCGCACTGCGGGGCGACATTCCAGAAGGCGTTGACCCCGTAGGCTCCAATTTCTCCGCGGCAGTCGTCGTACACCGGCGACTGCGAGAGGTAGTTCGCCGCGAACACCGAATTGCGGATATTGAAAGTGGCGTTGGTACCGACGAAGACGCCGGCTCCGGTGCCGTCGAAGTCCACGTCCGAATCGGCCTGATTGGCGACGATCGTCGAGTTGTAGACGTTGATGTTTCCGGAGAAGGTCCAGATTCCGCCGCCGTCGGAACGGCTGTCGTTGCTACTGATGGTGCTATTCGTGACGAACAGGGAGGCAAAGACCCTGAACCCACCGCCGAGATCCGCCGCATTGCCGGCGATGGTGCTTCTCAGGACTTCTGCAGCGCCATAGGCCAAGACTCCGCCTCCGGAAACGTCTGCGAAATTTCCGCTCACCGTGCTATCGACAAGCACTAGGCCGCCGTTCGTGAAAATGCCCCCGCCATCGCCGCCATATTCCATTGGCGGCGTGATGGCACTGTTGCCCTCGATACGACTTCTCGACACCGAGAGAGGGCCCGAGGACGCGATCCCGCCGCCGTCCCTACCGCTGCAGGCTGTCACCACAACGCCTTCCAGGGAGAGAGTGCCCTCGTTCCTGATGCCTCCACCGTTGTAGGCGCCCTTGCCATTGCGCAGGGTGAGCCCCGACAGCGAAGCGTGGCGATAGGCCTCCACCTCGAGAACCCGGTCGATCTGCTGGGCGTCGATGATCGTCGTCGCCGCACCGGCACCGACGATCGCGATGAACGCGCTGTCGGCCGGCGTGGTCAGGTTGAGGTCCCCGTTGTCGGGGCCGTTGGCGCCGGCCACCGGCCGAGTGAGCAGGTAGAGCCCGGCGGGCAGCACGATGGTCGCTCCCGCACCGCTGATCGTGTTGGCCTGCATCACGGCCGCCCGCAGGGTGCAGGTACCCGCGGCGGTGTGGCAAACCCCGTCTCCGGTGTCGTCGTCGATCTGATCCAGGGTGCTGTTCACGGTGAGCACCACCTCGGCCTGGGCAGAGGTGGCGAGTCCGACGGCGACTACGGCCCAGGTCGCGGCTCGGAGGACACCACGGACCCGGGACCGGTCTGACAGGGAACGAAGGTTGCCAAAGGCTGCGAGTAGGCTTTTCGTCTGCATGGTTTCGAGGACACTCGACCATGAGTCGAGGGGACGGCGCCTTAGAGATAGCTGAAGATTGGCTTAGGAAAGGAACGGGCGCCTCGAAGCCCGAGAGAGGTGTGAGCGAGGTGCACCGAGCGAGGTGCCAGGCGCTTTTCACCCCAAGCGACTCCAACCAAATAATTTACGCCGCATCCCTGCAGCGGAGGTGAGATCCAACACTTCAGGCAGCGGGCGATTTCGGCTCAGCGGCCTGCTCGGTGCGAGCGCCGCAGACGGCGATCGAAAGGGCCCCCGTCAGGGCGAGCAGAAAGGCAACCGAACGGGCGTAACGAATCAACCGTGCCTGCGTGAGTCATTCCGACTGAATGAGTCGCTCCCCCGTGCTGCTGGCTGCGGGCGAGGTGCAGGCGGGCGGGCGACGACCTCACGCCAACCGCCGGGAATTTCAAGAAGAACCGACCCAAAAGGTTCGCTGGCGCCAGGGCCGCCGGCCAGGGAGGCGCAGGTCGAGGAGGAGCGGGTTAGGATGTAGGCGCTGGCAGCAGATGTGCAGTGCACCCCTGATGGAGGCCGAGCGCGAGCCTGGCTCGACTTTCTCAGCGCCCGGACGCTGAAGGCCCGGACCGTGAATCCGGCCGGGCCAGAATCGACGATCCATTCAGAAACACCGATCCACCCGTATGTGATGAATAGGAGAAATTCATGCACAAGAGAATGTTGCTTCCGATCCTGGCCATCGCGCTGGCCGCCGTTGCCCCCTCGGCCACTTTCGCCCAGGGAAACGTCGACAGCCTGCGCGACCTCGTCGGACAGCGGGCGAGCACCGTCGAAAGCCAGATGAACAGCCGGGGCTATCGCTTCATGCGCGCCGAGACGTCCAGCAGCAACAGCTTCGGCTACTGGAGCGAGCCGCGGACCAACCAGTGCATCTCGGTGCTGACCAATGATGGCCGGGTCCAGTTCATCAGCTACACGGAGAACTGGAAGTGCAGTGGCGACGGCTACGACCACAACAACAACCCGGGCAATTCGAATCCACCCTCCACGGGTCTGTCCGATGAGGACCACTTCGACACCGTCTGTGGCGTCAATTCGCGAGGGCAGTCGAACCGGTTCCGCTGCGCCGTCCGCAACGAAGGCTGCGGGGGTGAGGGCTTCTGCAAGACGATCGTGACCTACCCCGACCAGCAGTTCTGGCTCACCTGGCAGAAGAACGACTCCGTCGAAGTGGCGGTCCAGGGCGTGAACCCCGAACAGTCACGGACCCGGTTCAGCGACGGCCTGACCTACTTCAACTTCGGAGGCAACGAGTTCTTCTTCTATCGCTCCCCCGAACGGGCGCGCAAGGAGCTTGCCAACTTCCAGAATTGATCGCGACCGGCTTCGCCGGACGGAAACCAGAAGGGCTCTTCGGGCGACGCGAATCGCCCGGCGGGCCCGTACTTGTCGGTCCGGCGAGCTCGAGGGCCCGATCTCCGCCTGGCGCCATGAGCAGGCCTGGATGCTCAGGTGGGAGGAGTGCCGGGACGGCGACCCGCACGACGAGCAGCTGCGGCGCCGCAGTCGAAGTCGGGGAGAAGGTCAGGCTCGCGGTCCAAGCCACCTGCAACGGACGCTTTGCGGGTCGGACAGACCTCCCATCACGCTCCCCAAGTCGGTTATGGCATTATGGTGCGGTTATGGCACCGCTCAAGATGACCTTCAGTCTCGACGAGAAGACCGCCGCCCAGCTGGCTCGCACCGCCGAGCGCCTGAACACCTCGAAGAGCGCCGTCGTGCGGGAAGCTGTCGCCGAGTATGCGGCGCGTGCCTGCAGGATGAGTGAGGCCGAGCGGCGGAAGACGCTGCGGGCATTCGACGAGCTGGTCCCGAAGATTCCGCGGCGACCCGCGGCCGAGGTCGACGAGGAGCTTGGCTCCCTGCGGCGCGCGCGGCGCGCGGGCGGGAGATCGACCTGGCGATCGCCGCCCATGCAATCGCTCTCGAGGCCCGGCTTTGGACCCTGAACCCACGTGACTTCACCGACATATCGGGACTCGAGCTCGTGGCCTGACGGAACTGGAGTTCAGCGGCGAGCGAGCGCAAGCCCGTTTGTCCGCTGCGGCGGGTCGACCTGGTGGATCGCCACCCGCGTCGGCGCCGGCTGACGGGCGCTGTACCGGGTTGGGAGCGGTTCGGGCGGCCCGGCTGATAAACTCTCCGGTTCCATGATTTCGATCACCAACCTGGCCAAAGCCTTCGGCGGCGACACCCTTTTCGAGGGCGCCTCCTTCCAGTTGAATGCCGGCTCCCGTTACGGCCTGGTCGGCGCCAACGGCTCCGGCAAGTCGACCTTCCTCAAGATCCTCGCCGGTGATGAGGTGGCCTCGGACGGCATCATCAACATGCCGCGGCGCGCCCGCATGGGCGTCCTCAAGCAGGACCACTTCCAGTACGAGGACGTGCCGATCGTCCAGGTGGCGATGATGGGCAAGAAGGACGTCTGGGA
>JBDTQT010000179.1:0-8341 GCA_039932055.1 Thermoanaerobaculia bacterium
GGAAACCTTGCGCTCGATCTGGATCATCGTCGCGGCGCGGTACTCCTTCGGCGTCACCGCGTATTGCAGGAGCGAAAGCGACAGCGCGGCGATCGTGACGAGGGCGATCAGCCGCCAGCGCGCCGTGACGACGCGAAGGTAGTCAGCGAGATGGAACTCGCTCTCGGGCTCGGCGGAGTCGAACGGCGACTCGGGCATCCGGAAACCGAACGATCCGGCAGCCGTCGCCGGCGCCGGGTCAGGCTCGAGGTGTCTGCTGCGAGGGTTCGTCGAGCTCACAGCAGGGACTCCTTGATCACCAGCACGTCGCCGTCGGCGAGCGACAGGTCGGGTTCCTTGCCGGCGAGGATCTTCTTGTAGTCGACCTCGACCTCTTCCTGCAGCGACTCGCCCTTGCGGCGCTTGATCGCCATCTTCTTCGAGGCGCGGTCGGTGAGCCCGCCGGCACGGGCGATGACCGAGAGCACGGTGATGCGATCGGTGCTCTTGAACTGGATGGCGCCCGGAGTCAGCACCTCGCCGAGACAGAAGACCGTCACCTCGACGGTGACCGGCACGTTGATCAGGTCGTTGGCGAAGATCGGGATGTTGGCGCGCGGGTCGCCGCGCACGAAGAGGTCCTCGATGCGGATCGCCACCTGGTCGGAGAGACCGTTCTCGGCCCGGCGCAGCACGTAGAGCGTGTCAGCGTGCTCGGCGGAGAGCCCGCCGGCGGCGGCGAGCGCCTCGATGAGCGTCCAGCGGCCGGGGAAGGCGAGATTGCCGGGGGTGCGCACCGCGCCGACGACGAGGATCGGCCGCGAGCGCGCTTCGCGGACCTCGACCGAGACCGTCGCGCGGTTGACGTACTTCGCCTCGAGCAGCGCCTTCAACTGCTGCGCGAAGCCGGCCTCGGTCAGCCCTTCGGCCGGCACCTCGCCGATGAGAGGCAGGTTGACCTTGCCGTTCTCGGCCACCCGCACCTCGACGTTGAGCTCCGGCACCTCATAGACCTTGATGGCGATCTGGTCCTTCGGGCCGAGGCGATAGCTGGTCATCGCCTGGCCGCCGGCCGGCGGCAGCATCTGCGCCACGGCCGCTCGCGGCGCACTGGCAGCCAGGACGAACAGGAGGAGCGCCAGCGCCGGAATGCCGCATGGGAGATGGAGGGTGCGGATCGAGACCGCTTTCGGAAACCGCATCAGAACTGAAGATTATACGGCGTTCCGTCCCTATCCTCCGCTTTGGATCCAGTACTGGATCCAGTACTGGATCAGTACAGTGGATCCGTACAGTGGATCAGTACCAGGTCCCCTGACCGAAGCCGAAGCCGAGGTTGGCGAGCAGCTGGGAGATCTTCTGGCCGGGCAGGCCACTGCCCGACGCCGGAGTGATCTTCGACTCCTGGTAGCCGACCCGGAGCTTCATCCGCCAGGGGAGCTCGACCGCCACGGTGACGCCGTAGCTCGCGACATCGTCGACGCGATCGCCGCCTGGGTTGCCCGCTCCGGCAACCGCCTGGTAGCGATGGCTGCCGCTCTCGCCGAAGAGATCCAGGCGCAGGCGCCAGCCGAGGGCAAGGTTGACGCCGGCGCCGAGGCGTTCGTCGACATAGCCCGAGGCCTCGGCGACGAGCAGCGAGTAGGCGAGCTGGCGCGCGCCGTAGAGGCGGGCGCTGAACGCCTCGCGCGGCTTCCACTCGATCCGCAGGCCGCCGGTCGAGCTGTTGAAGTCGGCGAAATTCGACGCATCGGTGGCAGCCAGCTGATTCTCCTGGAAGAGCAGGTCGACGAGCAGCTTCGGCCGCTCGTAGCCAGCCTCGATGTACCAGAAGTCGCCGGCGTTCGAGCGCTCCAGCGCGCCGGAGACGAAGGCGGACTCACTGTGGCCGACGCCGGCGCCGACATGCAGCCTGGCGCTCGGGTAGTAGCGCACCCCGCCGCGATAAGCGCGGTCGTCGCGATCGAGGCCGTCGAAGAAGTCGGCCAGGAGCGGGTCGGCGGCGCTGTCGACGAGGCTGCGCACGGAACTGTCTTCGCCGTGGGCGAAGAGTGACAGTCGGCGGAGGATCGGCACCTCGACGTCGGCCGCGAGCTTCTCGTTGCGTGAGGTGTAGCGCTGCAGCACTTCGCCAGTGGCGTAGTTGAAGTCCTCGTCGCGTTGGGCGGTCACCGCGATGGTCAATCGGTTGAAGTAGGTGAAGGTGCCGAGGCCGAAACGCTGGTTGACGCGGCGTTCCGCGGCGCGCTCCTTCCACCAGACATACTCCGGCAGCGCGTACGCGGCGACCGTGGTCTTCGGCCCGACTGGCAGGTAGGCCCGCAGACCGGCGCCGGCGCGAGCGGTGAGATCGGAATTCGAGCCGCTCGAATCCTCCGCCGGGCGGTCGACCCACGACAGATCGGAGATCCACAGCGCCGGGTCGAGGCGCAGCGGACCGGCGTGCCAGCGCGCCTCCTCGACCGCCTTTTCGATCGCCGCCTGGCGCCCTGCGCCCTGGTCGGCGGCACCACCCGGCGGCGTATACTGCCGCACTTGTGCCGAGAGCGGTGAGGTCAGCACCAGCGACGAGAGGCCTGCCAGCGCTGCACCGGCAGCGATCGCGAGCCGGCTCGCTCCGCGCCCGTTCCTGCTCACCTGTTCGGACATTCCGCGGATGATACGACACGTCCGCCCCCGCGCCCTGGCACTTGCAGCGCTCCTCGTCGTCGCGCCTTTGCCGTTCGGCAGCGTCGCCCCGGGACCGTCGACAATCCTGCTGCTGGCCGCCCTCGCGGCCCTCGCCCTGGCCCTCTGGACGCCGGAGACTCCGGAGCCGGGAGAGGCGCTGCCGCGCGACCTCGCGCTCGCCACCGCGGCGCTCGCGGCGATCGCCCTCCTCGGAGCGCTGCAGTCGCTACCGGCGCCGGCCGGGCTCACGCGCCTCCTGGCACCCGAGACGGTTCGCCTCGCGGCGCAGGCTGCCGACCTCGCCGGGCCGGCGCCTGGCAGCTCGGCGGAGGCGGGCGGCGGCTCCCGCGTGGCGCTCTCGGTAGCGCCCGCCGCGAGCCGCTCCGCGGCGCTCGACTGGCTGCTCCCGGCGACCGGATTCCTCACCGCCGCCTGGATCGGCGCGTCGCGCCGCGTGCGCCGGACGCTCGGCGGCGCCCTGCTCCTCGCCGGCACGGTGCAGGTGGTGATCGGCGTTGCGCAGTGGATCTCGCGCTCGAGCACCCTGTGGGGGGTGACGCTCGACGAGATGGGCGCGCGGCTGCGCGGCAGCTTCGTCAACCCGAACCACCTGGCGCTCTTTCTCGAGATCGCCCTGGCGGTGGCGTTCGCCTGGGTCTGGTGGGCGGTGCGGCGCACAGTGATTGGAGTGAGCGACAGCGGCCGCGCCGAAGACCGGCTGCTCGGCGTCGGACCGCCGGCGCTCGTCTTCCTGCTCCTCTTCGGCGGACTCGTGTTGACCGGCTCGCGCGCGGCGCTGCTCTCGGCGCTCGCCGCGATGAGCGCACAGGGGATGGTCATCGGCAGCCGGCGGGGACGCAAGTGGCTGCTCGCCGGCGGGCTCGCGGTAGGGCTTGCCGGGGTAGTGGCGATCGCGGCCCTGGGCGCCGAGGGGACCTTCACCCGTCTCACCGCAACCTCAGTCGATGAGCTCGGCAGCGGCTACCGCGTCGAGGCCGCAGGAGCGACTTTCGACCTCTTCCGCCGCTTCCCGCTGGTCGGCTCGGGCCTGGGAAGCTTCCAGGCCGCCTTCCCGCTGGTGCAGCCGCCGACCATTCCCGGCTTCTGGCGCCACGCGCACGCCGACTGGATCGAGTACCTGGCGACGACCGGACTGGTGGGCGCGGCGCTGCTGGCGGCCGGACTCTTCTTCTACGGCAAGCGCCTGCGCCAGGTCGTCCTCCGCGGCGAACGCTCGGAGGGCCGCGCCGCGGGGCTCGCCGCGCTCGGCGCCCTGGTGGCTGTCGGCATCCATTCCTTCGCCGATTTCGGCTTGACCATGCCGGCCAACGCCTTCGCCCTGGCGGTCGTCTGCGGCGCCGCGGCGGCAACGCGGCTGGAGAACAAGCCGGAGACGCCGCGACGGTCGCGCTAGAATTCCACAACAGTGTCCGAGTCCGAGGTTGATTGCGCGGAGATCACCGCCCTGCTGCGCGCGGTCGAGGGTGGCGATCGCGCCGCCGTCGGCGACCTGTTCGAACGTGTCTACAGCGAGCTGCGGAAGATTGCCCGGCGGCAACTGCGCGCCGCACCGCCGCTGCAGACGCTGAACACCACCGAGCTCGTCCATGAGGCCTACGTCCGCCTGTCGGGGGCGGCGAAGTGGTCGACGCGCGACCGCTTCCACTTCTACGCCCTGACGGCGCAGGCGATGCGGCGGGTGCTGATCGACCACGCCCGCAAGCGCACCCGCCAGAAACGCGGCGGGCGGGGGATCGCGCTGTCGCTCGCGGCGCTCGACGTGCCGGTCGCCGAGCGCGCCGACGAGCTGATCGCCCTCGACGGCGCACTCGCCCGGCTCGAGGAGACCGACGCCGAGCTCGCGCGGATCGTCGAGTGGCGCTTCTTCGCCGGCATGTCGACCGAGGAGATTGCCGAGCTGCACGGCGTCTCGGACCGCACGATCAAGCGCCGCTGGCGCCTGGCGCGCGCTTTTCTGCTGCAGGAGCTCGCCACCCAGGGCCTGGGAGCGTGAGCCCGGCATCGTGAGCCGGCCCTCGTGAACGGCTCGTCGCGCGCCCGTTTTGCCGCGGCCGGCAGGCACTTCGAAGCGTGGATCGAGCTCGGACCAGCGGCGCGCGCCGCCGAGGTCGCGGCGCTCGCCGCTACCGACCCCGAGCTCGCCGCGGCGGTCGCGGCGCTCTTCGCCGCCGACGACAGCGCCGGCGATTTTCTCGCAGCTCCCGCCGGCGTCGCGGCGCGCGAGCTGGTCAGCGACTGGGTGGAAACGACCGAAGATCGCGCCGGGGAGGTGGTCGGCGCCTACCGGCTCCTCGCGCTCCTCGGCCGCGGCGGGATGGGCGAGGTCTGGGAAGCCGAGCGCGTCGACGGTCACTTCGAGCAGCGGGTAGCGGTCAAGCTGCTCAAACGCGGCGTCGATTCGGACGAAGTCCTGCGCCGCTTCCTGCAGGAGCGTCAGATTCTCGCCCGGCTGACTCACCCGGGGATCGCGCGTCTCTTCGATGGCGGCATCGGGCCGGACGGCCGACCGTACTTCGTCCTCGAGAAGGTCGACGGCGAGACGATCCTCGACTACGCGCGCCGAAACCGGCTGTCGATCGCCGAGCGCGTCGGCCTACTTGTGCCGGTGGCACAGGCGGTCGATGCTGCCCACCGGCAGTTGGTCGTGCATCGAGATCTCAAGCCCTCGAACATCCTGGTGACCGCCAGCGGCGAAGTGAAGCTGCTCGACTTCGGCATCGCCAAGCTCCTCGGCGACGGGCAGTCCGAGGACGCGGACGCGTCGGCATCTCCGGCTCCGGAGCTCACCGCCCTCGGCCTGCGGGCGCTCACGCCTGCCTACGCGGCGCCGGAACAGATCCTCGGTGAACCGGTCACGACCGCCACCGACGTCTACGCGCTGGGCGTAGTGCTCCACGAGCTGCTCACCGGCCGGCGGCCGCATCCGCGCGCGTCGACCTCCGCCGCGGCGCTCGCCGCCGAGGTCACCAACGAGACCCTGCCGAGGCTCACGAGCGTCGTGCGCGCGCTCACCGCGGACGAGCTCGCCCGCCTCGGCCTGCCCGCCGGCGAGAGCCCTCATCTCGCCCGGCGGCTCGCCGGCGACCTGGAGACGATCCTGGCGCGCGCGCTCGACCGTGCACCCGAGCGCCGCTACACCTCGGCCGGGGCTCTGGCCGACGATCTGCAGCGCTACCTCGACGGCAGGCCGGTCGAGGCGCGCCCCGACTCACGCTGGTACCGGGCGCGCAAGTTCGCCCGCCGCCACCGGGTCGCCGTCGTGGCGGCGGCGCTGGTGGCGCTGTCGCTCATCGCCGGGCTCTCCGCGGCGCTCTGGCAGGCGCGGCGCGCGGCGGCGAACGCCGCCCACGCCGAAGCCAGCTCGCGGCGCGCCGAACGGGTGCAAGGGTTCCTCATCCGCCTGTTCGAGGGTTCGGATCCGGATCGCGCCCAGGGCGAGACGATTACCGCGCGCCAGTTGCTCGACGAAGGCGCCGCGCGCATCGCCAGCGAGCTCGCCGAAGAGCCGGAAGTCCAGGCGGCTCTCTGGGACGCGGTGTCGCAGATCGAGCGCCGGCTGGGCAGAAACGACGTCGCGCTGCGCCTGGCGCGCGACGCGCTCGCCGAGCGGAGGAAGCTCCTCCCCGACAGCGATCGGGAGGTGGCACTGGCGCGCCTGACGCTCGGCGAGGCGCTGTTCGCGAACGGCGATCTGCAGGCGGCGCAAGCGGAGCTCGCCGCTGCCCTGCCGGTGCTCGTCGCGAGCTTCGCGGAGGAGAGCGACGAAGTCCTGCGCGCCCGCTCGGCCATCGGCGGCGCGGAGCTGCAGCTCGGAGACAACGCCGCGGCGCTCGCCTCGAGCGACTTCGTCCTCGCGCTCACCCGCCGCAAGAGTGGCGCCGACAGCGCCGAAACCGCGCAGGCGCTGCTCGAGCACGCCATGGCGTTGGGCGCCGCCGACCGCTACGCGGAGGCCGAAGCCGCCGCGGCGGAGAGCGTGCGGATCTTCACCCTGCGGCTGGGCGCCAACCACCCGCGTACCGCCCGGGCGCGCATGACCTGGGGAGAGCTCCTCGAGTACGTCGGCAAACGCGCCGAGGCCGAGAGCGAGCTCGAAACCGCCCTGCCGGTCGTCGAGCGCACCATGGGCGAGGGCCACCCGGAGGTCGGGCAGATCCTCCTCCGCCTGGGATTCCTCGACGTCTCCACCCGACGCTACGATGAGGCCGAACGCCGGTTCACCCGCGCGCTCGCGATCTTCGCGCCGCTCGACCACTACGAGACCGGCACTTGCCTGCGCATGCTCGGTCAGGTGGCGTTCGCGCGCGAGGACTACCGCGGCGCCGAAGCGCTCTACCAGCGGGCGGTCGACCGCTTCCGCGACAAGCTCGGCGCGGACGACCAGCTCACCGTGACCGCGGTCGGCAATCTCGGGATGGCGCGGGTCCGTTTGGGCGACCTGGCGAGCGGCCGCGAGCTCCTCGCCCGGGCGATCGCCGGGAACGAGAAGCTCTTCGGCGTCGAGGCCGACGAACTGCGCGTGCCGCTGCTCTACCTCGGCGAGGCCTGCCGGCGGGCGGGCGATGCCGCGGGCGCCCTCGTCCACCACCGGCGCGTCCTCGAGATCGCATTGAAAACGATCGGCGAAGCCCAGCTCGGCACCGCCAACGCCCGGCGCGAGATCGCGCTCGACCTGCTGGCAGCCGCCGCCACGGCCTCCGGTACTACCGCCCGCCAGGCCGCGCTCGGCGAGGCGCGAACGATGCTCGACGCCGCCCTCGCGGTCGTCGCGGCAATCGACCCCGAGCATCCGCGGCTCGGCGAGTGGCGGCTCGACTCGGCACGTCTCGCGCGCGCCGCCGGCGACCGCGACCGCCGCCGTCGCGACGCCGCCGACGCCGCCCGCCGCCTCACCACCGCCCACGGCCCCGGCTACCCGCTCACCCGCGAAGCGCGCGCTCTCGCCGCCGGCTGAAGCCCGCCTCCGTGCGGCCACGGGCAGCTCCGACACCTCGCGACGAAAGCGGGTGAGAACTGCGGGGCCAGCCCTACCTGCTCACCGGCTTCGATCGCGGTGCTTCGCCCCGGCGGCGAGCGCCGGGAGCAGGAAGAGCGTCGAAGCGGTCGAGACGAAGAGGCCGCCGATGACCGCGAGCGCCAGCGGGCGCTGCATTTCGCCGGCGGCGCCGATGCCCAGCGCGAGCGGCGCGAGACCGAAGATCGTGCACAGCGTGGTCATGAGGATCGGCCGGACCCGCTCGCGAGCTGCGGCGACGAGCGCGACGCGCGCCGGCTGACCGGCCTCGCGGCGGCGCGCCGCCCGCTCGAGCAGCAGGATGCCGTTCTTCACCACCAGGCCGGTGAGCAGCACCACGCCGATGAGCGACGAAGCGTTGAGCGGCACGCCGGTCAGCGCCAGCAGCACGAAGGCGCCGGCGAGCGCCGGCGGCAGGGTGAGCAGGACCAGCATCGCCGGCCGCACGGCGCGGAACTGACCGACGAGCACCGCGAAGACCGCCAGCAGTCCGAGGACGAAGACGCGGGCGAGATCGCGGAACGTCTCGTTCTGACTCGCGAGCCTGCCGCCGAGCTCGATCGTGCCACCGGCCGGGGGCCGGACGGACCGCAGGCGGCGGGCGACTTCGCGGCCGACGCCGCCGAGGTCGCCGCCCTCGACGTCGGCGCTCGCCAG
>JBDTQT010000180.1:0-8327 GCA_039932055.1 Thermoanaerobaculia bacterium
GGCGGTCAACGCGCGCGCGGCCTGCGGGTCAGGCGATGGGATGGACGGCACCCGTCGCGAGTAGCCAGAGCTCGAGGCGCGGCGGACGGTCGAGCGCCAGCGCTTGCTGGACCGCGCGGCCGTAGAGCTCTAGCTGGGGGCGGTAGCGCTCGAGCTTGGCGGCGATCGTCTCGGCCGCGGCGTCGGGAGCCAGGTCATCGGTCTTGAAGTCGGCGACCACGACCTCGCCGGTCGCCGGATCGCGGTAGAGCAGATCGAGCGTGCCGACAATGCCGTCGAGCGCCCGCGCTCCGAGCGCTCCGGAGGCTTCGGCGAGCAGCGGCAGTTCTCGCGCCAGGATCTGCGACCGGAGCACGCGCAGCCGGGCGAAGAGGGAAGAGTCGCGAAGCCGTGCGAGCTCGGCCACGAGGGCGCTCCGTTCGCCGCCGGAGGCCGCGGGAAGCTCGTTGGCGAAGGCCGCCGCGGCAGCCGCCTGCCACGCCTCCGGCGCCTGCTCGGCGAGCTCCTCGAGCTCGAGTGCGCGATGCAGCGCGACGCCGAGAGCGAGCGCCAGCGAGCGCGATGCGCCCTCCTTCGCGCCCGTGGTGAGTTCATCGCGCGGCTCCCCGGCATCCGCGAGCGCAGCGGCGCGCTCGAGGCGGGAGCAGGCTTCGCGCCGGTGGGCGGCGTCGCGCATCGCGCTGGTGATCGTCGCCCGTGCCGGCTCCGCTTCGCCGCCGGGGGACGCTCGCCGCGCTGCGGTTCCGGTTCGCTCGTCGGCACCGTCTGCGTCAGAGCGGAGCGGCCGCGCCGCGAGACGCCACGGGATACCGGCCTCATCGCGGAGCTCTCCGCCCTCGGCCAGCTCGTGCAGGGCGTCGGGGCGCCGATCGGCGAGCAGGTCGAGGAAGCTGTTTGCCGCCGCGATGTCGGCTGGTTTCGGGCTCTCCGGCCAGTTGCCGCAGACGACGAGGCGCTCCTTGGCGCGAGTCAGCGCGACGTAGAGCAGGCGAACAGCTTCGGCCTCGCGCGCCTGCCGGCGAAGGGACTCGGCCACGGCGTAACCCGGCGACGGGGCACCGAACAACACGAGCTCGCGTTGCGCACCGGCCGCCGAGTCCGCAGGAGCGGCGGCGACATCGGTAAAACCAGCGGGGATCCCGGTGCCGCCCGACGGTCGCCGTTTGTGCGCCTGCGCGAGGTAGACGTGGCCGAACTCGAGCCCCTTGGCGGTGTGGATCGTCATCACCGCGACGGCGTCGAGGCCGGCGTCGGGGGGGCGCGCATCCTCGGCGTCGCGCTCCTCCTCGACGGCCTGGCGGAGGCGCGCGAGAGCGCGGTGTGGATCGCTCTCACCGGCGAGGTCGCGCTCGAGCGCGGTCAGTAGCCGCTCGACGTTGGCGACTCCGAAGCGGCCGAGAAAACGCGCCGCTGCGAGCGGCTCGGGCAGCAGGTACGCCCGCAGACGCTCGATCCAGGACTCGGCGGGAAGGCGGGTGAATTCGTCCCGCAGCCGGGCGACGGCACGCGCCGCTGCGCCCAGCGCGAGCGGCCAGTCGACCAGCGCCGCGCCACCGGGGACCTCGCCCGGGGTCTCTCGGGCGGCAGTCGCGATGGCGTGCTCGACGGCTGCGAGAGCCGTTCCTTCTGGTCGTTCGAGATCGCTCATCGCCGCGGCGAAGCCGGCGCGCCAGAGAGGGATCCAGGCGGCGTCGGGAACGCCGACCAGCGGGCTGCGCAGGAAGGCGACGAGAGCCAACAGGTCGGCCGGATCGAGGATGGCGCGCACGGCGCAAGCGAGGTCGATGATCTCGCGCCGCCGGTAGTAGGAGCGGTCCTTCTGCACCGCGTAGGGAATGCCGGCGCGCCGCAGCGCCTCGAGGTAGATCTCG
Source organism: Thermoanaerobaculia bacterium (assembly GCA_039932055.1). Classification (GTDB taxonomy): domain Bacteria; phylum Acidobacteriota; class Thermoanaerobaculia; order Multivoradales; family JAGPDF01; genus JAGPDF01. Next base: position 1,872 of record JBDTQT010000180.1, read on the forward strand.
AGGTCGCCGCGCGCCCGCAGCAGGATGCCGAAGCTGGACCAGGCGAGACCCTCCCCACCCCCCTCGTCATGCAGCTCGCGGATGTCGGCCGCGATCGCCGCGGCCTCGATCCGGCACGCCTGCGCGGCAGGGGTCTTCGCGCCTTGAGCGCGCGCCGAGGAGTCCCACGACAGCCAGTGCTCGACCGGATGGCGATTGCGCCGGGTGAATCCTGCGCTCGCCGCCAGCGCCGGGCTTGGCGTGAGCGGTTCGAAGCTCGGCTGCACTCCGGGGAGCGGTCGCATGATGGGCGCGACCGCGCGCTCGACCTCCGCCAGCACCGCCGGCACCGAGCGGAAGTTGACCGACAGTCGGTCGCAGCGGCCGCCGGCCGCCTGCATGCGGGCGAGGAAGCGCTCATAGGAGGCGAGATCGGCGTTGCGCCAGGCGTAGATCGACTGCTTGGGATCGCCGACCACGAAGAGTCCGGGTCGCGGCCCCTCGTCGTCACCCAGCGCCAGGGCGGCGAGGAGGTCGCACTGCCGGCGATCGGTGTCCTGAAATTCATCGACGAGCAGCTGGCGGATCTCCCGCCGCAGCCGGCGCCGCACCGGGCCGCTGTGCTGCAGGAGGTGGGTGGCGCGATCGAGGAGATCTTCGAACGAGAGCACACCGGCACGCTGCAGGCGAACGCGCACCTCTTCGACGAGCGGACCGAGTGCCTCCCGGGCGAGCTCGAACTTGCGTGGATCGAGCGCCAGGAGCTCCCCGAGCCGCTCGCCGAGGGCGTTGGCCAGACTGAGATAAGCGGCGCTGCCGGCGCCGAGCGTTTTCTCCTCCGTCTTCCCGAGACCTTCCTTGGCGTAGCGCGCGAAGAGTTTCTCCCATGGCGCGCGCGACGCCTGCGCCTCGGCGCAGAGCGCTTCGAGTCCGGCGCGGTCGCGTTGAACATCGCCGAGGCAGCGCTCGAGGAGATGCAGGGCGTCAAGTGCAGGTGGCAGCGTCGAGACCCGGGTGGCCGCCGCGGCCAGCCGCGCGAGCTCGGGGAGAAAGCGGGCGAGTAGCTCGGCGACGCCGGCGAGGATCGCGGCGCAGGTCGCGTCATCGAATCGCCGGGCGGCCAGGTCCTCCTTGCGCACGCCGACAGCCAGCAATCGAACGAGAGCGGCGTGCAGCGAGGCGGGATCGACGCCCTCCGCGACCAGGGCAACGATCTGCGGCTGCCGGATCCGCAGGCGCTCGAGGAGGACTTCGGTCGTCGCCTGGCCGAGCGCCGTGCCGTCGGCGTCGACGGAAAGGGTGGGGTGGAGGCCGGCTTCGAACGGGTGGTCGGCGAGCAGCCGATGACAGAAACTGTGAATCGTCTGCAGTCGGAGCCGGGAGAGCGCGCTCGACAGGCTCTGGGCGCGCTGCTCGAGATTGACGCCTTCGAGCAGCGCCGGCACCGGGGCGAGATCCTTCGCCGGTCGGCCGCTCGCCAGCTCGCCGAGCAGCGCGCCGAGGCGACGCGACATCTCAGCCGCCGCAGCGTCGGTAAAGGTGATCGCGACGGTGCCCTCGGCGACGCGGGCGGCGGTCTCGGAGAACTCGACGGCAGGATCACCGGTGAGGCGGCGGCGCTCCTCGAGCTCGGCGGCGGCGAGCGCCCAGCCCGGTCCCAGGAGCCAGGTCGCCAGACGTGCCACGAGCGCGCGGGTCTTGCCGGTGCCAGCGCCGGCTTCGAGCGCCACCGGCGACACGAACTCGGTGACCGCGAGGTCGCGGGCGGCCTGGTCGGCGAGCGCCGATGGGGCCGGGGCTCCGGGGCTCATGAACCCTCCGGGTCGGAGTCACGGGAGGCGGAGTCCCGCAGCTTGAAGAGCTGCCAGGCGCTCTCCTCGCTTGCCGCAGCCGCATCGATCGGTCGCCCGGGCGCGCCGCCCGCCGCGCCGCCTGCCGCGACGGTCGCCTCAGCAGCCGGCCTTTGGCCCCGGTGCAGGCGCACCCAGCGCTCGAGTCGCAGACGTGCGCCGCTGTCACCCTGCAGGCAGGCGACGCGTACGTCGCAGTAAGAGCAGCCTTCGTAGGGACTCTGCAGATCCTCGGCGAGTAGACGGGGCAGGAAGGTGCCGCCCTCCCAGGCCGCGAAAAGCGTCTGCCAGAGGAGGCGATCGGCGACATCGGCTGCCGAGCCTGCGGCGGGAGCGGAGAAGTACGCCTCGCGCCGGTCGTCCTCGAGGTCGTCCTTGAGAAACAGCAACCGCCCTTCGACCGCTTGCGCCGCCCGGGCGCGGGCATAGGCGGGAAGCTGCAACCATTTGCCCGCGGCCAGGCTCTTCTCGAGGTGAGCCTGACGGGTCGACGCCTTGACCGCACTCGAAACGACGCTGTTGCCGGTCTTGTAGTCGCTCAGCAGCAGTCCCTCCGCCGCCTGCTCGACGCGATCGGCGCGGAATCCGACCGTCCGGCCTCCGGCCGGCAGCGTCAGGTTGGCGGTGCCGTCGACCTCGATCCCCAGCAGGAGCCGGCGGCCGGTGGGCCAGTCGAGCCGGCGGACCACTTCGAGCGTCTCCGCCGCGGCGACCTCGATCGGCAGCGCGAAGAGGTCGGGATCGAAACCCTCGTCGACGAGCGTCCGGCGCGTCTCCCGGGCGATCGCCGCTGCGAGCTGCGGTGCCTCCGGCCAGATCACCTCGTCGCCGGCAGACGCCTCGGCGACGGCGAGTGTCTTCACCTCTCGCAGCGCCGGCGACGCCATCTCTTCGAGCACCGCATGCACCACCGTACCCACCAGGTAGCTCGGCAGCTCCGGGATCTCGTCTTCGCCGGCCGGCAGCTTGCCCAAACGCAGGAGCTTGCCGAGAAAGGCCCGCCAGCCACAGCCAGCGAGCTCCTGGAGCGTGGTGACGGCGGGCGACGGCGCGCGCGGATCCCCGGGCTCGGCTCCGGGCCCCGCGCCGGGCCACTCCGGGGGCGGAGCAGCGCCGACGAAACCGAAGAACGGGCCGAGGCGGTCGCTGCGCGAGTCGAGCGGATCGGCGGCAAGCTCCGCCAGCAGGGCGACGTGGCTCGCCGCCCAGCGCGCAGCGGTGGACCGAGGTGCGGGCTCCGCGGCGGTTGCGGTAGCCAGATCCGTCTGGTGAGTGAGGGGGAAGCGAGTCGCGCCTTCCTCGTAGGCCAGCGCCAAGGCCGGAGCGAGCCTGGCGCGGTCACCTGTCAGAGCGATCCAGCTGGCGGAATCGAGCGCTGATTGCACCGCCGGCTCCGGAGCTGCGACAGCCTCGCCGAGCCGTCCGGCGCGACGGAGCTCGTCGAGAAAGGAGGACGGCGAGAGCAGCTTTCCGTCTTCGTCAGCGCTGGCCGCGAAGAGGTCGATCTCGGGTGCCGATCCGAGCAGCTGGGCGAAGAGAAAGCGCTCTTCGTCGTGGCCCTCACTCTTGACCGGCAGGTCGGGCAGCAGATCGCGCAGCCGCGCGCGCAGGCTGTCGGGGAAGAACGGATCGGGGCGCACGGCGCGTGGGAAGCGATCGCGAGTCAAGCCGGCGAGAACGAGGTGGTCCAAGGTGCGGCCGCGCGCCTCGGCCACCGCCAGCAGCGCGACGCCGCCGCCGGCACCGCCGAGCGCCGAGGAGCCGAGGCCGCTCCAGGCGTCGCGCAGCAGCAGTGCGCTTTCGGCCGCGGTGACTTCGAAGGCAGGCGGGACGGCGGCGCCCGCCTCGACGAGGGCGGCGAGCGGTGCGAGAAGCGCCTGCTGTTCCTCCGCCGAGTCGACGAGCGCCCGAACGAGGTCGGCGACGCCGGCCATCGCCGCGGCGAGTGAGAGGCGCCGGTTCTGCGCTGCGAGGCGGCCGAGGAGCGCCTTCGCCTGGCGCTGCGTCCGGCGCAGCGCCCCGGCCGGGAGCGAACGTGGGCGCGCCGCCAAAGTGTGGGAGGTCGGTGCGCCGCCGCCGGGGGCGCTCGCCGCGCGCGCGGCGAAGTGGTCGCGCACCGGCAGAAGGACCTGATCTTGGGCGATCTCGAGCTCGGTGAGCGTGGCGAGACGCCGAGCGCCGAGGGCGAGCGCACCGAGCCGGAGCTCCCACGGGCGCGCTCCGGAGCCGCGCGCCAGGAACTCTCCGGCCACCGCGAAAGCAAGTCCGAGCGCCGCGTCTCCCTGGCGCTCGATGAGCTCCAGGAGGCCGCGGGCGCGGCGGGCGAGGGGCGACGCCGGCCCGTCGCTGCCCGATGCCGGGAGCGCCTGGCGATCGATCTCGCGCGCCAGCAGTGAGCCAAAGGGCGCCGGGTCGCGCGCCACGAAGGCGATCTCCTCCGGACGCTCGCCGGCGCCGACCCGTGCGGCGAGCAGGCCGATCGCGGCGCGCGTCTCGCGCGCCGGATCGGCGGCGGAGTAGAGCCGCAGCCGAGCGGGAGCCGGGGGGACATCGAGCGGCTCGACCGCGGCGATGCCCGCCAGCCGTTCGGCGAGCCGGCGGCCGAATCTCCAGGTCACGCGGCTGGTTCCGTCCAGGTCCCAAGGGTCGAGGAGGATGGCAATCGCCGGACGCTGGCGTACAAGCTCGGTCAGCAGGTCGCTGGCGACGCCGGTAGCGTCGGCGAATCCGTGAACGAAGAGGGTGGTGGCCGGCAGCGCGCAGTCGGGATCGGCGACCAGCAGCTCCGCGGCCTGCGTATAGAGGTCGGCATCGACGGCGAGCCCGAGCGCCGCGAGCTCACCACGACTGGCGGCGGCGATCTGGCAGAGCGCCGCGGTGCGGTCGAGGGCGTCGCCGCCGAGCAAGTTGCGCTCCTCTTCAAGACGCTCGAGGGCGGCCTCGAGGTGCTCTTCGCCGAAGCCCGCGTCGAGCAGGTCGCGCACCGCCCCCTGCGCGCCGGCGAAGCCATCGACGAGCGTTTCGAGATGGCGGGCGAGGGCGCGCTCACGGCGTGCCAGGCGCTCGACCACGACCGGCAGCAGGGCGTCGCCGGAGCGGTAGTCGCGGCCGCCGCGCTCGAGAATGGCGCGCGCCAGTCCGCGCAGCGTGACGACCTCGAGGCCCAGCCAGGCTGGACGGAGACCGGCAAGCCGGGCAAGGAGCGCGACGCGCAGGCTGTGCGACGGGACGACCACCGTCTTCCTCGCCAGCGGGTCGGCGTCGGCGAGTCGGGAGAGCTCGCCGACCAGCGCGCGCTCGGCGGCGAGTGAGTCGGGGGCAACGAGGATGCGCGAGGCGGTGCGCGGAGACACGGTTCAGGGCAAGATACGGTTTCGATGGCCGACGGTCAACCGCAAGCTCGAGAGCTCGCCGCCTATCTCGACGGACTCGCTCGCCTCGGCGGCGCGGTGAGCGCCATCGAGGTGCTGGTGGCCGACGATAGCCAGATCCGCTTCCGCCACGCCGCCGGCGACCGCCTCGGCGGCGAGCCGCTCGCTCCCGGCGCCCGCTTCGACGCCGCCTCGCTCACCAAGCCGTGGATGGCCACTCTGGCGCTGGCGCTCGAGGAAGAGAAGAGCCTGGCGCTCGCGACCCCGCTGACGGCGATCTTCGGCGTCCAGGCGGCGACTGCGGGCGGCGCCACGCTCGAGGATCTGCTGCGCCACCGTTCCGGTATCGCTGCCTGGACCCCGCTGGGCCCCAAGCTCGGGAAGTGCCTCACCGACCGTGCTGCGTTGGCCAGTTTTCTTCTTACCAGCAGCCTTTGGCAACGATCGCCAGCCACGTCTCCCATGACTCTCTACAGCGACCTCGGCTACATCCTCTGGGGCCTGGCGGTAGAGAAGGTGACAGGAGATCGTCTCAGCGACGTGCTCGATCGCTACGTCTGCGAACCGCTCGACCTCGCTCCGCTCGGCGCGCTGGCCGGGAAACCGCCGGCAGAGCAGATCGTCGAATGTCGGCTCGACAACTGGAAAGAGGTCGAGCTCGCCGCCGAACAGGGAATGCAGCTCACCCGTCAGGCGCCGTTTCTGCGCGGCGTGCCGCAGGATGGCAATGCGCGGGCGATCGGCGTCCTGACCGGCCATGCCGGGCTCTTCGTGACGGCGGATGAACAGCTGGCTCTGGGGCGGGAGTGGCTCCGGCCTGAACGGGTCCTGACCCGCGCGGCGGTCGATCGAACACTCGCCGGCGAAGGTGCCTTCGCCCTCGGCTGGGCGCGGCAGAGCGACGATGGCTCGAGCGGCCCGGCGCTGACCCCCAGCGCGTTCGGTCACACCGGCTTCACCGGTGGCAGCCTTTGGCTGGAGCCGGCGCGGCAGCGAATCGTGGTCATCCTGGCGCACCGGCTGTCCTCCAGGCTCGACCTGAACCCGATCCGGCGGGAGATTCACCGGCTGGCAGGGCAAATCTGATCCAGGCCTTTCTTGATAGCCTTCTCCCGCGGCCGCGGCCGCGCGAATCCCCGACACTTTCGAGGAGCTAGCCGAATGCAAATACAGGACTTGGTTCTGATCGACGGCGTCCGCACGCCGATGGCGGAGTTCAACGGACCGTTCGCCGACCTTTCGGCGATCGAGCTCGG
>JBDTQT010000181.1:0-8273 GCA_039932055.1 Thermoanaerobaculia bacterium
GCAGCTACGGCGTCGCCTCGACCTACTACACCGGCGCGCTGCAGACGGTGACCTACCGCCTGCCACATTACAAGTTCGAGTCGATCCGCGCCTTCACCAACAAACCGGCCTGCGGCCCGAAACGCGGCCACGGCACGCCGCAGCCGCGCTTCGGCTTCGAGGTGCAGCTGGACAAGATCGCCGTCGCGCTCGCACAGAATCCGGCCGACCTGCGCCTGCGAATGGTCGAGGCGCCGAACACGATCACGGCCAACTGGCTGAAGCTCGGCACGATTGCCCTCGCGCGCTGCATCGAGGCGGTCGTGTCCGGCTCGGGCTACCGCGAGCGCTGGGGAAGGCTCCCCTTGGGGCGTGGCCTCGGCCTCGCCTGCGGCAGCTACCTCTGCGGCGCGGGACTGCCGATCTACTGGAACCATATGCCGCAATCCGGCGTCACCCTGCATGTCGACCGCGGTGGCGGCGTCGCCGTCTTCTGCGGCGAGACCGAGATCGGCCAGGGCTCGGATTCGGTCCTCGCGGCGGTCGTGGCGGAGGTCCTCGGCCTGGAGCTCGCCGACCTGCGGCTCCAGGTCGCCGACACGGCGTTCACGCCGGTCGATCTCGGCAGCTACTCGTCGCGCGTCACCCTGATGATGGGGCACGCCGCGCGCGACGCCGCCGAGAAGGTCCGGGCGGTGGTCGCGCAGGCGGTCGCGCGCCAGCTGGGACTCCCCGAGACGCAGATGGTGTTCTCCGGCCGGCGAGTCTTTGATGCCTCGGACCCCGCCAAGGGGCTCTCCTGGGAGGAGGCGGTGATCGTCACCGAGGCACGCGTCGGCACGCTCGCGGCGGCGGGCTCCTACACGCCGCCGCGCTCGCCGGGCAAGTATCGCGGCGCCGGCGTCGGCCCCTCCCCCACCTACTCCTACTCGGCAGCGGTGGTCGAGGTCGAGGTCGACGAGGCCACCGGCATCTGGCGGCCGCTGCACGTCTGGATGGCGCACGACATCGGCCGCTCGATCAATCCGGCGCTGGTGATGGGCCAGGTCGAGGGCTCGGTCTACATGGGCCTCGGCGAGGCAATGATGGAAGAGAGCGCCTTCCGGCGGCTGCCGAAGGCGCGCTCGGGGGCGCTGGTGCACAAGTTCCCCAGCCTTCTCGAGTACAAGAGCCTGACCTTCGAAGAGATGCCGCCGGTCACCACCTACCTGATCGAGGATCCCGATCCGGCCGGCCCGTTCGGCGCCAAGGAGGTCGGCCAGGGGCCGCTCCTGCCGATGCCGCCGGCCTGCGCCAACGCCATCTATGACGCCGTCGGCGTGCGCGTCGACCAGGTGCCGATCCATCCCCACATGGTGTTGAAGGCGCTCGAGGCGAAGCGCAAGGGGAAGCCGGCGCGCTTCGGCCCCGACGCCTTTCCGGAGATCGACTTCGGCTTCACCCTCAAGGTGCCGACGCCATGGGAAGGCGGCGACGGCAAGGCCACCAACGAGCACGAGTTCAAGCTCGCCACCGGCAGGAAGTCGAAGGACGGCACCATGGCTGACCGCGACGAAGCGCTCAAGACCGGCAGCGTCGAAGCGCTCACCACCAAGCTGCAGGGCAAGAAGGGCGACTGAGATGCTGCGACTGCCGAAGTTCCGCCTCCATCAGCCGGCGACCGTCGCCGAGGCCGCCACGATCCTCGCCGCCGAAGGCGGCATCGAAGAAGGGGCGCGCCTCGTCGCCGGCGGCACCGACCTCTGGCCGAACATGAAACGGCGGCACCAGAAGGCGGCGACGGTGATCTCGCTGGCGGGCGTCCCGGAGCTTCGCGGTATCGCGGTGAACGGCGAGCTGCGGATCGGAGCGATGGCGACGCTCGCCGCGGTCGAGCGCTCGGCCGCGGTGCGCACGCGCTTCCCGGCCCTGGCCGCGGCCGTCGGCTGGATCTCGTCTCCGGTGCTGCGCAACATGGGCACGATCGGCGGCAACATCTGCCTCGACACCCGCTGCACCTACTACAACCAGACCGAGGAGTGGCGGCAGTCGATCTCCTACTGCATGAAGGCCGAAGGAAAGATCTGCTGGGTGGCGCCGTCGTCGCCGCGCTGCTGGGCGGTGAGCTCTTCTGACTCGGCGCCGATGCTGATGGCTCTCGGCGCGCGCGTGCATCTCGCCTCCACCGCGGGTGAACGCGAGATCCCGATCGCGGCGCTCTACCACGACGACGGCATGGCCTACCTGACGAAACAGCGCGACGAGATCGTCACCGCGATCGTCGTCCCCGGAGCTTCCGACGCCGCGCACTGCCGCACGGCCTTCTTCAAGCTGCGCCGCCGCGGCTCGATCGACTTCGGCGTGCTGTCGGTCGCCGTGGCTCTGTGGATGGACGGCGAGGTGGTTCGCGACGCCCGCGTGGTGCTCGGCTCGATCGCCTCGCTCCCCTCCTCCGCCGCAGAGGTCGCCGAGGCGCTCATCGGCAAGCCGCTCACTGCCGAGTCGATCGCCGCCGCGGCCGCCAGGGCGCGCAGCGCCGCGACGCCGATGGACAACACCGACCTCGACCCGCGCTGGCGCGGCCAGGTGACCCCGATCTACGTCGAGCGCACCCTGCGCGAAGCGGCGGGGCTGACCTTGGCGCCCCGCTGAGGCCACCCTTGCAAGTTCAGCCGCGGACGACCCTGCAGGATTCCCTGGAGGGACGTCGCCGGATCCTCGGTTTCGTCGCGCTCGCTCTCGTCGCCCTGTTGTTGCTGTCCTGGAGGAACAAGGGCAGCCTGCCTTCGCCCACCGAGATCGATCCCGCGCTGCTCCTGGAGCCGCTGCAGGAGGCCACGGAGCGCCAGCCGTTCGAATTCGCCTACAAGGGCCACTCGGTTCGGGTTCGACCGGTGGCCGAATACGAGCTCTGGGGTCTGGTCGTGAGCCACAACAACATCCAGAGCCTCGCCGACATCTACCATGACAGCTCGTCCATCGATACGAAGGACCTCTGTGTCGTGTGGGGAAGCAATCTCCAGTCCGGCGAGCTCGGCAAGGTCGAGTTCGAGAGCGGCCCGTGGACCTGCTACTACCGCTATCCGCAAGGCGTCCGATTCGTCGGATCGCAGATGTCGAACAATCACCTGGTGACCGACGACGAGGATCTGCGGTCGCACCTCGACGACATTCGCGTCGGCGACCAGATCCACGTCAAGGGGGCTCTGGTCGACTATCAGGTCGACGACTGGCGAGACTTCTGGCGCCGGTCGAGCCGGGTCCGCACCGATGGCGGCAACGGCGCCTGCGAAGTCCTCTACTTCGAGGAGCTCGAGGTGCTCGTGCCGGGAACGCCGTTCTGGTACCGGCTGTTCAAAGGGACGCTCCTCCTGCTCGCGCTGGTGACGGCGCTCTTCCTGCACTCCTACTGGGTCGACTCGATGCGCCTGGCCAACGCTGCCCGCCGCGAACCGGCCTTTGATGGCGCGGCACCCAACATCTGGCCCGGAGGATCCTAGCCGGCCGAACGCGCGGGACTGGCGAGCTCGAGTGATCGCCTCATTCCGGCGTCGCGCTCGAGCCCCGGGCGAGCACGGGTGTCGTCGCGAGCACTTTGCCGTCGAGCAGCAGCAGGGCGCCGCGGCTGTCGGCGAGGGCGAGCGTGTCGCCGTGCGCCGCGGAAGCGGTAACGACTCCGAGCCCCGTGGCGACGGTTCCCCGCACGCTCCACTCCAGCGCTCCGCCGGCGGCTCGCGCCAGGTCGAAGCGCAGGACGGTCGCCGCTCCAGTTCCCCAGAAGCCGCTCCCGCCAGCTGCCGCCAGGCCGTAGAGCGGCCGGTCGAACGTCGGCAGCCGGGTGACGTCCCCACGGCGCTCGTCGAAGAGGAGCAGCTCCGGTGGCTCGATCGCGAGCAGCACGCGCGCCTCGAGGAGCGGCAGCCGCACCCAGCGGTAGCCGGCGCGGCAGGCGATCGCCGTCCGCGTCGCGCGCCAGCCTCCCTTCTGCCGGTCGAGGCGGAGGGCGAAGCCCTGCCAGGTGCCGAGCCAGAGCCGATCGCCGCCGTGATCGACGGCGAGCGCGTGGAGCTCGGCGGGAATGCCGGTCGCGCGGTCGACGTCGACGCTTTCGAGCTCTTCGAGGTCGGGCCAGCTCCAGCGCTTCACCGTGCGGTCCGACGACGCCGACCAGAGTGAGCCCGCGGCGAGGTCGAGCGCGTTGATCAGATAGCCATGGGCGCGCGAGCGGTACTGCACCTCCATCGCCGGGAGCTTCCAGACGGCGAGGGTGCGGTCGTCCGAGGCGCTCGCCAGCCTGTCGCCCTCGATCGCCAGCGCGGTCACCCCGGCGTCGTGAACGCGGCGCTCGGTGGTCTCGCCGCTGACCAGGTCGTAGCGGTGCAGCGCGCCCGCGGCGTCGCCGACGTAGATCGCCGGCGGGCGAACTCCGGCCGGCGAGGCGACTGCCGCCCAGGCCTCCGCCCCGCCGAGCTCGACGCGCTGCGCAACTGGCGCCGCGCCATAGTCGAGCCGTTGCAGGCGTCCGCGGGTGCGATCGAGACAGGCGAGCGTCGCCGCGCCGAAGAACAGATCGGAGCAGCCGCCGACGCCGGCGACCGCTTCGACGGCTCCGCCGCGAGCACCGCCCGGGCGCCAGAGCTCCAGGCCGTTGTCACTGCCGATTGCCAGAGTTGGACGATCGGGGATCCAGTGCAGCGCCTCCACCATTCCGGCGCGCGGGAGTCGAACGACCTCGTGTCCGTCCGCGACCGCCAGGACCTGCACCTCGCCGACCGCGCTGCCCAGGGCGAGCCAGGCCAGGCCGTCCGCGAGCGCCAGCGCGGAAATCCTATGGTCCGGCAGTGGGCGGCGCCAGAGCTCGTGCCCGTCGCTCAGCCGGAAGAGGGTCAGGGAAGTTTCCGCCACGGCGACCGCGAGGCGTTGATCGGTCAACACGCTGCGCCATCGTCCCGTGCCGGTCGCCGCCAGCAGCACGGTGAACCGCCGGCTCAACCCGTTCTCCCCGAGCTCCGCGACCCAGAGCTCGCTGCCGCGATCGAGGGTCACGAAGTGGCCGCGCGGCGAGACCGCAAGCGCCGCGGGGTCGGCGGTCGCCCACGGCGCCGGCCAGGCGCCACCCTGCGGCCGCTCACTCTGGCGCACTGGATCGATGGCCACCAGGCGGCCGGCACGCCGCGCCCACAGGCTGCCGTCCGCCGCGGCGCCGAGGATGGCGAGGTCGGCCGGAAAGGGGATGCGCGTCACGGCGCCGCCCTCCTTGGCCAGCAAGGACCAGGCACCGGGCGAGCTGACGACCCAGGCGCCCTCGGTTTCGCCGAGGATCGTCCGACTGTCGGCAGGCGCCGGCAGCGCCTCGGCGAGCATGGTCGCCAGCGCCGGCGCCGGTTGGGCGGCGGCAGCAGGTTTGGCGGTCGAACGCCATCGCGGCGCGAGCCAGACGAGCAGCGCGCCGGCGAGAAGGACGGCCACGACACCCGCAGCCCAGAGCCCACGTCGCCTCCTCCGCGCCCCGGCGCGGCGCGGCGCGGGGCGCGCCACCGCGGTGGTTCTCGTCGCTCCGAGCCGGACAGTCTCCGAGCTCGGCTGGCGAGTCGCCTCCGGCTCGACGCCGCGCGGCGTCAAGACTCTCGACAGCAGCTCGTCGCTGCCACGGTGGGCCGCGGGCAGCGACAGCTCCTCCAGGAATGTCGCGAGGTCGGCGTGCCGGCGGGCCGGGTCGGGCTCTGTCGCCCGTTCGAGGGCGCGTGCCGTCGCCCCGCCGATGACCGGAAAACGCTCGCGCACCGCCACCGGCTCGACGATCTCGAAACGCAGGATCTGGGGCAGCGTGAGCCCGTCGCGCACGGCGACGCCCGAGAGCAGCTCGCAGGCGGTGAGCGCCAGCGCATACTGGTCGCAGGCCGGGCCGACCGGCTCCAGGCGGAGTTGCTCGGGGGCGAGGTAGAGCGGCGTACCGACGATCGCCGAGGTGGCAGTGATCCGCGTCGCCTCTGCCGCGGCAAGCTCGGTGCGCGCAATCCCGAAGTCGATCACCTTGGTGACCGCGCGCCCGCTCTCCACCGCGACGAACAGGTTCGACGGCTTGAGGTCGCGATGGACGATCCCCGCTGCGTGCGCCGCGTTGAGCCCGGCGACGGCATCTTCGAGGATCGCCGCGACCACCGCCGGCGGCAGCCCCTCCTCGCCACGCTCACGACAGTCGGCGAGGAGCGCCTCGGCCGAGCGCCCTTCGAGCAGCTCGAGCACCAGGTAGGGCGCTCCCCACTCGGTTTCCGCGAAGTCGTAGACCGCGACGACGTTGGGGTGGCGGAGGCCGGCAAGCAGGCGCGCTTCGTTGACGAACCGCCGATGGGCGTTCTCGCCAGTTTCTCCGGGGAGCAGAAGCTTGACCGCCGCGTCGCGTTCGAGCGTCTCGTGGCGCGCGCGAAAGACGACGCCCATGCCACCGGCGCCGACCACCTCGACGAGCGTATAGCTGCCGAAGCGCCGCCCGAGAAGCTCGCGCTCGTCGCCGAGCTCGAGCCGCCCGTCGCACTTCGCGCACCGGATCGCCCCCGCCACCACGGCGATCGTGCCGCAGCTCGTGCACCGCCGAATTTCCAATCGCCCTCCGCGTCGAGGGCGTGATCTTACGACCTCGTGCCAAAAAAAAGGCCGGTCCCCGCCTGACGAAGGCGAGGACCGGCTGCCGAAATCGTCGTTGGCTGCGAATCGCTAGGGCAGAGTCACGCTCCAGGCGCCGGTGGTTTCGCTCTCGAAGCCGTCGACGAAGAGTGCCGGCGGGTGACCGTGGAAGAGGTCGTCGAGGCGGACGGTGAAGCTCGCCGCCGCGCCGCCTTCGACCTGTATCGTGGCCAGAACCGAGACCGCAAACTCCGGCGAGGCGTTCCGGGCCAGCTGCAGGTAGGTCCGCAAGCCGCCGGTGTCGCCGGCGACCGGCGGCGAAAGCGTCGAATCCAGGAGCGCTCCGGAGCAGCCGGCGCCGTCGAAGAAGTCGAGCCTGACGCCGACGACCGGCGAGCCGGCCACCGTGCTCTCCACCGTCGTCCAGCCGCTGGTCTCGAAGGGCCCCAGCGGATCCGCGAAGCACTGCGAGAGGGCCCAGACGGCGCCCGACCCGGAGGCGGTCACGATCTCCGCCGATCCCGACGTCGGAGCCGAGCCGAGATCGCTCGCGCTCCACAGCAGACTCCCCGGTGAGGGCTCCGTCACTACCCAGCCGGCGAGGTCGTGATCGAAGTTCGGGTTGCCGAGCAGATCGGTCGTCCGGATCGTGAAGTTCCGGGTGAATGCCGCGATCGTCGTGCCGGCATCATCCTCGAGCGTCGGGCAGACCAGCAGACGGTAGCTCTCCCGCGGCAGCGCCAGGCTGCCGGAGAGGGAAAGCGCCGCGGTCGTGGTCGAAGCGCTGTAACTCGCCGCTGCGAACGGTACCTCGACGTCGTCACCGGCTGCCGCACCACAAGCGCTCGTCTGCACCAGACCGTTTGCCCCGGCCTGGTAGAGGCGATAGTTTTCCGGGTTGGTGACGTCCGCCGGATCGCTGTCGCCACTGGCGTCGAACATGGCGCCGTCGAACTCCACCGTCAGCTGGGTCAACCCGACCTCGGTCGACTCCCCCTCCGTCAGTTCGCCGTCGCCGGTGTCGGCGACCGTACCGATGGCGACGACGGCGGCGCCCGCCGTGTCGATGACGAACGGTCCGATCGAGGCCACCGGACTCCAGTTGCCGGCGTTGTCTACCGCGCAGAGGTGGAAGAAGTGCTCGCCGTCGGCGAGCGCGGCGATCGTCGTTGAGAGAACGTCCTCCTCGACATCCTTCACGTCGTCGCAGTCGTCGTCCTCGCCGGTCGAGAAGAAGAAGCCGTAGCCGTCGATCCCGGAGAGGCCGGCCTGGTCGAGTGCCGCCACCCAGTCGACCTCGACCGTGGTGTCGTTCGAGGCCACTCCGACATCGTGGCTCGGGCTGGCGAGCCCGGTCGGCGCCGCCGGACTCTGGGTATCGACCTGGAACGGACCGAAATGGACCGTCGCCCCGCAGTTGCCGGCGCCGTCAATGGCCCGGACGTGGATCCACCACTGGTCACCGTCAGGCGAACTGCTGCCAGTAAAGGTAGAGGCCACCTGCGTTGTGGCGCAGGCTGGTTCGGTGCCGGCGGTCTGGTCGTAGACGACAGCGTAGCCGGCGGTGCCGCTCGGATCCGCCGCTCCGGTGAAGCTGAAGTCGACGCCGTTGTCGCTCGACCACGTGGAAACGGTGTGGCTGGTCGAGCTCACGACGAGACCGCTCGGTCCCGCCGTATCGACCACGTAGG
>JBDTQT010000182.1:0-8175 GCA_039932055.1 Thermoanaerobaculia bacterium
AGCCTCAATAGGAGCCAGCCCCAAGATCTCGACCACCGGGGTCCGACCCGCAGCCGCAAAGTCCCACAGCGAGCCTGCGAAAACGAGTCAGGCCACGCGGATTACTCCCACCAGAACGGCGCCCGCTTCTTCGCCTCCGGCGCGATCTCGTTCATCGTCGCCGACTCGTAGAGCCGCCCGTTGGCGAGGACGTAGCGCAGTTTCGTCGACTGCCGGATGTCGTCGAGCGGATTCGCATCGAGGACCACGAGGTCGGCGAGCTTGCCGGCCTCGATCGAGCCGACGTCCTTGTCGAGCCCGAGGTACGCAGCGCCGGCAAGCGTCCCGGCCTCGATCGCCTGATGCGGCGTCATCCCGCCCTGCACCATCATCCAGAGCTCCCAGTGCGCCGCGAGCCCCTCGCGCTGGCCGTGCGCACCGAGCTGCACCGAGACGCCGGCCGCCCGCAGGTCGGCGGCGTTCTTGGCCGCCAGCAGATGATTCCACTCGTTGTCGGGCGCGATCGCGCGACGGCGCGAACGCGGATCGAGGATCTGGCGCGGAACCAGGGAAGCGAGCGGCTGCTCGGCCCAGACGTCGGTCTTGGCGTACCAGTACTCCTCCCCCATCAACCCGCCGTAAGCGACGCCGAGAGTCGGCGTGTAGCCGACCTTCGTGCCCGCCCAGAGCTGCGTGACGTCCTGGTAGATCGCCCCGACCGGCAGCGAGTGCTCGACGCCGGTGTGGCCGTCGACCACCTGGGTGAGGTTCTGGGCGAGGAGCGAACCGCCTTCCGGCACGACCATCATGCCGAGCGCGCGGCCGGCGGCGATCACCTGCTGCCGCTGGTCGCGCCGCGGCTGGTTGTAGCTCTTCACCGAGAAGGCGCCAGCCGCCTTCAATCGGCGCAGATGCGACAGAGCGTCGTCCTCCGAGTCGATCTCGGCCTTGAAGTCGCCCTTGGCGCCGTAGAGGATCGTGCCGGTAGAGAAGATGCGCGGCGCGACGATCACGCCGGCCCGCTGCAGCTCGGCGGCGGCGAAGATCTCGTCGGTGTCATTCGACGGATCGTGCAGTGTCGTCAGACCGTAGGCGAGGCTGGCGTAGTTGACCCAGCTCTGCTCCGGAATCAGCTTGTCGCTCCCCTGCGCGCCGTGCCAGTGGACATCGACGAGGCCGGGGATGATCGTCTTGCCGGCGACGTCGACGACGCGTGTGCCGGCGGCGACGACCGGTGCGCCGGCCCCTGTCCGCGGACCGACGGCGACGATGCGGTTGCCATCGACGATCACCACGCCGTCGTCGATCACCTCGTCGATGGAGTCGTGACGCATGGTCACGATGCGGGCGCCGACCAGCGCCAGCCGGCCGGACGGCTTGGCGTAGGCGACGTCGAAGCCGAGCCGCACACCGGCGGTCGGCGGCTCGGGGAGCTTCGCCGGCGCGCCGGCGAGAAAGGCGAATGCCTCCTTGAGCTCGCGGGTGAAGAGCTCCGGCCCCAGCGACCAGTGCAGGCGGCGCGAGTCGCCCGACCAGTGCAGGGCCTCCCCGGCATCCTTCGAAACGCGGGTCAGCGGAATCGCACTCGCCTTCGGACCGACTTCGATCGCCTTGCCGGTGGCGACGAACGGCGTGATGAAGACGTTCCAGCGCTCGGTGAAGGCGAGCCACTTGCCGTCCGGCGAGAGCCGGAACTCGGTGGCGGCTTCCGAGGTCGCATGCGTGCGGAGGTCGGCACCGGCAAGAGTGAGCGAGACCAGCGAGCGCTTGTCCTCGTCGCCGTAGCGCATCAGATAGACGCGGTCGCCGGCGGCGCCGAACTGCGGCAGCGCGCCGTCGTCGGTGATGAGGGTCGGGGTGCCACCCGCGCTGGGCACGATGTAGATCCCGGCGTCGCGGCTCCAGGCCTGACCGCGCAGGTAGTTTCCCGTCCCCTTGCGGTAGACGACCGAATTGCCGTCGGGGGTGAACACCGGCTCGAAGTAGTGACCAGGCTCGCGGGTGATCACCCGGCCCTCCCCGCCCGCCGCCGGAGCGATGCGCACGCTGCCGTAGTGAGCGTCGTCGAACGTCGTGTAGGCGATCGACCTGCCGTCGCGCGACCAGGAGGGGAAGTACTCGAACTGGTCGTGCTCCGGGGTGAGTCGGCGCGGCCGGCCGTCAGGCAGGTCCTTTACCCAGATTTCGCCGATCGCCTGGAAGGCGACCTGCTTGCCGTCCGGTGAAGCCTGCGCGAAGCGGATCATCTTGAGCGGAAACATCTCCGGCGCAACGTCGACGGGAAAGCGCAGCGCCTCGGTGACCTGGCGCTTGTCGCGCACGTGGAAGGGGACGATCTGGTCCGGCGTCGCCGCGACCAGGTCCGGCGTCTGCCTGCCGGGCTCCAGGGTCGCCGGCACACCGAGGCGGTGGATCTTGCCTCCGGCCCAGAAGTACAGGGCGTTGCTGTCCTTCGTCCACCCCATCGCCGGATAGACGCCGTGGATGGCCCAGGTCTCCTGCATGTCGCGGTCGAGGTGCTCGTAAACCGGACGCTCGATGCCGGAGGCGAGATCCTGCACGAAGAGCACCGACTGGAAGCGCACCCGGCGCACATAGGCGAGGCGCTTGCCGTCGGGCGACGGCGTCGGCCGGATCGCGCCGCCCGGGCCGTCGACGAAGTCGAGGATCTTGCCGGTCTCGCGGTCGAGTCGACGGATGACGTAGATCTGGTCGTTCGAATCCTTGTTGTAGGCGAAGGTCTTGCCCGACGTCGTGTCCTGGCTGAAGTAGATGTAGCGCCCGTCGGGCGAAAAGGCCGGCTCGCCGACGTCTTTCTGGTCGTTCGGCTTCTCGGTCATCTGCAGGCCATCGCCGCCCGACCTGTGCCAGAGCCAGATCTCGCCGCTGCCCAGCGAGCGCTCGGCGGTGAAGTGCTTGTGGCCGGCGATCCACTCGCCGTCGGGGCTCCAGGCGGGGCTGTTGACCAGGCGGAAGCTCTCCTTCGAGACCTGCTTCGGCTCGGAGCCGTCGCGCTTCATGATCCAGATGTTGTCGCCGCCGGCGCGATCGCTGGTGAAGGCGATCCACTGCCCGTCGGGCGAGAAGCGCGGCTGCATGTCCCAGGCGACACCGGAGCTGATCGCCTTGGCGTCGCCCCCAGCGGCCGGCAGGGTGTAGATGTCACCGAGGAGATCGAAGACGATCTCCTTGCCGTCAGGGGAGATGTCGACCGTCATCCACGTGCCTTCGTCGGTGTCGATCGCCACGTCGTGATGCGGCCCCGGGGGGTTGTTGACGTCCCACTTGGGCTTGTCGTCCTTCTTGTCGCTCTCCTTTTCGTCTTTCTTGATGTCCTTCCCCTCGGCGGCGACCGTACCGACCTCGCGCGGGTAGGGATTGCGCGCGGTCAGCACCGGGCCGTGGGCGTGGGCATCCTGGGCCAGGGTCGCGAGAGGCGACGCGAAAAGACCGGTAAGGGAAAAGACCAGCAACGGCAAGCGGGCGCAGATCGGCATCGGGCTGTTCTCCGGACGAAGTGGGGGCGACGGACTGGTTACGTCGGATCCAGGGCAAAGTTGCCCGGCCGGGCGTGGGGGGAAACTAGCAGATCGGCCTGCGCTGCTCCCTTGGTGGGGTCACTCCGGCACTCGGGGACTTGGGGCCGGCGTCTAGTGAGGCTGGCCACCGACCCCAAGTCCCCGAGCGCCAGAGCGCCCCAGCGAGGCGAGGAGCCTCTTTCCGCGATGTACCGACGAGGGGTGGCCGGACCGAGGGCTCGGCATGAAATCAGATCGCGCGGAGCGCTCGTCCTGCGAGCACCCATGGGAGACGGGCCGGACAGGACCCCGAGCGCAGGGACACACTGACGGGACACCTTGATCAACGTGTCCCCGCTCAGTGGAGCTTGTAGGTCCCCATCAGGCGGAAGTTGAACAGCGCGTCGTTCTGGCTGGGACCCTGGCCGGCGGGGTCGCGAACGACGTCGAGGGGGGAGTAGAAGAGCTCACCGGCGAGGCGGAGTTTCTCGCTCGCCTGCCAGCCGGCCCCAGCCGTCCAGGCGTAGTCGTCGCCGTCGTAGACCAGACGGTTGCGGTCGACGAAGCCATCGTAGGTCGCACGCACCTGGAACTCGCTGTCGAGTTGCTGCCAGAGGCCGGTGACGAAGAGATCGACCGTCGGCGTCGCCTGCCAGGCGTAGCCGAGCTCGACTCCCCAGGAGGTGATCGACATGGTGTCGTTCGAGGCCGCTTCGCAACCGAACGGGTTGCGCACCGGATCATCGCCGGCGTCGACCTCTCTCTGCGGGCAGCTGATGTCGCCCTCGATCTTGCCGTCGAGGTAGAACAGCTGGGCCCCCAACCGGCCGCGCGCTCCCGTCCACAGCGGACGAGCCAGGCCGAAGGAAAGAAGGTTGGGGGTCACGCCGTCGAAGTCGATCGGCGGCACCCAGCCAGCGGAGAGGGTGAAGTCGGCCGGCAGGCCCAGCCGCACCACCGGCCGCCCGAAAAGCGGCGCGCGGTTCAGGTCTTCCACCTTGGTGCCGTTGAAGCCGACCCGGCGATCCTCCGCTGAGAGCGACGGGATCGACCCGCCTTCGAGCGCGAGATCGAAGCTCCACGGTTCGGTCGCGGCGGCAGCGCCGAACATCGTCGGCGTCGCCAGGGCGGCGAACCAGCGCATCGCCCAAGCCTCGGTGCGGGTCGCGTCGAGCTCCTCGGTGAAGCCGGGCAGGGCTCGCGCCGGGGATCCGGCGGAGATCAGGAGAAAAAGGCCGGCGGCCAGAAAACGGCCGCCGGCGCGGAAACTCGTGGGTTCGCCGCTCACGGGCAGGTCGCGAGGGCGTTGATGTCGCCGAACGAAGCGAAGTTGCCGACCGGGTTCGAGTAGTTCTTGGTGACGCAGGCTGTCGTGTCGAGGACCTCGTACTCGAGCCCGACGTTGCTCGCCGCGGCATAGAAGAACCAGTAGGCGTCGAACGTCGTGCCGCAGCCGCGTACCATCTTCACCAATAGCTCGAGGTTGTTCGGGTTGTTGAAGAAGTAGAAGAAGCCGGCGTCAGGAGTGAACGGCACCGCCTTGCCGGGGCCGCTGCCGCCGGCGAAGTCGGTCCAGGTAACACGCACGCGGAAGCGGTTGGGATCGCCCGAGCCGCCGGCGAGGCAGAGCGTCGTCGCGTCGGCGACGCAGGGCGCGCAGGTGAGGTCATCGTCGGTGATCGTCACGGTCGCGGTCGGGATGTTGCCGATCGAGGCGCCGCCGGTGGGCGCCGAAAGCGTCGCAGTGAAGGTCTCGCTCGGCTCCTCCACCGTGTCGCCGACGATCGGGATGACGATCGTCTTGTTGGCGCTGTCGCCGTTCACCCAGGAGAGCGTACCGTTGGAGACCTCCTGGTAGTCCGCACCCGCGGTGGCCGTGCCGTTCGCAGTGTTGACCGCGGCCGAAATCAGCCCGGTCGAGCCGCCGGTACGTTCGGCGGTCAGCGTGACATTGGCCTGGCCCTCGCTTACCGTTGCCGTCGCGCTGGTAAAGCGTATGTTGCCGGGACTGCCAGTCGGCGCGTCATCGTCGTTGATGGTCACCGTGATGGTTCCGGGCGAGCCGATCGTCGCGCCGGTCGCGTTCTGCAGATGGACAGTGAACGACTGGCTCGGCTCTTCGATGCTGTCGTTGATGATCGGCACGTTGAACGTCTTCGGGTTGTCGTCGTTGTCGGCCCAGGTGAGCGTGTTGTTGGTCTGGGTGTAGTCCGTCGGGAAGGTCGCGCTGCCGTTGGCGGTCTCGTATTGCACCGAGACGGCGCCATTGTCGCCGCCAACGCGGGTGACGCTGATCATCTTCGAGCCGGCGCTCTCGTTGACCGAAGTGGAACCGGTGCTGAACTGCAGAGTGCCCGGGGCGCCGCCGGCGGCGACGACCACCGTTCCGTTCATCGCGTTGCCGTTCGCACTGCTATGAACTTCGCAGAAGTATTCAAACGACCCGGCAGCAGGGAAGGTGTGCTCGAAGGTCGTCCACGAGCTGCTGGCCACGTTGCCCCAGGTGTCGTCGTCGGCGTGGACGTTGTGGGTACCCCCCATCCGGGTCCAGATGACCCGGTCGCCGGCACTGATGTTGACGGTCGCGGGCGAGAAGCTCGTTCCCGGACCGACGCTGACGTTGTGATCGGTCGCCTGGAGTCTGGTCGGCAGAACCAAAAGAGCAAGGACGAGGAGGCGGAGTGCAGCGCGGTTCGCCATGGGTCTTCCTTTCGAGAGGAGTCCGCAGGGAGAGACAGCCCCGCAGGGCGCCTGGAACAGGAGCATGCGCGGCAGGCTAGCAAGGGCCCTGGCAGCCGGGCCCCGCACAAAGTCGCAGGCCACCCCTCACTTTGGTCAGGGGTGCTCGTCAGGGGGCTTCGGGGGCGAGCTGTCGTCGTCCATCAGGATGCGGTGCGCCGGGCCCTCGAGGTCCTCGAACTGACCGGAGCGCACCGCCCAGAAGAGCGCGGCGACCGTTCCCAGCGCGAGCACGGCGGCGAGCGGGACGAGCAGGTAGACCGACTCCATCAGGCGGCACCTTTCCGCAGCCGCAGCGCATTGAGCACCACCATCGCCGAGCTCGCCGACATGCCGATGGCGGCCGCCCAGGGCGGAATCCGGCCTATCGCCGCCAGCGGAATGACGATCAGGTTGTAGCCGAAGGCGAGGGCGAAGTTCTGCTTCACCCGCGCGATGGCGCGCGCCGCATGGTGCACCGCGAAGCCCAGGTCCTCCGGCCGGTTCGACAGCAGCACGGCGTCGGCGGCACGCGCCGCGAGGTAGGCGCCGCTGCCCATCGCCACCGATACCGGCGCGGCGGCGAGCGCCGCGGCGTCGTTGATGCCGTCGCCGATCATCGCCACGACATGCCCCTGTTCGCCGAGCTCGCGCACCCGCGCCACCTTGCGCTCGGGCGAGGCGCCGCCCTCCCACTCGTCGATGCCAGCGGCGGCGGCGATCCGCTGCACCGCCCCGGGCTCATCGCCGGAGAGCAGCAGAACGCGCTTGCCGGCGCGGCGCAGCCCGGCAACCAGGGCCGGGCTCGTCGGGCGCAAGGAATCGTCGAGCAGGATCGCCCCGCGCACCCCCGACTCGCCGGCGAGCACGACGAGCGTCCGCTCCCGCACCGCGAGAGCGATCACAGGCTCCGGCAAGGCAAGGCCGAGTTGCTCGCTCACGAACCCCGGCGAGCCGAGGGCGACGCGCTCACCATCGAGCGTCGCCGTGAGGCCACGGCCCGGGACGTTGCGCAGGTCGGCGACTCCAGCGGCTCCCAAGGTGCCGGACGCAGCCCCTGCCGCCGGGAATGCCAAAGCCGTCCGCGCGCTGGCGGCAATCGCCGCGGCGATGGGATGCTCCGACCCGCGCTCGAGCAAGTCCGCGGTCGCGAGGACCCCGCCGGCGCTCCACCCGGGCTGCGGCTCGACCGCGTCGACGCGCAGTCGGCCGGTGGTGAGCGTGCCGGTCTTGTCGAAGACGAAGAGGTCGGCGCGGCCGAGGGTCTCGATGGCGTGGCCGCGCGTCGCGAGGAGCCCGCGCCGGGCCAGCGCGCCGCTGGCCGCGGCGAGCGCCACGGGGGTGGCGAGCGAGAGCGCACACGGGCAGGAAACGACGAGCACCGCGATCACCGTCGGCAGCAGCCTCTCCGGGTCGGCCCAGGCCCAGTAAAGCCCGACGCCCGCGGCGAGGACGAGAATGCGGCGCACGAACCACTGCGCGGTGCGATCGGCCACCCGCGAGATTTCAGGTTTGGCGGCGAGCGCCTGCTCGACCAGCCCGAGGAGGGCCGACAGTACCGTCCCGTCGCCCACCGCCGTGACCCGCACGACGAGCGGGCTTTCGACGTTCACCGCGCCGCCGATCACCTTCTCGCCGGCAGCGCGCGGCACCGGCATGCTTTCGCCGGTGAGCAGCGCCTCGTCGAGGGCGGAGAGCCCTTCCTCGATCAGGCCGTCGGCTGGCACGCTTTCGCCGGGGAGGATCCGCACCCGGTCACCCACCGCGAGCTCGACCGTCGCGACGACCTTCTCGCTGCCGTCGTCCGCGAGCCGGCGGGCGGTCGCCGGGGTGCTGCGAACCGCCGACTCCTGCTCGCGCACGGCGCGCTCGCGCGCCACGAGCTCGAGCACTCGGGCGCCGAGCAGCAGGAAGACGAACATCACGACCGAGTCGAAGTAGACCTCGCCGCGGTCGGCGA
>JBDTQT010000183.1:0-8133 GCA_039932055.1 Thermoanaerobaculia bacterium
TGCGCGCGGTCGAGAATGCCATCGGCCTCGAAATCCCGATGAACGCGCAGTACATCCGCAATCTCATCCTCTGCGCGCACGCCCTGCACGATCACATCGTTCACTTCTACCATCTCTCGGCGCTCGATTGGGTCGATGTCACCTCGGCGCTCAAGGCCGATCCGGCGAAGGCCTCGGCGCTCGCCGAGTCGCTCTCGCCGTGGCCGCACAACAGCACCCGCGAGCTCACCGCGGTCAAGGGCAAGCTCGAGGCGCTGATCGCCTCCGGTCAACTCGGCATCTTCACCAACGGCTACTGGGGTCATCCGGCGATGCATCTGCCGCCGGAGGTGAATCTCCTCGCGGTTTCGCACTACCTGCAGGCGCTCGACTACCAGCGCAAGGCGAACAAGGTCGTCGCGATCCTCGGCAGCAAGACGCCCAACATCCAGAACCTCGCCGTCGGCGGCGTCGCCAACGCCATCAACCTCGACAACGACGCGACGCTCAACATGGAGAAGCTGTACTTCATCAAGGACACGCTCGAAGAGGTCAAGACCTTCGTCGAGCAGGTCTATCTCCCGGACGTGATCGCCATCGGCTCGATGTATCCGGAGTGGCTGGGCTTCGGTGCCGGCGTGACCAACTACATGGCGGTACCGGACCTGCCGCTCGACAGCGGGGGCACCGAGTTCGACCTGCCCGGCGGCGTCATCATGGGCGGCGACCTGGCGTCCTACCGGCCGATCACGACCTTCAACGATCCGCTCTTCCAGGCCAAGGTCGAGGAGTCGGTCGCCCACGCCTGGTACGAAGGGGACTGGCAGAAGCACCCCTGGGAAGAGGATCTGCCGAAGCCGCAGTACACCGACTTCCAGGACGACGGCAAGTACTCCTGGGTCAAGGCGCCGCGTTTCGAGGGCAAGGCGATGCAGGTCGGGCCGCTCGCCCAGATTCTGATGGGCTACGCCTCCGGCCACGAGCTCATCACCAAGCACGTCAACGAGTCGGTCGCCCTCGCCTCGTCGATCGCCAAGGTCAAGATCCCGCTCACCGCGCTGCACTCGACGCTCGGCCGCCATCTTGCCCGCGCCATCCGCTGCGCGGTCCTGGCGGAGCTCTCGCTCAAGCACTGGGGCCTGCTGGTGGGCAACATCGCCAAGGGCGACGTCGCCATCTGGAACAAGCCAGTCTTCCCCAAGGGCGAGGTCAAGGGGTTCGGCTTCCACGAGGCGCCGCGCGGCACCCTGTCGCACTGGGTGGTCATCCGCGACGGCCGGATCGCCAACTACCAGGCGGTCGTACCCTCCACCTGGAACGCCGGCCCGCGCGACGCCGAGGGACAGTTGGGACCGTACGAGGCCTCACTGATGGGCAATCCGATCGCCGACAGCGAGCGCCCGCTCGAGGTCGTGCGCACCATCCACTCCTTCGATCCCTGCCTCGCCTGCGCCATCCACGCCTTCGATCCGCAAGGCAACGAAACGGCGACCGTCAAGGTTCTCGGAGGTTGAGTTTGTCGGGGGCGGACGAGGAAGGGGGCACGAAGCTGCGCACCCTGGTGCTGGGGATGGGCTGTATCCTGATGCGCGATGACGGCGTGGGTCCCTCGGCCCTCGCGACTTTCGCGTCACTCTACGAGCTGCCCGCCGAGGTCGAGCTGCTCGACATCGGCACCCCCGGCCCCGAGCTCGCCCACCAGATCGGCGGCTACGACGCGTTGATCGTCTTCGACGCGCTCCGTGTGCAGTCGCCGCCGGGCACCGTCCGGTGCTTGACGCGTAACGAGATCCTCGCCGCCCCCCTGTTGAATCCCCGTCTCTCGCCGCACGATCCCGGCCTGCGGGAGGCGCTGCTCACGGCCGAGTTCTTCGGCGAGGCGCCGCGTGAAGTCCTGCTCGTAGGCATCGTTCCGAAGCAGATCGAGCTCGGCACCGAACTCTCGCCCGAGGTCGCCGCGGCGCTTCCCCGCGCCGCAGAGGCGGCGGCGGCGGAGCTCCTCCGGCTCGGAAGCCTGCCGGTTCCGCGGCACGAACCGGCGCTCGCCGAAGTCTGGTGGACGTAGGCCGGGGCCCGCGGCAGCGTAGCCGTGCGGCGCCGGAGCTAGGCGGGCGCTGGGTCGCCGACGAGAATCTCTCCCGCCTCGACACGCACGGGAATCGCGGCGAGGGGCCGCGTGGGCGGTCCCGAGAAGGGATTCCCCTCGGCGTCGAACATCCCCTGGTGGCAGGGGCAGCGGTAGCGGTCGAGGTCGGCGCGCCAGCGCACTTCGCAGCCCTGATGGGTGCACAGCAGCGAGCGCGCGCGAATCTCCTCGCCCTCGCGCCGCAGCTCGACCGGGTCGCCGCGGTGCAGCACTCGCAGCCGCCCCGCCGGCGGCAGCGCCGAGAGCGGCAAACGGGCGGGTGCCGGCCCGGGAGGTTCACTCTTGCACCCGGCAACCTGGGTGCCGATGCCGGAGACGCCCGCGAGCCCGAACAGGCGCGCGAACGCCTCCCGGCGGGTAGCCAGAATCCTGCCCTCCGGCGGCGGCTCCGCGCTCTTGCTCACGGGCGGATTATGCGGCTCGCCCGCGCTCCGAAACGCCGCCCGGCAGGGTGGGCGCAGCGAGAGCTCCGCCAGGGTGGGAGCGCCGCGCGCCGCGGGGAGTAAGCTCGCGCCGCGATGCCGACCGAAACATCCGCCGCCGCTGCCGCCAGCGAACCTGCACAAGGGTCGGCTGCAGCGCTTGCCCGCCTGCGCCTCGAGATCCGCGGCGCAGTCCAGGGCGTCGGCTTCCGCCCGTTCGTCTATCGCTTGGCGCGGGAGCTCGCGCTCGACGGCTGGGTGCGCAACGATTCGCACGGCGTCGAGATCGAGATCGAGGGCCGGCACGACCAACTCGAGTCGTTCGCCGCGCGACTCGCGGCCGAGAAGCCGGCGCCCGCTATCCTGCAGTCGATCGCCGTTTCCTGGCACGCCCCGGCGGGCCACACCGGTTTCGCCATCCTCGCCAGCGCGACGCAGGCCGGCAAAAGTGCGGTCGTGCTGCCCGATCTCGCGACCTGCGGCGAGTGCCGCCGCGAGCTCTTCGATCCCGCCAATCGGCGCTTCCGCTACCCGTTCACCAACTGCACCCATTGCGGACCGCGCTTCTCGATCGTGCTCGGCCTGCCCTACGACCGGCCGGCGACGACGATGCGCGGCTTCGCGCTCTGTCCGGAATGTCGCGCCGAGTACGGCGACCCGGCGAGCCGCCGCTTCCACGCCCAGCCCAACGCCTGCCCCGCCTGTGGACCGCAGCTGCGCTCGACCGATCCCGCGGGAAGGCTGCGCGCCGAGCGCGCCGCGGCGCTCGCCGATGTCGCCGCGGCTCTCTCGCGCGGCGACATCGTGGCGGCGAAGGGGATCGGCGGCTTTCAGTTGCTCTGCGACGCGCGCTCGGCGGCGGCGGTAGCGCGCTTGCGTGCCCGCAAACACCGGCCGGCCAAACCCCTGGCACTGATGGTGCGCGACGTCGCCGCGGCGCGCGAGCTGTGCACGGTGTCGGCCGAGGAGGAGGCGCTTCTCGCGTCGCCACAGGCGCCGATCGTCCTGCTGCGCCGTCGCACCCTGCCCGGCGTGCAGCTCGCGCCGGAGGTCGCGCCGGGCAACCCGCGTCTCGGCGTGATGCTGCCGACGAGCCCGCTGCATCACCTGCTGCTTGGCGAGGCCGACTTCCCGTTGGTCGCGACGAGCGGCAACCTCTCCGATGAGCCGATCGCCATCGACGACTCCGAGGCACTCACCCGCCTGGGCGGAGACGGCGGCATCGCCGACCTCTTCCTGCTGCACGACCGGCCGATCGCCCGCCACGTCGACGACAGCGTCGCCTGGCTCCTCGACGGCGCGCCGCAACTACTGCGTCGGGCGCGCGGCTACGCGCCGCTGCCGATCCTCGCGGCGCGGGCGCTACCCTGCGTGGTCGCCACGGGCGCGCATCAGAAGGCGGCGGCCGGGGTGAGCATCGGCAACCAGATCTTCCTCTCGCAGCACCTGGGCGACATGGAGACGCCGGAGGCGCACGCCGCCTTCGAGCGCGTCATCCTCGATTTCCTCGCCCTCTACGCAGCGGCGCCGGCGGCGCTCGCACACGACCTGCATCCCGACTACCCGACGACGCGCTGGGCGGAAGCCGCGGCGCGGGCCGCCGGGGGCCTGCTCGAGCGCGCCGGGCTGCGACCGCAAGCGCTGCCGCTCATCGCGGTGCAGCACCATCACGCTCATCTCGCCGCCTGTCTTGCCGAACACAGGTTCGACCTTGAAATGGCCGGCCCGGCGCTCGGTCTCTGCTTCGACGGCACCGGCTACGGCCCGGACGGCAGCATCTGGGGAGGCGAGGCGCTGGTGATTCCGCAGGGCACCGGCAACCAAGCCGGGGACTTCTTCCGGCTCGCCCGGCTGCGGCCTTTCCGCCTGCCCGGAGGAGAGGCCGCGGTGCACGAGCCGCGGCGCGTCGCTCTCGCTCTCCTCCACGAGCTCGAAGGCGCGGCGGCGCTGGAGCGGCGGGAGATTGCGGCGGTCGCCACCTTCTCAACGGCGGAGCGCACAATCCTCGGGAAGATGCTCGCAACCGGCTGGAACGCCCCCTGGACGTCGTCCATGGGCCGGCTCTTCGACGGCGTCGCGGCGCTCCTCGGCATCGGCGGCGGTATCGGCGATGGCGATGGCGATGGCGACGGTGCCCGGGTTTCCTACGAGGGGGAGGCGGCGATGGCGCTCGAGTTCGCCGCCGATCCGCGCGAGCGGGGGACCTATCCCCTGCCGCTCGTCGCCGGCGTCGCGCCCGCCGGACTGGCGCCCGGGCAGCTCCGGCGCGACACTCTCCACGAGCTCGACTGGCGGCCGATGGTCGCCGCGCTGCTCGCCGATCGCGCCCGCGGCGAGGCGGTGCCGCGGATGGCCGCGCGCTTCCACCAGGCGCTGGTCGATGGCGCGCTCGCCGTCGCCCGCCTGGCCGCCGGCGAAGGCATTGCGCGCGTCGCGCTTTCCGGCGGCTGCTTCCAGAACCGCCTGCTGAGCGAGCGCCTGGCGGCGAGCCTGCGGGCCGACCACTTCGAAGTCCTGCTGCATCGCGCCGTACCGCCCAACGACGGCGGCATCGCACTCGGACAGATCGCGGTCGCCGCGGCGCGACTCGCGGCCAACTGACCAGAGAGAGCCCAGAGGAGCCCACACCATGTGTCTCGGAGTCCCAGGACAGGTCGTCGAAGTGATACACAACGAGATCGGCATTCCCATGGGCAAGGTCGACTTCTCCGGCGTAGTGAAGGAGGTCTGCCTGGCCTACACGCCAGAGGTGGAGCCCGGAGAGTGGGTGGTCGTCCACGTGGGTTTCGCCATCAGCACGATCGACGAAGCGGAGGCCCGGAAGGTTTTTCAGTATCTGGAGGAGATCGGGGAGTTGCTCGACCTTCAGGATGACGCCACCGCCCAGAAGCAACAGAAGAGGGAGAACTGAGAGCGTGCGCTTCGTCGACGAATACCGCGGCGAGCCCGAGGCCCAGGCTGTCTTTTCCGCTCTGCGCCGCGACACCCACCACGAGTGGAACCTGATGGAAGTCTGCGGCGGGCAGACCCACACGCTGATGCGGTCGGGCATCGATCGCATGCTCCCGGAGTCGATCGGCCTCATCCACGGCCCCGGCTGCCCAGTGTGCGTGACGCCGCTCGAGCTCATCGACCAGGCGCTCGCCATCGCCCGCCGGCCGGAGGTGATTTTCACCTCGTTCGGCGACATGCTGCGGGTGCCCGGCTCGACCACCGATCTGCTGGCCGTCAAGTCCGCCGGCGGCGACGTGCGCATGGTCTATTCGCCGCTCGACGCGGTGAAGCTGGCGCGCGACAACCCTGACCGCGAGGTGGTTTTCTTCGCCGTCGGCTTCGAGACCACCGCACCGCCCAACGCCATGGCCGTCTGGCAGGCGAAGCGCCTCGGCCTCGCGAACTTCTCCATCCTGACCTCGCACGTGCTGGTGCCGCCGGCGATGGAGGCGATCCTCTCCTCCGCCGAATGCCGGGTGAACGGATTCCTCGCCGCCGGCCACGTCTGCGCGGTGATGGGCTACTGGGAGTACGAACCGATCGCCGAGAAGTACCGCGTGCCGATCGTCGTCACCGGTTTCGAGCCGCTCGACCTGCTGCAGGGGATTCACATGGCGGTCAAGGCGCTCGAGGAGGGCCGCTGGGGGGTCGAAAACCAGTACGTGCGCGCGGTCACCCGCGACGGCAACCCGGCGGCGCAGAAGCTGGTCGCGGAGGTCTTCGAGGCCTGCGACCGCAAGTGGCGCGGCATCGGGACGATTCCCGCGAGCGGCCTGCGGCTGCGTGAGGAGTACCGCGCCCAGGACGCCCAGCGCAAGTTCGACGTTGGCGGCATCTCCGCCGAGGAGTCGCCGCTGTGTATTGCCGGGCAGGTGCTGCAGGGGATCCGCAAGCCCAACGAGTGTCCGGCCTTCGGCAAGGAGTGCAATCCGGAGCGCCCGCTGGGTGCGCCGATGGTCTCCTCCGAGGGCGCCTGCTCCGCCTACTACCGCTACGCGAGGCTGGCATGAGCAGCGGGCCGCGGAGGCCGGGCGACGCGGTGACGGCGGATCTCGCTCAGGGGCCAGTCTGTCCGGTGCCGATCTCCGAGTACCCGACGGTGCAGATGGCGCACGGCGGCGGCGGACGGCTGACCCAGCACCTCATCGAGCGCATGTTCGTACCCAGTTTCTCGAACCCGGAGCTCGAGCGCATGCACGACGGCGCGGTGCTCGCTGGCGGCGGCGAGCGCCTCGCTTTCTCCACCGACTCCTACGTCGTGCGACCGCTCTTCTTTCCCGGCGGCGACATCGGCTCGCTCGCCGTCCATGGCACGGTGAACGATCTCGCGATGTGCGGCGCGCGCCCGGTGGCGCTGACCTGCGCGCTCATCCTCGAAGAGGGTCTGCCGATGGAGACGCTGTGGCGCGTCGTCTCGTCGATGAAGGAGGCCGCGGCGGCGGTCGGTGTGCCGATCGTCACCGGCGACACCAAAGTCGTCGATCGCGGCAAGGGCGACGGGGTCTACATCAACACCGCCGGCATCGGGCGAATCGCCGACGGGATCGAAATCTCGCCGCGGCGCGCCCGACCCGGCGACCGGATCCTGCTCTCGGGCGCGATCGCCGAGCACGGCATCGCGATCCTCTCGGTGCGCGAGGGACTCGCCTTCGACGCGCCGATCGTCAGCGACTCGGCGGCGTTGCACGGCCTGGTCGGCGAGCTCCTCGCGGCACTGGGCGAGAGGGTCCATGTCCTGCGCGACCCGACGCGCGGCGGCGTCGCTTCGGCGCTCAACGAGATCGCCGGCGCCGCCCAGGTCGCCATCCGGCTCGACGAGGCGGCCCTGCCGGTCGCCCCGGCGGTACGCGGCGCCTGCGAGATCCTCGGACTCGACCCGCTCTACGTGGCGAACGAGGGCAAGGCGATCGCCATCGTCGCCCGCGAGGCGGCGGACGAAGCACTCGCCATCTGGCGCCGCCATCCGCTCGGCCGTCAGGCGGTCGTGATCGGCGAGGTCGTCGACGGGCCGGCGGGTCTCGTCACCCTGCGCAGCTCGATCGGCGGCAGCCGCATCGTCGATCTGCTCTCCGGCGAGCAGTTGCCGCGGATCTGCTGATCGTCAGCGAGCAGAAGGCTCCGGAACCTCTGCCGCCCCTGCGGTCGCCGTCAGCAGCTCCTTGGCGCGGCGCGGCAACGACTTGATGCGCGCCTCCTCGACCAGGGCGGCACTCCACGATTCCACCTCGCACGACCAGGCGAGCTCGACCGGCAGGCGAGAGCGCGTGTAACGCGAGGCCCTGCCAGCGCGGTGCTCGCGCAGGCGCCTCTCCAGATCGACCGCTGCCCCGGCGTAGAGCGAACCGTCGCGGCAGCGGAGGAGATAGACGTGTGGCACCGGCGCCGGCGCGCCGGTGTCAGGACGGGTTGGGTGTGACCGGATTCGACGGCGCGGAAGGGTCGCCGGTGCCGGCAGCGTTCGCCGCGGTCACGGTGAAGGTGTACTCCGTCCCATTGGTGAGCCCGGAGATCGCGTGCGTGAGCGCGGTCGTGCCGGCGTCGGCGTCGACGCCGCCCGCCGGATCCGAGATCACCGTGTAGCCGAGGATGGCG
>JBDTQT010000184.1:0-8131 GCA_039932055.1 Thermoanaerobaculia bacterium
TGCCGAGCCCGAACAGCAGCCGCGCGAGCGGACGTTGGCGGCTCTCGGCGAGGGAAGCCAGGAGATTGTCGGCCGACTTCTCGCCCCAGGACGGCAGCGCCGCGAGCGTCTGGCGTTCGAGGCGGTAGAGCCCGGGAATGTCGGTCACCATCCCGGCCGCGACCAGCTGTGCGATGCGCTCGTCGCCCAGCCCCTCGATATCCATGGCGTTGCGTGAGACGAAGTGCCGGATCGTCTCCTGGCGGACCGCCGGGCACTCGGGGTTGACGCAACGTGTCGCCACCTCGCCGTCGAAGCGCACGACCGCCTCGCCGCATTCGGGGCAGTGGGTCGGCATCTCGAACGGCTGTGACTTCTCCGGCCGGCGGTCGAGGCGGACCTCGACGACGCGCGGGATGACCTCCCCGGCCTTCTCGATCACCACGGTGTCGCCGACGCGCACGTCCTTGCGCGACAGGTCCTCGTAGTTGTGCAGCGTCGCGCGCCGCACTGTCGAGCCGGCGACGAGCACGGGATCGAACTCGGCGACCGGTGTCAGCACTCCGGTGCGTCCGACCTGCACCAGGATCCCTCGCACGACGGTCTCCGCCTGTTCGGGCTCGTACTTGTAGGCCACCGCCCAGCGCGGCGCCTTGGCGGTCACGCCGAGACGCTCGCGCAGCGCGAGATCGTCGATCTTCACCACCACGCCGTCGGTCTCGAAACCGAGGCCGTGGCGGCGCTCGCGCCAGTCGGCGATGAACGCCTCGACTTCGGCCAGCCCGCGACAACGCCGCCACGAATCGTGCACCGGGAATCCCCACTCGCCGAGGCGCTCCAGGCCCTCGGAGTGCTTCGCGAAATGTGGACCGTCGGCGACCTGATAGACGACCGCCGAGAGCCTTCGGCTGGCGACCTGCCGGCTGTCGAGCTGGCGGATCGAGCCTGCCGTGACGTTGCGCGGATTGGCGTAGAGCGATTCTCCGGCCGCTTCGCGCTCGCGGTTGACACGCTCGAACTCGGATCTCGGCATGAAGACCTCGCCGCGCACCAGAAGGTGCCGCGGTGCCGTGGGCGGCAGGCGCAGAGGCAGCGCCCGCACCGTCCGCAGGTTCTCGGTGACGTCGTCACCCACCATGCCGTTGCCGCGCGTCGCGCCCCGCACCAGGACTCCGTCTTCGTAGAGCAGCGACGTGGAGACGCCGTCGACCTTGAGCTCGGCGACGAACCCGAACCCCACGGCCGCCTCGGTGGGAGCGAGCCGCTCGAGGCGCGCGGCCCACTCGCGCAGCTCCTCGAGATTGTAGGTGTTGTCGAGCGACATCATCGGCGGCTCGTGCAGCACCATAGCGAAGCCGGAGACCGGCTCGCCGCCGACCCTCCGGGTGGGGCTGTCGGCAGTGACGAGCTCCGGCGACGCCGCTTCGAGCGCCACCAGCTCCGCCATCAGACGGTCGAACTCGCGGTCGCTGATCTCGGGTTTACCGAGCGCGTAGTAGAGCCTCTCGTGGCGCTGGACCTCGCCGCGCAGCCAGGCAGCGCGACTTGCCGGGTTGCTTTCTCGGGCGGCTTTCATCGGCGTGGCCCAGTGCGCGCGGAAATGAGAGGCCTACCCGCGCGCTTCGGTTTTCGCCGGGACGGAAAGCCGCAGGGCGCCGGAGTCGAAGACCGAACCGGGGTGCGGATGGGAAATCAGGTCGGGTTCCCGTTCGAGGAGCTCGCGGAGCACGGCGACGACCCGCGGATCGAACTGCGCACCCGCCTCGCGCTCGAGCTCGGCGAGCGCCTGAGCTGCGTCGCGAGCCTCGCGATAGGGCCGATCGTTGGTGATCGCGTCGAGGGAGTCGATCACCGCGAGAATTCGTGCGCCGAGCGGGATGTTCTCGCCGCGCAGTCCGAAGTAACCCGGATAAATGACTCCTTCGAGCTTTCCGTCCCAGCGCTCCTGGTGGTATTTGACGAGCGGCAGGACGTCGCGCATGACCTCGATGTTGCCGAGGATCTTCAGGCCGATCTCGACATGCTGGTGCATGATCGCGGTCTCGGCCGGGTCGAGTGATCCACGCTTGTTGAGGATCGATTCCGGCACGCCGATCTTTCCCACATCGTGCAGCAAAGCGCCGTAGGTGAGGATCTTGAGATCCCGGCCGCCGAGGCCGAGCTCCTGCCCCAGGCGCTCTGCCAGACGCGCCACGCGATGAACGTGCCCGACGGTCGTCGGATCCTTCGCCTCGATCGCCGCGGCGAGCGAGGCGACGGTGCGCTGAAAGTCGCGTTCCAGCTGCGACTGCTGCTGCTGGACATGCTCGAGGAGCTGCCGATTGCGCTCCGAAAGCGCGCCGCCGACGGCCCCGAAGAAGCAGAAGAATCCGGCGACCAGATAGCCGGGGGCGAGAATCTCGCGCGACGGTCCGGCGTAGACCGAGAGCGCCGGCATCACGGTAAGCGCGAAGTAGGACAGGCAGACCGGAAGGTTCATCCAGATGGCTGCCCCGAGGCCCCCCTGCGTCTCGGCGATCGCTACCGGCGCGAGGAGGCCGACAGCCATCCACGCGGGAAAGCCCCAGTCGAGGCGATACGAGGCCCACAGCACGACGACGGAGGAAATCAGAGCTACGCCGGCCAAGGCGATCTGGCGGGTGTTGTTGCGCCATTCGACGAAGATCTGCTGGCCGTAGTCGTCGAGCAGGCTGGCGGGGAAGAGGGCGAGCACCAATGGCAGTCCCAAGACCAGGCAGGCCATCGTATCGGCCACCCACCACGACAGCAGATTGTCACCCAGCGCCCGGGCGGTCCAGTCGAGCCGGCCGAGCCAGGCGAGCGCCACGGAGCCGAGAATGCTGCTGGCGAGATTCGCCAGCACTACGCCGTAGATTGCCACTCGCAGCAGACGCTGCCCGGTCGACCCCGAGGGCCGCCGCAGCGTCGCTGCCGGTATCAGGGCGGCAGCGGCGTGAACCAGGCTGAAAAGCACCATGGCGAGCGGCGAGATCGCCGCGGCGCCCCAAGGCGTCGCGACCACGCCGAGCAGAACGCCGAGCACCCCCCAGCCGCCGAAGGCGACGCTGGCAGCGAGAGAAACCCCTGCCGGCGGAAAGACGAACGACGCGCCGTAGGACTCACTGAAGAACTCGGCGACCTTCGAGAGCAGACCGAAGGCGACTGCGGTGGCCAACATCTGCAGCAGACCGCGTCCGAAGGGGACGTAGTCCGTCGAGCCCGCTTGGCTCGTGGAAGAGAAAGTCCTGGCGCTCGCGTACAAGAGATCGCTTTCTACCGCGAGCCATCGCGGCGGTCAAGCACCGGCTCTCGTGGAGGAGCCGGAATCAGACCGCTTCGTCCCCCGCCTTCGGCGCCGGCGGCCTTTTCCCGGCCGCGGACGCGCCTTCCGGCGGACCGTCGACTGCGGGTGCCGCCTCGGCCGACGCCGCCGGAGGGGGCGGCGGCAGAGGCATCGCGGCCTCTGCCATCGACTCTGCCAGCGGCGTACGCAGCTCGGGACGCTCCGGTCCGGAGACCGGCCGGCGCCAATCCCGACCGAGGAGCGACAGCGTCATGGCCCCCAGCCCCATCGTCCAGGCGGCGTACTTGAGACAGAAGCCGAAGGCGACCAGGGCGAAGGCGACGAGACCGAGGAATCCACCCGGCAGGCCGATGATCCGCGCCAGGATCGTCAGACCCTGGATCATGGCGACGCCGACGACCACCGGCAGGAACGGTTCCGTTAGGTTCCAGCCGAAGCGCTGCGCCGCCCAGCGCCCGAGCGACTGCGCCACCGCAGCGAAACCGAGGAGCATGGCTACGAGCAACGCCAGGACCGCCACCGGCACCAGGACCAGGAGCGGAATCCCGACGATCGACACCGCCAGGATCACGGTGACGAAGAGCAGCACCGGGAAGAACAGCAACTGGGTGAGGAGGCCGGCGAAGAGCGCCTTCCACGGCTCCTCCGCCAGGCGCCGCGACGTCCGCTCCAGCGTACCGCGCGCCAGCAGCACCGAGATGCAGCAGAGCAGCAGCAGGAAGAGCGCTCGCAGGATGCCCCAGAACAGCTCGCCGGCGTCGCTGTCGAACCAGAACGGCCAACCGAGGTTTACGCCGTTGCCCTTGTGGTTCCAGCCCTTGCCCCAGCCGACGGACGAACGCTGCCCCTCGACCGTCGCGCCCTCTTCGGCCTGCACGGTGCCGCCGATCGCGACGGCGTCCCCTTCGACCGTAGCGCCGGCATCGAGCCGCACCTTGCCGCCCACTGCGACGGCGTTGCCGTTCACATGGCCGCTGCTCTCGACGTGGACACTGCCCCCCACCGCGACGGCGTCGCCCGAAACTTCCCCCAAAACAGTGATCGAGCAGCCGATGCAGACCGCATCGCCGGTGGTCTCCTCCGGCCCGATCTCGATCGACCTGCCGAACGAAACCCGGTCGTCGCCGTCACTCTCGACCCGGACCCGACCGATTCCGGGTATCGGCGGGATGGGCGGGATGGGCGGGGCGCCGGATGCTGGCGGGCCCGCCGCGAGGCCGCCCGCCGCTTCCTTGCGTTCCTGCGGCTCGTCGTCTTCGATCCCCAGGGCGGCTCGCCGCCCGTCGCCGTCGAGCGCCGCGAGCTCGGCGATCAGCTCGCCATCCTTGCCGAGGAAGGCGCGCAGCTCATCGCCGGTGAAGGCCTTGCCGTTGACCGCGGCCTCCGCTTCGTCGTCTTCGAGGGCGATCGAACGGATCGCCGGATCCCCCTCGATCGGTCGCAGACGGATCGTCTCGTCCTCGACCCAGACGCGAAAGCGCTCGTGAATGCGATCTCCCAGACTGGCGGGCGCCGCCGACGAGTCGGCGGCACTCGCCAGAGAAGCGCAACCGAGGATCAGGACGGCGAACAGCGGCAAAAGTGCCAACCACGGGCGCCGACCCGATCGCCCGGCGGCGGAACTGTCAGAGCGAAAGCGCGACGATGCGAGCATGGGAAGGACTCCTTTTCGATGAAAGCGCGACCAGCCCGCGAAAGGCGGTCAGCGCGAGCGCTGCATTCAAGGCAAGCAATACGAGGAACGGCGGCAGCGCCAGAGCGCGTCCGAGGACCCGTCCGATGCTGGCAAAGGCGTTCCAGGTCGAGAGACCGGCGGTCAGGTGGATGGCGAGATCGGCGACCGCGCCGATCCAGAGGTTGAGCAAGCCCGCCGGCCCGACCAACCGCGCGAGCGGCAGCAAGGCCGGGAGCAGGCAGCCGGCCGACACCGCCACTGCGACGAGCGCCGCCACCAGCAGGGCGCGGCTCCAGCGCGCATCGAGCCAGCTGCGCGGCGGGAGCGCCGACATGACCCGCAGCACGAAGCCCGAACGCGGCGCCGGTTCCGGCAGGAGTGCGAACCATTCCGCCAGAACGAAGTCGTCCGCATCCTCGCCTGGAGCCATCGAACGGACGGACGCCGGGGACCGGAGCGGCGGGTCGAAGTCGGTCGAAGGGTGGCGGTTCATGGCATCTCTCCAGTCGGCCCTACGGTTCCCCCGCCCCCGGGTTTCAGAGCTGGGCCATCCGGGTCGAGCCCGAGCGCCCGCATCTCCCGCAGAAGCTCGGCTCGCGCCCGAAAAATATGAATCTTCACCGTGCCGAGCGGGAGTCCGAGCACCTCCGCGATCTCGTCGTAGGACATCTCCTGGGCGAAGCGCAGCAGAAGGATGCCGCGGTAGGCCGGCCGCAGGCGCGAGATGGCACGCTCGAGGACCCGTCCCGACTCCCTGGCAAGGGTCCGCAGCAGCGGATTCTCCGCCGCGAGGTCGGCCGGCAGCTCGGGAGGCTCGTCGGAGGCGGCGAACGGTGCGTCGAGGGAGACCGTTTCGAGTCCGCCCCGGCGCAGCTCGTCGAGGGCGGTGTTGTGCGCGATCTTGAACATCCAGCTCGAGAACTTGCGGCTCGGATCGAAGCGCGCCAGCGCCTTCCACGCCTTGAGAAAGCTCTCTTGCGCCAGGTCCTCGGCGAGCTCCGGCTGGCGCACGATCCGCACCAGGAGGGCGT
The DNA here is from genome assembly GCA_039932055.1 of Thermoanaerobaculia bacterium. Taxonomy (GTDB): domain Bacteria; phylum Acidobacteriota; class Thermoanaerobaculia; order Multivoradales; family JAGPDF01; genus JAGPDF01. Next base: position 5,990 of record JBDTQT010000184.1, read on the forward strand.
AAACCGGCCGGTGAAAGCGCTCCACGAGCTCGCGGAAGGCCTCTTCCGAGCCGCGCTTCGCCTCCGCGGCGAGCGCTTCGTCGCTCTTCGCCCTGCTCTTCTCCACTGCTTTGTCCCCGGCCTCCGGCCAATGAGACTAGCGCACCTCTCCCGCTTTCCGGGCCGCGGATCCGCTCTCCGGATATGCCGGATCGAGCGCGCCCGAAGATCTGTCGAGATGAAGGAACCGGGAGCTTCCGCGCGCTTCCCTCCTCTTCGCTCCCTCCGCATCGGCCGTCTCGGCGGCGAGCGGGGAAGGTCGGGAGGATTGCGCCCTGCTAGAGCGCCCCGCCGGTGCTGCTGCCGGTGCCGGACGCCGGAGCGGCCCCGAGGCCGCCAAAGCCACCGCCCAACGCCCGATAGAGATCCACTGCCACCGCCAGCTCGTCGCGTCGCGCCGCCACCAGCTCGAGTTCGGCGACCAGCCGCGAGCGCTCGACGTCGAGCACCTCGAGGAAGTCCGACTCGCCTTCTTCATAGCGGTCGCGGGCGATACCCGCCGCAGCGGTGAGCGCCGCGCTCTGCTCGGCCAGGGCCGTCCGGCGCTCGCGCCGGGTCTGGGTCGCGAAGAGAGCATCCTCGACGTCCCGGAAGGCCCCTTCGGCCGTGGCGAGATAGGCGATCACGGCCTGCTTCTGGCGCGCTTCGGAAGCCGCCACCAGTGCGCGATTGCGGCCGCCCTGAAAAACCGGTTGCAGGAGGCCGGCGGCCGCCTGCCAGACCAGCGCTGCCGGATGGAAGAGGCTCGACAGTTCGGCGCTCTCGCGGCCGTAGTAGCCGGTCAGGCCGATCGATGGGAAAAGCGCCGCCCGCGCCTGCCCGACGCGCGCCGAGGCCGCCGCGAGGCGGGCCTCCGCGACGGCGACATCCGGCCGGCGCAGCAGCAGCTCGGAGGGCAGGTCGGCCGGCACCTCCGGCACCACCAGCTCCTCGAGACCCCTGCCGCGCTCGATCGCTCCCGGCATGCCGCCGAGCAGGATGGCGAGGCGATTCTCCGTCGCGCGGCGCCGGCGTTCGATCTCCGGCAGAGCCGCCTCGGCGCCGGCGCGTTCGGCCCGGGCCCTTTCGAGATCGAGGCGCGAAACAAGGCCGCCCTCGAAGCGATCGCGCACCAGCTGCTCGGTCCGCCGCCGGGTCTCGATCGACTCGCGGGTGACCGTCACCTGGCGGTCAAGGCCGGCGAGATCGAACCAGGTCGTGACGATGTCAGAGACGACGGCGAGGCGGACCGCGTCGCGGGTCGAGGTGGCGGCCAGGAGATCCTGTCGCGCCGCCTCGGCCTGATTGCGCGCCCGGCCGAAGAGATCGAGCTCGAACGACGCCGTCGCCGCGACACGCCCGGAATCGAAAACTGCATCGGCGCCCGGCGCAAGGGCGCCGCCCTGCCGCGAAAGCCGCGTGCGCGCGGCTCCGGCCTCGAGCGCCACCGCGGGCAGGCGGTCCGCCCCGGCAAGCCGGGCGAGCGCGCGCGCTTCTTCGATACGCGAGATCGCCAGCGCCAGGTCGTGGTTCGCAGTGAGTCCCGCGGCCACCAGTTCGTCGAGCCGCGGATCGTCGAAGGCCTGCCACCAATTGTCGGCAACCGTCGGCCCCCCCGCGGCGCCGGTGGCGGAACGCCAACTGTCGGGCGCGGCCAGGGTCGGCGGCTCGGGAGAAGGAGCCAGGGAGCAGCCGGCGGCGCCCGAGAGCGCCACCGCGAGAACGAAGGGCGTTGCGAACCGAGTAGTCGAAACAAATCGGCGCCGAATCACGACGAGACCTCCTGCCCGGCGGCAGGTTCGTCGACGCCCGAATCGCGTCGGCGAGCCCCCAGCCGGGTAATGACCACGTAGAAGACTGGAATGAAAAAGATGGCGATGAAGGTGGCGGCGATCATGCCGCCGAAGACGCCGGTGCCGATCGAATGGCGGCTGGCGGCGCCGGCGCCGGTCGAAACGACCAGCGGCAGTACACCGAGCACGAAGGCGAGCGAGGTCATGACGATCGGGCGGAAGCGCAGGCGTGCCGCCTGCTGCGCCGCCGCTTCGATCGACGCGCCGGCCGCGCGCCGCTGGGTGGCGAACTCGACCATCAGAATGGCGTTCTTCGACGCCAGGCCGATGA
>JBDTQT010000185.1:0-8057 GCA_039932055.1 Thermoanaerobaculia bacterium
TGCATCACGGTTTCCTCCTCAAAGAGCTGGTCCGCCGCGACCTGCAGAGCCGCTACCGCGGTTCGCTGTTCGGTTTCCTGTGGGCCTTCGTCCATCCGCTGTGGCAGCTGGTACTCCTCTGGGTGGTCTTTTCGGTCATCCTGAAGGTCCCCATCGTCGGCGAGCGGACGACCAGCTTCCCGGTCTTCCTCTTCTCGGGCCTGGTCCCGTGGCTCGGTTTCGCCGAGAGCGTCCAGCGCGCTTCGACCGCCGTCGTGGACCATTCCGGACTGGTCCGCAAGCTCCGCTTCCCGAGCGAGCTGCTGGTGGTGTCGAACGTCCTCTCGGCGCTGGTGCACCAGTTCGTCGCCCTCGCCATCTTCGCTGTCTGGCAGGTGGTCGCCGGAGCGCCCGAGTGGGCGCGCCTGCCCTGGCTTCTTTTCGGCCTCGCGGCGCAGGTCTGCCTCTCGCTTGGACTCGGCTGGGCCGCGGCCGCTCTGCAGGTTTTCTTCCGCGACGTCTCCCAGGCGATCGGGATCGGCATGCAGGCCTGGTTCTATCTCACCCCGATCGTCTACCCCCTGACCCTCGTGCCTGAGCGCCTGCGCCCCTGGATCGCGCTCAATCCGATGGCCACCACCGTGCAGGCCTTCCGCGCCGTGTTGCTCGGCAGTGCGCCGCCGGAGGCCGCCGCCGCGCTCGCTCTCGTGGGGATCTCGATCGCCGTGCTGGGGCTGGGCTGGGCGCTCTTCCGCCGGCTGCGGCCGGCTTTCGCCGACGAGCTCTAGCTCGGCGCACTGGACGCGATCCGATGCGGGTGACCTATCTGCTGGACAAGCCCGAGCTCGGTGGAGGGACCAAGGTTGTCCTGCAGCACGCCCGGCTGCTGGCGGATCGCGGACATGCGGTGACCGTCGCCGCGGAAGCGGCCCAGCCGGCCTGGATCGCGCCGTGGATCGGCCGCGGGGTCGGCTTCGTCGACCTTTCGCGGTCCGCGGCCGGCGTCTCCAGCCAGGACCTGGTCGTCGCCACATTCTGGACGACGATCGCCCGTGCCGAGAGTCTGAGCGCCGGGCCGGTCGCTCACTTCTGCCAGGGCTTCGAGGAAGACCTCGCGCATCTCGCGCCGCAGCTCGACTCGATTCGCGCGGCCTACCGTCGCCCGCTGCCGGCCCTGGTCGTCGCGCCCCACCTCGGCCTGCGGCTGCGCGAGCAGTTCGGGCGGCAGTCGCGGCTCGCACCGGCGCCGGCCGACGTCGCGGTCTCGCGTCGGTGGCGCTGGCGCCCGCGGCGACGTCCCTGGGTCGCGCTCGGCGGCATCTTCGAAGCCGAGGTCAAGGGGATTCGCACCGGTCTCGCTGCCCTCGAGGCCCTCGCCGCTGCCGCCGCGCCGTCCACTTCGCCGGGCCTTCTGCGGATCTCAGCCCTTCCTTGCACGGCCGCGGAACGAGAGCTCTACCCGCCCGCAGCGGACGCACGCTACCTCGCGGCCGTGGCTCCGCGCGTCGCGCTGCGCGCCCTGGCCGGCTGCGATCTGCTGCTTTTCACCTCGGGCCCGGGCGAAGGTTTTGGCCTGCCGCTGCTCGAGGCGATGCAGCTCGGTGTGCCGGCGGTCGCCTCGCGCCTGCCCGGAGTCGAGTTCATGGCAGGTGACGGCGGAGCCTGGCTGGTGGAGGCTGGCGACGCCGAGGCCTTCGCGCGGGCGGCGGCGACGTTGCTCGCCTCGCCAGCAGTCTGGCGGCGGCAGCGCCGGCGCGGCATCGCGGCGGCGGCTCGCTTTGCGCCTGCCGGGGTCGCGCACGAGGTCGAAGCGGCGCTCGTTTGGGCGGCGACTGCGGCGACTGCAGCGACCCCAGCGACCCCAGCGAGCATCGCGACTGCGCGCACGGAAACCGGCGGAGGCGCGGCGAAGTGAGCGATCTCGCGATCGTCCTGGTGCATTACCGCACGCCCGCCCTCCTGGTCGGCGCCGTCCAGGCGTTGCGGCGGGACCTCGAGTCTTCGCACCTCGACGCTGAAATCCTGGTGATCGACAACGGTAGCGATCCCGCCGACCGAAAGGCCTGGGGCGGCCTGCGCGTGCGCAGGATCGATCCGGGGGCGAATCTGGGTTATGCCGGCGGCGTGCGCTGCGGTGTCGAAGCCACCACCGCCGGGCGCATCGTCGCGATGAACCCCGACGTGCTCGTTCTGGAGGGTTGCCTCGGCCACCTTGCCGCCGAGCTCGAGCGCGGGGCCGCGGCGGCGGGTCCGCAGTTCTTCTGGGATCGCCAGCGGCGCCTCTTTCTGCCACCCACCGAACGCCGATCGGCGACCGCGGAGCTTCGCGCCGCGGCGGCGCGCAGTTTCCCGCCCGCCTTCGCGGGTGCGGCCCGGCGCGCCTGGCGCCGTCATGCCCGCCGGCATTGGGAAGCCACGGCGCCGTTTTCTTCGCCGTCTCTCTCGGGGGCGCTGCTCGCCTTCCGCCGCGATGCCTGGATGAAGATCGGACCGTTCGACGACGCCTTCCACCTCTACTTCGAGGAGACCGACTGGCTGCTGCGTCTCGGCGCCGCCGGCCTCGCCTCCCGTTTCGTACCGGCCGCCGAAGCCGTCCATCTCTTCGCTCAGAGCAGCGTCCAGGAACCGCGCGCGACGGCCTGGTTCGCGGAAGGCGAGCGCCTATTCCGCCGCCGCCACTACGGCGCCGGGGTCGCGAACCTGCTCGACATGCTGAGCGCCGGGCCCGCTCTGCGGGCGCTGCGATCGCACCGATCACACCGATCGCACTTTGGGGCCGACTCTCCGCGATGGTCGGAGTCCGAGCCGGCGCTCGCTCTCGGTGAGCTTTCCACTCCCCGCTCCCCAGCGTGGGTCGAGGTCGCGCTGACGGCGGCCGGGTTTCCGGCCGCTGGCGAGCGGCTCGTGGCGCCGGCGCGCGACTGGCAGATGGTGGACGAGGTCTGGGGCCGGTTGCCGCCGGGCGAGCTGTGGATTCGCGGCGTCGATAGCGCCGGCAGGGAGTCGATACCGGTCCGTCTGGCGCGGAGCACTCCCACGGCGGCGGCGTGAGCGAGCCCGCCGCCTACACTCTGCGCGCCTACGCCCCGGGCGACGAGGCCGCGATCCAGAGCGCTTTCCGGGAGGTCTTCGGGGTCGAGCGCGGCGGCGCGGAGTGGCGCTGGAAATTTCTCGAACCGCCGCGCGGCGCGCGCATCCTGTTGGCCTTCGATGCCGAAGGGGAACTGGTCTGCCAGTACGCGGCGATCACGGTCGACGCGATCTGGGCCGGTCGGCCGCTGCGGGCCGCCCAGATCGTCGACGTCTTCTCCCGCCGACGCCGCAGCCTGGGCCCTCGTGGCGGTGCCTTCCAGCGCACCCTGGAGCGATTCCTCGCCGAATGCGCGGATGTCGGAGGAGTCGGTTTTGTCTACGGCTTCCCGGGTGAACGCCACCAACGCGCCGGTGCGGTCACCGGGCACTATTTCGATCCGGCCGCGGTCGAGCGCTTGACCCGCCACCTGCCGCTCGCTCGAGTAACTGCGTCACCGGCCCGGTGGACTCCGGCGCGAAGCTGGATCTCCGAAGGCTTCGATGCCCACGCCACCGACCGGCTGTGGCGGCGCAGCCGGCCGCGCTATCCCAATGCGACGGTGCGCGACGCGGCCTGGTTCTACTGGCGCTACGAACGCCGGCCCGGCGCGCGCTACGTGCAGCTCGGCGTGCATCGCGCGGGGGAGACCCGCGCCTGGGGGGTGATCGACCTCGCTGCCGGAGCCCCAGAGGCGCGCTGGGTCGACCTCCTCTGGGACGGCGCGCGCACCGCGGATCTCGTCGATCTCGCGGCGGCGGTGGAGGAGCGCACCGTCGCCAGTGCTGTCAGCGCCGCCGGCGCCTCCAGCGATGCGGGCGGCGGTGCCGCCGTCGCGCTTTGGGTGCGCGGCGACCGCGAGGCGCGGGCGCTGCTGCTCGAGCGCGGTTACACGGGCGCGCCCGAGCCGCACCTCCGCTTGAGTGCCATCGCCTTCGATGCGCGGGTGAGCGTGCCGCAGGTGCTGTCGGGCTTCTATCTCACCATGGGCGACTCGGATCACTATTGATCCGGCGCCTCCGGCGTGCGGCTCGACCTGCACGCGACCGTCATCAGGCCGTACAATTCCTCCATGGCACCGCAGCTCTCCGTCATCGTTCCCGCGTTCAACGAGGCTGCGCGGATCGGCCCGACGCTCGATCGACTGGTGGCTTTTGCCGAGGCTCTGTCCGGCGGCGTGGAGGTCCTCGTCGTCGACGACGGCAGCACGGACGGCACCGCGAGCTTCGCGCAGCGGCCGGAGTATCGCGACTCTCCGATGCTGCGCTGGCTGTGCCTGCCGCGGAATCGGGGCAAGGGCGCGGCGCTGCGAGCGGGCGTTCTCGCCAGTGCCGGTGCCGAGGTCCTGCTCTGCGACGCCGATCTGTCGACGCCGATCGAAGAATACGAACGGCTGCGGCCGCATCTGGAAAGTGCCGGCTTGGTGCTGGGCAGCCGCGGCGTGGCTGACTCGAAGATCACCCGCCGGCAGCCGGCGTATCGCGAGCTCATGGGGCGACTGTTCAACGTCGTCGTGCGGGTCGTCGCCGTCGGCGGCATCCGCGACACCCAGTGCGGATTCAAGCTACTGCGCGGTGACCTCGCGCGCACCCTGTTCGCCGACATGAAGATCGACCGCTTCGCCTTCGACGTCGAGCTCGTCTGGCTCGCCCGCCGACGCGGCGCGACCGTCAAGGAGGTCGGTGTGGTCTGGCATGACTCGCCGGCCTCGAGCGTTCACGCACTGCGCGACTCCGCGCGCATGCTCGCCGATATTCTGCGCATCCGCTGGTTGCATCGCGGCGAGCCGGCTGGCCGGATCCGTTGATCCGCCAGCCGCAGCCTCCGGGCCGGACGAGCACCGTGACGGCGGTACGCACGCTCGTGCTGGCGCCCCACTTCGACGACGAGGTGCTGGGCTGCGGCGGGCTCATCCGCCAGCTTGCGGCGGCCGGGGCGCGGGTCGAGGTTCTCTTTCTCAGCGACGGTTCCGGCGGCGTCGAGGAGATCGCCGACCGCGCCAGCTACGCGGCGCGGCGCCGGGGCGAGGCGGAAGAGGTGGTCCGGCTCCTCGGTTGCGCCGGTCTCGAAGTGCTCGGCATCCGCGACGGGGCGCTCGCCACCGGGCGCGCGGCGGCGGCCGCAGCGATCCGCCGCTGCCTCCTCGCCGGCGGAGGTGAGCGCCCCGGCCTCCTTCTCGTGCCGTCGCCGCTCGAGATCTCCGACGATCATCGCGCCGCTTTCGCCGCGCTGCACGACGTGCTGCAGGGAGCGGGCGAGACGGGCGAACTGGCGGAGGTCGCGCGCGAGCTCGAAGTCTGGCTCTACGAGGTCAACCACCCCGGATATCCCGACCGCCTCGTCGACGTCAGCGACTGCCGTGCGACGCTCGAGCGCGCGATGGCGATCTACGCCTCGCAGGAGGAGCGCCACCCTTACCTCCGCTCCGGCATCGGCCTGCGGCAGTTTCGCACGCATACGCTCGGCCCCGAAGTCGAGCTGGCGGAGGGCTACCGCCGACTCGCAGCCAGCCATTTCGCCGGGTGCGATCTGGCGGCGCTGGTCGCCGAGGTCGGCGGCAGCGTGCCGGAGCTCAGCCAGACTCTGCGCCTCACCTATGCCGAGATCGAGCGCCTCAACGCGCAGATCCGCGAGATGGAGGGGACCCGCGCCTGGCGGTTGCACCGCTGGGTCGAACGCCTGCGCGGCGCGCGGCGGGCGAGCGATCGGAGCGATCGGAGCGATCAGCTCGAGCCCAGCGAGCCCGGCGGGCGCCGCGGGCGAAGGGCGGACTGAGCGATGGCCGCTGCGCAGCGCAAGCTGTCGATTCTCGTCGCGAGCTACAACGGCAGGGCGCATCTCGAAGCCTGTCTGCCGGCGGTGCGGGCACAGCGCAATCCGGGTTGCCCCTGGGAGCTCCTGTTGCTCGACAACGGCTCGCGCGACGGCACCTGCGCCTGGGTGCGCGAACGGCACCCGTGGGTCCGGCTGGTCGAGAGTTCGACGAATCTCGGTTTCGCCGAGGCCAACAACCGGCTCGCGGCGCTCGCCGAAGGCGACGACCTCGTATTGCTCAACAACGACACACGCCCGGAGCCGGAGTGGCTCGCGGCGCTGGCCGCCGCCGCGGCGGCCGCCGCCCCGGACGTCGCGGCGATCGCCGGGCGCCTCGTCGATTGGCAAGGCGAGCGGCTCGACTTCGGCTACGGCCTGCGGACCTTCGACGGTCACGCTTTCCAACTAGACCACCGCCAGCCGCTCGCCGCGGCGCGCCTGCCAACCGACGGCGAGGAGCTGCCGTTCGCCTGCGGCGCCAACATGCTCGTCCGTCGGCGCTCCTTTCTTGACGCCGGCGGCTTCGACCCGTCGTATTTCGCCTATCTCGAAGACGTCGATCTCAGCTGGCGGCTTTGGGCCGGAGGGGAGCGCATCGTGGCGGCGCGCGAGGCCGTCGTGCGCCACCGCTCCTCGGCCACCAGCGATCGGGTCGGACCGTTTCTGCGCGGCTCGCTCTTCGAGCGCAACGCCCTGCTCACCGTCTGGAAGAACCTCGACGACGAGCTCTGGCCCCGGCTCATGCCGGCGATCCTGGTGACCTTTCTGGCGCGCCTCGAGGCGATCGTCGTCGCCGGCAACGCTGGAGCGGCGGAGATTCTGCGGCGCGACCCGTTCACCGGCAAGCTGTGGAGCCGCGGCGCGGCGAAGGCGGTCTCCGCCGCCGGCGGCTTCGATCCGTCCTGGCTCGACAAGCTCCGGCAACTCGGGCCGGGCGAGTTCGCCCGCCGCGCCTGGGGAAGGATCTCGCGCCGGCTGCGCCGTCTCGTCGCCGGCGGCGGGTTCGAGCTCTCGCATCCGCAGGCGATCTCCCACCTGCGCGCCATGAGCCTCTTCCTGGCGCTGCTCGACGCCGCCGCCGCCGGACGCGAAGCCGCGCGCCGGCGGCGGACGCGCTCCGACCGCGAGCTGTGCGAGCGCTTTCCGCTGCATCTCGTCCCGACCTACCTCGGTGACGAGGAGCTTTTCGCCAGTGCCGGTTTCCAGAGCCTCCTGCCGGCGAGCCCGGCGCTCGTGCGCCTGACGCTCGACGAGGTGATGGCGCCGCCCGCGGAGCCTCGCCGGTGAGCTGCGAGCTCTCGGTCGTCGTCCCGACCTGCAATCGCCGGCGCATCCTCGCCGAAGTGCTCCAGGCCCTCGACGGGCAGAGGGAGGCGCCGCCGTTCGAGATCGTCGTCGTCGACGACGGCTCGACCGACGGCACCTTTGAATGGCTGAGCGCGCGCGCCGGTGGGCGCCCGCTCCGTCTGCTGCGCCAGCAGAATCGAGGCCCGGCCGCGGCGCGAAATCACGGTGTGGCGGCGGCCGCCGGTGCGCTGATCGCCTTTCTCGGCGACGACACCGTGCCAGAGCCCGACTGGCTAGCCCGGCACTGGGCACGGCATCGGCTCGAGCGCGAGCGCGGGAAGAGCCACGGGTGGCCGCGGTTGGCGGTGCTCGGCTACACCGCCTGGCATCCGCGGATGCGAGCGACTCCGTTCCTGCGCTTCATCAACGAGCATGGGCTGCAGTTTGGTTACGCCCTGATCACCGACCCCGAGAACGTTCCGTTCAACTTCTTCTACACCTCGAATCTCTCGCTGGCGCGCGAGTGGCTTCTCGAAGAGCCCTTCGACGAGAGTTTTCCCGACCCGGCATGGGAGGACATCGAGGCCTCGTTCCGGATGTTCCGGCGGGGCCTGCGCCTGGTCTACGAGCCGCAGGCGCGGCTGCTGCACGATCATCCGACCGACTTCCGCCGCTTCTGTCGGCGCCAGGAGCGCGCCGGCGCCAGCGCCGTGCGCTTTTTCCGCAAGCACCCCGAGCTCGCGGGCTTTCTCGGAATCGGCCCGAACGGTCCGGCGCCGCTGCCGCTGCGGCGCTCCCGGCTGCCTCGGGAGTGGCTGGTCCGGGCTTTGCAGTTGTTTCCTGTGAGTCTGCCCGGAATCTGGGAGGAGGCCCTTCGCTATCACTACCTCCGGGGACTGCATCGGGC
>JBDTQT010000186.1:0-8049 GCA_039932055.1 Thermoanaerobaculia bacterium
GCTGGCTCTGCGTCCCCTGGCCGTAGCCGCGGCCGGCGAGCTCGCCCGAGCCGACGGCGATCTTCGACTGCCTCACCTGGTAGCCGGCGCCCAGCGGATCGGTGTCGGGCGCCATGAAGGTGAGCACCCTTTGGCGCTGGTACGGCTTCATTCCCAGGCTCCAGATCAGGCCGCCGGCCACCAGGCCGACGGCGAGGGTGGTGAGCAGGACCCGCATGCGGACGCCCGACACCAGCAGCATGCCCGCCGCCATCGGCACGAACATCGCGGCGCCGCCGAGGTCGGGCTCCAGGACGATGAGCATCATCGGCAAGCCGACGAGGGCCACCGCGGTCGCGATCTGGCGCAGCGGCAGCTGCCGCGTCGACGGCGCCGCTAGGTAGCGCGCGAGATAGAGCGCCGTCACCAGTTTGGCGAACTCGGAGGGCTGCAGGCCCACCGAACCGAGGCGGAACCAGCCCTGCGCGCCGCCCGCCTCGTAGCCCAGGACGAGCACCAGCGCCAGGGTGACCAGGGCGAATGCGTAGAGCGGCAGCGCGAAGCCGAGCAGCGTGTGGTAGTTGAAGCTGAACGTGATCACCATCGCCACGAGGCCGACGCCGACCCAGATGAGCTGGCGCGAGAAGAAGTCCGTGCCGAGCTCCGCCGACGCGCTGTGGACGGTGGCGAGCCCGAGCCCAGAGAGCGCCAGCGCCGCCGCCAGAAGTCCCCAGCGGATCGTCGCCAGGTGCTCCAGGCGCGGGCGCGCGTCAGGAAGCGGGAGGGGTGCGGAGATCGGGCCGGAAGAGCTTTTCATAGAGTGCTTTCGCCACCGGCGCGGCGACGCGCGAGCCTTGGCCGCCATGCTCGAGGAAGACCACGATCACCACGGTCGGGTTGTTGAACGGCGCGAACGAAGCGAACCAGGCGTGGTTGCGCTCGGCGTAGGGGCGCAGGCTCGAGTCCTCGAAGGCGGTGTGCGCCACCACCTGCACGGTGCCGGTCTTGCCGGCGATCTCGACTCCGGCGACGCGCGCGGAAGCGCCCGTGCCGCCGCCGTTGACCACCTCCCACATGCCGCGGCGGATCGGCTCGAAGACGCCCGGCGGGAGGTCGATGCGCTTCGGCGGATGGCTGTCGTCGCCGCGCACCAGATGCGGGGTGACGAGGTAGCCGCCGTTGGCGAAGGCTGCCGCCATCACCGCCATCTGCAGCGGCGTGGTGAGCAGCGCCCCCTGACCGATCGCCACCGAGATCGTCTCGCCCGGGTACCAGGGTTGACGGCGCTGGCGCACACTCCAGGCTCCGTCGGGCACCAAGCCGCGTTTCTCGCCGTCGAGATCGATGCCGGTCGCGACGCCGAAGTCGAAGAGCCTTGCATAGCGCGCGATGCGCTCGATGCCGAGCTTCTGGCCGAGAGTGTAGAAGTAGATGTCGCAGGAGTTCTTGAGCGCCGCCTCGAGCGTCATGAAGCCGTGCCCGCCCGCCTTCCAGCAGTGAAAGGCGCGCTTGTAGAAGGTCTTTGAACCGCTGCAGAAGACACCGTCTTCCGTCGTGATGACCTCCTCGGCGAGGCCAGCCGCCGCCATCACCATCTTGAAGACCGATCCTGGCGGATAGGCGCTGGCGAGGGCGCGATTCTGCAACGGCAGGAGCGGGTTCTCGATGAGCTGCTGCCACTCGGACACCTCGAGGCGCCGGGTGAAGAGATTCGGGTCGTACCCCGGGGCGGAGACCAAGGCGAGGATCTCGCCGTTCCGGGGATCGAGCGCCACGACCGCCCCCGCTCGCCCCTCCAGCTGGCTCTCGGCCTCCTGCTGCAGCCCGGCATCGAGGGTGAGGGTGAGCGCGCCACCCGGCCGTCCGACCTCGCGGCCGAGCTCCTCGACCGACTGGCCGTGGCTGTCGACGACCACGACGCGCTCGCCGTCCTCGCCGCGAAGCTTGCCGTCGTACTCGAGCTCGACGCCGCGCCGCCCCACCCAGTCGCCGCTCTTGAGACCCTTCAGCGGATCGGCGAGCTCTTCGGGACGGGCCTCGCCGAGATAGCCGAGGACGTGCGCCGCCTGCACGCCGAGCCGGTAGAGGCGGCGGTGCGAGACGTCGACGACGAACTCGGGGTGCGCCAGCTGCTCGACCTCGAAGCGCGCCACCTGGTCGAGCCTCAGACCTTCACCGAGCAGCACCGGCTGGAAGGAGGGCAGGCCGCGGTAGCGCTCGAGTAGCGCCTGCAGATCAACCAAAGGCCGCTCGAGAATCGGTGCCGCGAACGCCAGACTGGCAGCGAAGTCGGCGGCGCGGCTGCGATCGAGCAGCAGGTTGTAGCTCGGCAGATTCTCGACCATGACGCGGCCGTTGCGATCGTAGATCGTGCCGCGCGGCGCCTTGATCGCCACCTTGCGCAGCCGGTTGTTCTCGGCGAGGTCGCGGTAGTAGCTGCCGCGCACCACCTGGACGAACCAGAACGCCCCGGCGATCATGGCGAGGAAGACCCCGACCACTCCCGAGAGCACGCGCACCCGCGCCACCAGCGCCTCTTTGTGTTCCGCAATCCGCATCGCGAAAGACTTTCTACCCCTGATCCGGCGGATTCACAAGGGCGGGGGCGGGCCGCGCCGGACTTCCTAAGGGCTGGTGGCGGCGCAGGTCGCGAAAGCAGAGATGTCCTGAAAGGGAGGAAAGGGCGTTCCCAAAGCAACGTCCCGGCTCCAGATCCCATCCGTCCAAGTGTCTTCGACCTCGACCCGTACCGCCACATTCGTCAACCCTGCCAGGTAGATCCAGAATCTGTCGTTGAAGGCGCAGCCGTCGAGAACCTTCGCGGCGACTTCAATGTTGTCTGAGCCAAAGAACCAGAACAGTCCGCTGTCGGCCGAAAGTGGAACCGCGAGACCTTCGCCCTGGTGGCCGGCGAAGTCCTCCCAGCGAACCGAGACCCGAAACCGGCCCTGCTGCAGGCAGTGGTGGGTCGCGTCCGGCTCACAGGTACCACCCACTTTCACCCCCAGGCCCGTCCCGGCAGCATCATCGACCTCGTGGCGTCGGAGGGAGCTCGGAGCCAGGGTGACGTCGCGGGGCTGCGCCCCGCAGGTCTCGAGTGACTCGATGTCCAGGAGCGGCTGGTAGGCCGAGCCTGGCGGATTCCAGTAGGTGCGGGTTCTGCCTGTCCAGCGGTCGAGGATCGTCAGATCCACTCCGAGATTGGTCAGACCGGCCGCGAACGTCCAAAAAGAACTGTTGTAGTCGCAGCCGTCAATCGTCTTCGCCAGCAGTTCCAGGTTGTCGGGCGAGAAGAACCAGAACCCTCCGCTCGTCGCTCGTAGCGGGGTCGGAGTACCGTCGCCGAAGCGCCCAGTAAAGTCCTCCCATCGCGAGCAGATTTCGAAGCGCCCGTTGTCGAGGGTCAGGGGGGCGCTCGCTGCGGAGCAACCCCGCAGAAAGCGGCGGGTCATGAGGATGTAGTTACTCGGGACGACGCCGTTGAAGTTCACCCAGGCGACCCGCAAGCTGCCTTCGTCTGAAAGAAGGATCTCGGACTGGTCGTCGACGTTGTCCGCCGAGAGCTCGTTGACGCGAAACTCGTTGGAGGCCGGCGAGCCATCGGCGCGAAAGAGACGAGCGTAGATATCCTGCAGTCGATGGTCCTGGAATTCGCTCGTCCAGCTGACCGCGATCTCCCCCGCCTTGTTCATCGACAGAGCGGGCCGCGAGTGTGTATTGGGCAAGTACTGGTTGGCGCGGATCTCCCCGGTCGCTGGTTCGCCGGAAGGCAGCAGGATGCGAAAGAAGATGTCGAACGACCCGGAGTCCGGAGCGTACGACTGCCAAACCGCCGCGCACCGCCCTTCGAGGTTACAGCTGAAGCCGCCGAGGTACTGGTTTCCAGCAGTCGTTTCCGAGAGGGCTGTAGGCGGGCCTAGAGGCACTCCGTTGCGATCGTAGCGCCGGTAATAGACGTTCTGCTCGGTGAACGCCGCGTCGACTTCGGCGCTCCAGGCGATCGTGAAGTTCCCATCCCGGTCGCCGTCGACCCGCGGTTCGTAGTGAAAGACATCGTCCTGAACGCTGGCAATCACCAATCCCGAAAGTGGTGTCCCATTCGCAGCGTAGATTCGAAAAGAAACCTGCTGCGTCGAGTCGTCGCGAGTGATGTCGGTGGTGACGTACGCGAGCACGAAGCTTCCATCTTCGCGGACGAAGACATCCGTCTGTGCCCCTACGAAGTTGGTCACGTAGGGCTGTCCGACGCCCCCCACCAGCGTGCCGTCGACGAGGAAGCGCTGGAAGAACGGGCCAGAGGCTCCGTCAAAAGCGAGCACCGCCTGCCCCGCGCTGTTCGCATCCGCGCCGGTGAGCTCCGAAGATCCCGGCCCGCCGAATTCAAGCTCCTGCGGCGTTGGAACCAGAGGACCGAGGCTCTTCCCCCGCAGCCGGCTGCTCGCGAAGCTGTTGTACCACAGAGCCAGGGTGCGCTCTCCGCCTTGCGGTAGGAGCACGGATCTCCAGTCAGCTGCCGGGTTGACGCTCACCGGCGCTTCGTCGCCCAGGGGCTTTTGTGCCAACGCCCCCGGGGCCTCGAGAGCGACGGCCAGGAGCAAGCAGGCGAGCCGGGTTCCTCCGCTCACTCCACCACCTCCACAGCCCACGGCGCCTCCAGCTGAACCTCGCCTTGCAGGACCGCTCCGGTGGGCGTGCGAAGCGCGCTGAATTCCCCGCGCGTGGCCCCTTGCGGGCTGAAAGACTCCCACTGAAAGCGCACGCTTCCATCTTCGTCGGCGGCAAGCTGAGTCAGCCAAAGGTCGCCGTCGCCGGACTCATTGATCTCAAGGTCCTGCCCCACCAGCGCCCGGCTGGCGTCGAGCCGCTGCGCGCGCAGGGTCACTCGACGTGTCTCCCGGTCTTCGACCTCCCAGGCGACCCAGCACTCTCCGCCCGGCGCGCACGCCGCCCGGGGCCGCCTTGGCCTTCCGACCTGTGACTGCAAGAGCTCGAAAGGCTCTCCGTCCGGCCAACCGTCCTCGAAGTACCGCTGGCCAACGATTCTCGAGCTGTCGGTTGCCAGATCCCGCTCCTCCCAAACAAGGAGAAGATTCCCGGCCGCATCGGCTGCGACGCTGGGATGGAGGCGCTCCACCGCCGTTCGTCGCTCCGGCACTTCGGGCTCGAGCTCTTCCCGGCCGAGTCTGTCCGTTCGGAGAAGGCGGATCCTGGAGCTCTCGGGCTGGAGCGCTCTCTCCTCCCAGGCGATCAGGAACCGGCCGCGACCATCCCGAGCCGCCTGGATTCTCTGCGGAAGAAGGGGCGACTCTGTTCGTCCGATCGAGCGCTGGGCGACGACCTTTCCAGCCCCGTCCAGCACGTCGAAGAAGACCGCGGACCCACCGCCCTTCAGGGTGTTCGGCCACGCTCGGAGGGTGTTCGTCTCCTCGGGCGCAAGACCTCCGGTCCACGTCATCCCGCCGGAGGTCGGCGGGAGCAGCACCAGCACCCAGTCGTCGGAGCCGAGCAATCCGGTCAGACCACCGGGCTGGTAGTAGCTGTGTTGCCAGGACTGGTGCACCGTGATCGAGTTGGGAGGAACACGCAGCACGTCCGCGCGAGGATTGTAGAAGTGTGCGTTCAGGGGGTCGATGTTCTTGCCGCCGGTGGTCAGCTTGATCCGGTTGTTGTGTGGCAGGTAGGCGAGCACGCGGTCGGGGTCGCGGGTGGTGACCATCCGCTTGCGATCGGGCGGCAGCCCATCGGGATGCACGATGTGCGCCTGTTCGTTCGAGATCAGAGCCCACCAATCGGTCTCGCGCATTCTGTCGCCCATGACCTTCATCTGGACCGAGGACGGCGCCGACATCGCGGAATAGAAGTTGCGAAAGTCGTTGCCGGTTGTGGACTGAGGAACGGTCCCCGGTGGCGGGTCCGTGCAGGTGGCCGGATTCGGAATCGGCGTCATGCTGCACATTCCCCATTCCCAGATTCCAGCGACGCCGAAGGTGTAGCCGCTCGCGCCGGCCATCCAGCTCAAGTACCCGGTCTTCCGAGCCTGAAAGGCGTTGAAGGCCTGAGACCCAAGGCTAGACGCGTCGGCGTTGTTGCCATATCCATAGTCATAGATCGACTCGGCATTCACGACCGGCTTCTGAATCGTCGTGAACGGTGCCGCGGCCGTGAAACCGCGAAGCTCCTGGGGAAGGTTCCGTGCGCGACTCGCGATCATGTCCGCGTCTCCAGCATTGAAGCCACTCTGAAGCAAGGGAAAGAGATTCCGTGGCTCGTCTTGGAGAAGGGCGTAGTTCGTTGACGACTGTGTTCCGAAATGATTGGCCGTGAGCATGTTGGCGTTGGCAAAGTAGATTTCGTCGCCTACAGCATTCAGCAGCGCGCCTGTCGTTGTGTTGATCGGATCGTCGAAGCCCGGCGAAAGAACCACATGGTAACCAGCAAGGCGCGCCGCCAAGTTGCGGGCGAATGTCACTGCCTCTGCGGTCGCCGGATACCTGTCCACCGGCTGGGAAAGACCGGCTATCACGACGAGGAGCCCCTTGGAATTCGCATACTGCACCATGCCATCCAGATGGCGCCAGTATTGAGCGACCCACCTGGAACCTGCGTTCGGAACGACTCCACTTGCGGCTCCCACCTGGCGGAACGGGGAGAGCCGAATCAAACCCAGGGTGGGTGAGGTCACCTGGCGTCGACCCTGGGGGCCGGAGAAAGGAGCTGCCGAGGCCGGCCCTCCCCAACTCGGCGCGAGGCCTAGCTGTACAACCGTGAACAGTCGAGCGACGCGGTCGTCAATGTAACGTACCCATTCATCGTGGCAGGCTCGCAGAGTTCCTGTCCAGGCGGTATCACCTTGCCAGAAGAATTGAGCGCCTCCGGCATGCTTTATTGGATCGTACTTGAAGATTCCTCCTGAGCCCGTATAGCCTCCGGGCTGAACGAGGTTTCAGTTCTTGTAGAAGATATTCGTTTCGGTCGGCGGCACTGACGCAACGGCGACGGAGCCGCTTGAAACTAGGCCGTTCGTTTCGCCGGTACACCCGGCTTCGCAAACACTGGTCCACGTCCAGTTTCCCGACGAGGGAAAAAACGTCCGGAATTTGAAGCGCTTGACGTTGGGACTGGCAACGAGTTGGTCGTCATCGCCATCCCAGAAAGCGTAGGCGGAATGGCGAAAGACTCCGTTCCTCAGAAAGTCGACGCGGACTTTCACGTCGCGATAGGCGTTTGAATAGGTCGTATTGCTGGTCAGCTCTTTCTCCCAGCAGCGGTACATTGCCACCGAGCTGGCTGTCGAGCAGGTCGGATAGGCGTACCCGTCGAGTCCAGAACAGTTCGTGGGCAATGGACCGTCAGCTGGGGGAGGCGCTAACTGAGGCCATAGGACCTGCCCGAAACCCAGGCCCACGAGGAACAGCATTGCGGATCGCCGTACATTGCTTCGGCCGCGTTCGTTTCGCATCGGAGTCTCCTTGCAGACAGTCCAACGCAAGTGTTGTAGCACAAGCGAAAGGCGCTCCAAGCACGGTCGCGCCATCACCCGCCGAAGGCCTCGGTCTGGCCCCTCGCTGAGGCGGACCCAGAACTCCCAGAAGCTCGCCAGAACTGGGTCGCGTGGTAAATGCAATCAGCCCGGGAGCTGGATCTTGGTGGCGCGGTTGGCGCGGCGGAATTTGAGGCGGCTGGCGAGGGCGTTGGCGGAGGCGGTCCAGGCGACGCCGAGGAAGGCGGTGGTGGCGACCTTGACCAGCAGCCAGAGCGGGTCGGGGAGCTCGGCGTGATCGCGCAAGACGAGCGCCAGCGCGGCGAGGATGGCCTGCTGGGCGGCGGCGGCGGCGGCGAAGACGCCGGCGAGGCTCGAGGTGCGTTGCACGATGAGCTGTTGCGCGGCGCGGGCGATGCCGAAGCCGACGGCGGTATTGGCGAAGCCGTAGAGCCCGAACGGACCGCCTGACAGGCCGTCGGCGAGGAGCCCCGCGGCGAGCCCCGCGAACATCCCGGCCACCGGGCTGCCGCGGCGCGCTTCGAGTGCCACCACCAGCAGGAAAAGGTCGACCGCCAGCGAGAAGTCCG
>JBDTQT010000187.1:0-7944 GCA_039932055.1 Thermoanaerobaculia bacterium
TCTCGTCCATGAGGTCGAACGGATCGCGGCCGTCGCGGTCCATCTTGTTGACGAAAGTGATGATCGGTACGTTGCGCAACCGGCAGACTTCGAACAGCTTGCGCGTTTGGGTTTCAATTCCCTTGGCGGCGTCGATCACCATGACGGCCGAGTCGACCGCGGTGAGCGTGCGATAGGTGTCCTCGGAGAAGTCCTGGTGACCCGGAGTGTCGAGCAGGTTGAAGGTGCAGCCGGCATAGTCGAAAGTCATCACCGACGCGGTCACCGAGATGCCGCGCTCCTGCTCGACCTTCATCCAGTCGGAGCGCGCCCGCCGCGCGTCGCCGCGCGCCTTGACCGCGCCGGCGAGCTGGATCGCGCCGCCGTAGAGCAGGAGCTTCTCGGTGAGCGTCGTCTTCCCGGCGTCGGGATGACTGATGATGGCGAACGTCCGGCGGCGGGCGGCTTCGGCCGCGATGGTAGTCATCTCGAAGGTCTCGGGGGACCGGAGGCTCAACGTCCGCCTGCCGGAGAGGGCATTCTATCAGCCGGTGGCTGTCCAAGCCGAACCTTCCCAGGGCAGCGTAGGGTATGTGGGAGGAGAGCGATGCGTATTTTCGAACATGTCTCCGAGACCTGGCTGGCTCGGCCGCGCGTCGAGGTTTTCGAGTTCTTTGCCGACGCCGGAAATCTCGAACGCCTGACCCCGCCCTGGCTCGGTTTCCAGATCCTCACGCCGCGTCCGATCGCGATGGCAGTCGGCACCCTGATCGACTACCGTTTGCGCG
The DNA here is from genome assembly GCA_039932055.1 of Thermoanaerobaculia bacterium. GTDB lineage: Bacteria > Acidobacteriota > Thermoanaerobaculia > Multivoradales > JAGPDF01 > JAGPDF01. The sequence goes on from JBDTQT010000187.1 coordinate 768, forward strand.
TGCATGGTCTTCCTCTGCGTTGGCGGACGGAGATCACCGCCTGGGAGCCGCCGCTGCGTTTCGTCGACGAGCAGCTGCGCGGCCCCTACCGGCTCTGGCACCACACCCACACCTTCAGCGAGCGCGACGGTGGCACGACGGTCCATGACCGCGTGCGCTACGCGGTCATGGGCGGCGTGTGGGTGCAGAAGCTCCTCGTCGAGCGCGACGTGCGGACCATCTTCGCCTACCGCGAGAAGTTGCTGCGCGAGCTCTTTCTCTCGCCCACGCCCTGAGTCGCGGCGCGCCGACCGCCGTTGCTAGGATCCAGCTCCGATCGACCGCCGGACGAAGGCTCGGGAGGCGCGAAAGCCGTGCAGAATCTGCTGACGAAGGGGCTTTGGTTGGCCGGCGCGGTGACGCTGGCTTCGCCTGGTGCGGCGTCCGCCGCCTCGGCTGAACCCGCTCGCTTACCCGCCGAAGTCGTTGCGCTGCAGCGCGCGGCGCTCGCCGGCACAAGCGCCGCCGATCTCGCGCGTTCTCTCGCGACCGAGGCCGGACCGCGGCTCGCGGGCTCCGAGGGCCTCGCCCGTGGGGTTGAATGGGGACTTCGCACCCTGGCCGGTCTCGGCTTCGAGAACGTCCGTGCCGAGCCCGTCACCGTGCCGCATTGGGAGCGCGGCAGGGCGGCGGGGGAGATCGTCGCGCCGTTTCCGCAGAGCGTGGCGCTCGCGGCGCTCGGCGGCTCGATCGGCACCGTCGAGGCGGGGCTCGAGGCCGAGGTCGTAGCGACGGAGAATCTCGACACGCTGGCCAAGCTGCCCCCTGAAGCCGTCCGCGGAAAGATCGTCTACTTCGGCGAGCGCATGCAGCGCACCCGCGACGGCGCCGGCTACGGCAAGACCGTGCCGATCCGCACGCGCGGCCCGGTGGCGGCGGCCAGACTCGGCGCGGTGGCGGTCCTCATCCGCTCGGTCGGCACCGACTCGAACCGCCTGCCCCACACCGGCACGACGATGTACGAGGAGGGCGGCGCCAGGATCCCGGCGGCGGCGCTGTCGATCCCGGATGCCGATCTCCTCGAGCAGGAGGTGCTCTCGGGCCGGCCGGTGCGCTTCCGCTTGCACCTCGGCTGCCGCACGCTGCCGGACGTCGAGTCGGCGAACGTCGTCGGCGACCTCCGCGGGCGAGAGCGGCCGGAGGAGATCGTCGTGCTCTCTGGACACCTCGACTCCTGGGATCTGGGCACCGGGGCGCTCGACGACGCCGCCGGCATCGGCAACGCGATCGCGGCGGCGCGGCTGATCGCCGGACTGCCCGAGCGCCCCCGCCGGACGATTCGCATCGTCCTCTACGCCAACGAGGAGTTCGGTCTGTCGGGCGGCAAGGCCTATGCGGCCGCGCATGCCGACGAGGCGGCAAAGCACCAGGCGGTGCTCGAATCGGATCTCGGCAGCGGGCGCGTCTTCCGCCTGCGGACCGCCTTCGCCGAGGACGATGTGGCGCTCTCGCAGGAGCTCGCGCGCGCCCTCGCGCCGCTCGGCGTCGAGCGCGACGCCTCGACCCGCGCGACGGGTGGCGCCGACGTCTCGCCGCTCGTTGCCGCCGGCGTGCCGACGGTCGATCTCGCGCACGACGTGACGACTTACTTCGACTTCCATCACACGGCAAACGACACCGCCGACAAGCTCGCACCGGCCGACATGGCGCAGGCGACGGCGGCGTTCGCGACCGTCGCCTGGATGTTGGCGGAGCACCCCAACCTGCTGCGTCGCGCCACGGTGGCGGCCAAGCAGCCGTGATCAGGGCGTGTCCGGCCGCGCCGCCTGGCTTCTCAGGCGAGCAGGCCGTCGACCCGCGCGCGGGTGCCCTGCAGAGCGACGCGCTGCTGGTAGAGCCGGAGTCCGGCGAGTCCACCGAGCTCCTCGCCGCCGCCTGCCCGGCCCGGGCCGCCGTGCAGCGACTGCGGCAGCGCCGCTCCGGAGCCGTAGCCCTCGGAGCTCGCCGAACCGAAGTAGATCCGGCCCTGGAAGGCGCCGCCGCGGGCTAGATAGTCGCCGGCCCATTCGGCATCGTCGGTGTAGATCGAACTGACCAGCGATCCGCCGCCGAGAGCGACGATCGCCGCCGCCTCGACGGCGGAGCCGGAATAGGGCAGGAGGGTCGAGACCGGGGCGAAGACCTCGCGCCAGTGCACAGGCGTCTTCTCGAGCGGATGCTCCGAGCGCAGCAGCGTCGGTGCGAGGAAAAAGCCCTTGCCCGCCGGAGCGCCGACGCCCGCGACGCGGCCGCCGCTGCCGAGGAGGAGCTGCGAGGTCGCGAGCAGCTCGGCAATCCCGTCGAGGGCGTCGCGCAGCTGCCCGCCATGGGCGAGCGGACCCATGGTGACTTGCGGGTCGGCCGGGTCGCCGGCCACGACAGCGGCAAGCTTGGCGACCAGCGCCTCGACGACCTGCTCCTCGATCTCCCGGGGCGCCAGGATCCGCCGCACGGCGGTGCACTTCTGCCCGGCCTTCTGGGTGATCTCTCGCGCCACGTCATGGACGAAGCGCTCGAAGGTCGGCGAGCCCGGATGGACATCCGGGGCGAGCACCGCGGCGTTCAGGCTGTCGGCTTCGACGTTGAACCGCAGCCCCGCCTCGACGATCGCCGGCCGAGTGCGCAGGGTGAGCGCGGTGGCGGCGGAGCCGGTAAAGGCGACGACGTCCTGCGGACCCAGGTGGTCGAGCAGGTCGCCGGTCGAGCCGACGATCGACTGCAACGCACCTTCGGGAAGCATGCCGGATTCGACCCCGATCTCGATCATGCGAAAGGCGACCAGCGCCGTCGCGGTGGCCGGTTTGGTGATCGTCGGCATGCCGGCGAGGAACGAGCAGGCGAACTTCTCGGCGAAGCCCCAGGCCGGGAAGTTGAAGGCGTTGATGTGGATGGCGACGCCCTGGCGAGGAACGAGGGCGTGGGCGGCCCAGAAGCTCTCGGACTTGCCGAGGGCTCCACCCTCGCCATCGGCGAGGACCGAGCGCGCTCCGAGGGCGACTCCCAGATTGCCGTAGAAAGCGAGCGCGCCGCCGGCGCCGTCGATGTCGAAGGCGCCGTCGGTCGCGGTGCTGCCGTTGTTCGCCGATGAGAGCGCGAGGAGCTCCGCGCGGTGCTCACGCAGGGCCTTTCCCAGAGCCTTGAGGATCTCGCCGCGCTGCGCGAAGGTGAGGGCTCGCAGGGCGGGGCCGCCGCGCTCGCGGGCCCAGGAGAGGGCGCCCGCGAGATCGGCTCCGGTCGAGGAGGCGCGCGCCAGCGGCACTTCCGTGGACGGATTGAGGAGGGTCTGGAAATCGCGGCCGGCCTCGAACCACTGCCCGCAGAGGTGGCTGCGCAGCGTCTTCATCGACTCGCTCATCGCTGCCGCCGCTCCTACTTGACGATCTCGAGCAGCTCCACCTCGAAGACGAGGGTGGCGCCGGGCGGGATCGACGGGCGACCGCGGTCGCCGTAGGCGAGATCGGCGGGGCAGACGAGCCTGGCCTTGCCGCCGACCTTCATCTTCTCCAGCCCTTCCGTCCAGCACTTGATGACGCCGTTCAGCGGGAACTCCGCCGGCTGTCCGCGGGCGATCGAGCTGTCGAACTCGGTGCCGTCGGTGAGTGTGCCGCGATAGTGCACCTTGACCTTGTCGGTCGCCGCCGGCATCGCGCCGGTGCCGGCGAGGGTCTCGGTATAGAGCATGCCCGATTCGGTCTTCGTGACGCCCGGCTTGGCGGCTTCGGCGGCGAGGAAAGCCTGGCCCTTGGCTTTCTCGGCGGCAGCGCGCTTCTCGGACTTCGCCTGGCCGAGGGCCTGCACCTTGGGCGCGTACTCTTCCATCTTGACGACCGTCGGCTTGCCCGAGGCGCCGTCGGTGATGCCCTGCATGACGAAGGCGAGCTCGGCCGGAGTGAGCTCGAACGCCTGGAGGTTGCGCGAAAGCATCAGGCCCAGGGCATAGAGGGTCTTGTCCTCTTCGGTCACCGGCGGCTTGGCCGGCGCGTCGGCCGCGGTCACCGGGCCGCAGGCCAGCAACAGCATCGAGAGCAGCATTGCGAACATCAGCGTCGACGACAGAAAGCGTGTGCGCATCGGTTTCTCCTGGACAGGGTTGGATCGGGGTGGCTGGAAAAGGCTCGGGATGAGCTCGGCGCGTCCGCGCCGGAGGCAAAGGATAGCGCCCGAAGGGGGGAGATCCCAAGTCCCCCCCTTTCTCCCGATGCCCGGCCCGCTTTCCTTTGGTAGGCTCCGGTTGCTCCGGCGGCTGCCCCAGGCTGCCTCAGGCCGGTTTCAGGAGGAGGATCCATGCCGCATCGATTCCCGCAAGAGGCCGTGCTCCGCGACGGCCGAGGCGTCATGCTGCGCCCGTTCGCCAAGCGCGACGTCGGCGCGCTCTACGAGTTCTTCCAGCGCCTGCCGGAGGAGAACCGGCGGTTTGCCTGGCACCGCATCGACGATCGTGCGGTCGTCGAGCGCTGGGGCGTCGAGCTCGACTACGAGAAAGTCATGCCGCTCCTCGCCCTGGACGGCAAGCGGATCGTCGCCGACGCGACGCTCCACCGCCGCCCCCATGGGCCGCTCAGGCTCTCCGGTCGGGTCAAGTGGACGATCGACCCCGAGTTCCGCGGCGTCGGTCTGGGATCGCTGCTGATCAACCACTTCATCGATACTGCGCGGGGGCTGGGATTGAGGCACCTCAACACCATGCTGATCACCGACCTCGAGTCCGACGCCATCCGGGTGCTCGCCGAGCTCGGCTTCCGCTCCTACGACGTGCCTGGCTACGGCACCGACCCGGACGGCAATCAGCACGACATGACGTTGATGGTGTTCAAGCTCTAGTTGCCTTTCCGGTTTTCTTCCAACGGGCCGTCGCGAGCGCCGGGTCACTCCGAGCTGTTCTGGCGGCGGCTCGCCGTCGCCGCCAGCGTATGCGCCCTCGGCAGTCTCGCCTTGACAATCTGGGCTCTTGCCCAACTGCGCGCTTCGCCGACAGCGATTGCCGTTCGCGCGGCGCCGCTGGCCGAGGTCGTCCCGCCGCCCGAGGATCGCCTTGCCCTGGCGCAGTCGTCCTTCGCCGATCTCTCCGGCTGGGGGGCAGACCCGCTCTCCCAAGCGCTTCCGGCATTCGTCGGATCGTGTATCGGAACCCCCAGGGAGGACTCCGGAGGAGCCCTGGGTCCCCTGTTGGCGCACGGTGCCGACCTTTGGCGAAGCCTCTGCCGAAGCGCCTCGGCGCTGCCGCCGGGAGACGACGGGGCGATGCGCCGCTTTCTGGAGGAGAACTTCTCGCCCTGGCAAATCACCAACCACGGCGAGCGCGACGGCCTGTTCACCGGCTACTACGAACCCGAGCTCAAGGGTGCGCGGAAGAAGAAGCCGCCCTTCGTCCATCCGATCTACCTCGCGCCGCGCGACCAGTTGGTTGTCGACCTTGGCGACTTCAAGCACGACCTCGCCGGCAGGAAGATCACCGGCATGATGCGCGGCGGCACTTTCCGCCCTTACTGGGACCGCGCCGAGATCGAGCGCGGCGCCCTCTCGGGCCGCGGGCTCGAGATGCTCTGGGTGGAGGACCCGGTGGCGCTCTTCTTCCTGCAGGTGCAGGGTTCGGGTCGCGTCGTCCTGCCCGACGGGACGATCGTCCGCATCGGCTACGCCGGGCAGAACGGCCACGACTACACGGCGATCGGCAGGGTCCTCATCGAACGCCGCGAGCTCACGCGTGAAGAGGTGTCGCTGCAGACGATCCGCCACTGGCTGCGCACGCACCCGGAAGAGGCCGACGAGGTGATGCGCGCCAACCGCTCGTACGTCTTCTTTCGCGTGCTGCCGGGCGCGCCGGTCGGCGCCGCCGGCATCGAGCTCACGCCGGGGCGCTCGCTCGCGGTGGACACGAAGTTCCTGCCTTTCGGCCTGCCGCTGTGGCTCGAGGCGACCTTGCCGGCGCGACCCGAGCTCGGGCGCCAGGGCGAGACGCCCCTGCGTCGTCTGGTCGTGCCGCAGGACCGCGGTGGCGCGATCAAGGGTCCCGTGCGCGGCGACCTGTTCTGGGGCGCCGGCGCCGAAGCCGAGGCGATCGCCGGCCGGATGAAGCAGACGGGCCGCCTCTGGCTCCTCTGGCCGAAGGCGCTGCCGCCGCCACTGCCGCCAGCGAACGCGCCGCCGCCCTCCTGAGGCCCGCTTCAGACGCGCAGGAAGTCGGCGCGCCAGCTCCTGATCTTGGCCTTGATCACCTTCTTGTCCTGGATGTCGCCGGCGAGGACTTCGCGCACCAGCTCGGTCACTTCGCCGTCGCTGGCGAAGCGCAGCGCGATCAGCTGGCCGGTCGACAGTTCGCCGATCCGCGCCTTGAGGTCGGCCGGGAGGATGTTGGCGAGGCGCAGGCGCTCTTCGAGGCGGATCAGACGATTCTGGACGATCTGGGCGTTGGTGCGGGCGTAGAGGCCGACCACGAGGATGGCGAAGGCCGTCAGGACGGCGAGCGCGGTGGTGAACGTGGGGAAGCGGATCAGGGTCCACAGCGACCAGAGCAGGTTCGCGGCGAGGACAAGGAACGCCGCCATGTAGAGCGGCGGCAGGTTCTGGGTGTGGTTGGCGAAGTTCTGCTCCATCGGGGCGTTCGTAGGCATGGGGTCTCCGGTTGCGAAAGTGACATTGCAGCTTACCGGAAGGCGTTTGGTTCTTCGCGGCTTCTAGGAGCGCGCGGGCCCGTGCTCGGGGTCCTGTCCGGCCCGTCTCCCAGGGGTGCTCGCTGCAGAAACGCTCCGCGCCCATGGGAGCCCTCGGTCCGGCCACCCCTCGTCGGTACATGCCCGAGAGAAACCGCAGATGTTGCCAGGGGCGCTCCGGCGCTCGGGAATCCAGGGTGGGCGACCAGCTTCAATAGGAGCCAACCCTGGATTCCCGAGTGCCGGAGTGCCCCCACCAGCGATTCCAAGCTCGAATCTCCGAGTGCCGGAGTGCCCCCACCTCCGACGTCCCGCCTGGGATTGCCGAGTGGTTCACGCGCAGCGCGAGCCTGCAGCCGAACCCCCGGACTGGGCCTAGAATGGTCGCATGACTCCCACCGACAACTTCTCCGCGACCTTCGTCAGCGCGCTCGAACCGACCCTCCTCTGGCGCCACTTCGACCACATCCTCGCCATCCCTCGCGGCTCGAAGAACGAAGAGGGCATGC
>JBDTQT010000188.1:0-7844 GCA_039932055.1 Thermoanaerobaculia bacterium
TCGGTGAAGATCGCCGTGGCGCGCGCGCCGGCGTCCTCGAGCGCCAGGATGTCGCGACGCAGCGAGACGCCGGTCGCTTTCAAGCCGTCGACGCGCAGGCCCTGGTGGGCGAACTCGCGCACCAGGGCGCAGGCGGCCGCCGTCTTGCCGCAGTTCATGCAGCTGCCGACCATCGCGATAACCGGAATCCCCTGGAGGTCGAGAAGCGGCTTTGCCGGCAGCGGCTCGCCGCCGATCCGGGCCGGACGCCCGATCCGCTCACCGAGTACGGGGAAGGTGAGGACCGCGCCGAGCACCTCGCAGTCGAACGGCCTGCCCAGGTCCGGATTGACCGAATCGCAGATTCCCAGCACGCCGCCGAGATTGAGCAGCTGGACGACGTCGCCGGGCGCCAGCCGCTGCGGCAGCTTCCCCGAGTAGCCGAAGAGCGCGTGGCGGTGACCGAGGCAGCCGGCGAGGATGTCGCCGCGCTTGAGCTGCGCCATGCGTCCCGAGGGCAGCTCGATCTGGTTGTAGGTGCTCTTGTCGGTGAGCACCCGCACCGCGACGACAATCCCCTCCTCGCACGGAATCGTCGGTGTCAGGCGGACTTCGCGCTTCAAGCCGACGCTCTTGGTGACCGAGGCGATCTTGTCGAGGACGATGGTCTTCATGCCGGTACTCCCTTCTCGGCTGCGTTCTGCTGCACCTTCTGCGCGCTCCGATTCGCCTCTCCAGCCCGGGCGTGCAGCTCGCCGGGAAGCGCCACGAGGCGGGCGAAGCCGCGCGCGTCGGTGGCGCTCCACTCTCCCGCCGCCTCGCCATAGGCCCCGCGCGATGCGGCGAGGAGCGAATAGCGCGACTCGACCCCCTCAACGAAGAGCACCCCGGGACGCAGAAGAAGATGCACGTCGCCGCTCACCCGCGCCTGCGACGAGAGCAGGAACGCCTCGAGGTCGCGGCACACCGGCTCGAGGTGCTGGCCCTCGTGCACGAGGTCGCCGTACTGCGCGGCGAGGCCCTCCTTGATGCGCAGCTGCCGGCCGGTGAGCACGAGCTTCTCGAGCTCGCGATGGGCCGAGAGGATGACCTCCGCCGCCGGCGCCTCGAAGGCGACCCGCCCCTTGATGCCGAGGATGGTCTCGCCGAGATGGATCCCGCGGCCGATGCCGAACGAGGCCGCCGCCGCCTCCACACGCTCGATCAACGCCACCGGCGAAAGTGCTTCGCCGTCGAGGGCGACCGGCACCCCCTGCTCGAAGGACAGTCTGTGCCGCGCCGGCGCGAGTGGGTGATCGAAGGCTCCGCGCGTCGCCACCCAGGCGGCTTCGGGCAGCGGCAGCGCGCTCGCCTTGGTCTCGCTGCCGCCGATGGTCGTCCCCCACAGGCCGCGGTTGACGGAGTAGGCGGCGCCGTGCGCCGGCACTGGCAGGCCGCGCTCCGCGAGGAACGCGACCTGCGCCGGGCGCGAAACCAGCGAGTCACGCACCGGCGCGAGGATTTCGAAAGAGGGCTCGAGCGTGCGCAGCGCGACCTCGAAGCGCACCTGGTCGTTGCCCGCCGCCGTCGAACCGTGCGCGACAATGCCGCTGCCGAGCTCCCGCGCGGCGAGCGCGACGCCGCGCGCCTGGATGCTCCGCTCGGCGCCGACCGAGAGCGGATAGGTGCCGCCGCGGCGGACGTTGCCGAAGATCAGGAAGCGCAGCACGCGCTCGAAGTACTCCGCCCGAGCGTCAAGCAGCCGATGGTCGACGGCACCCAGCCGCGCGGCGCGCGACGCGAGCTCCAGACGGGCCGCGGGATCGAAGCCGCCGGTATCGACCGTGACCGTCGCTACCGGGCGACCGGTCGTCTCGGCGAGGTAGGGAATCGCCCAGCTGGTGTCCAGACCGCCGGAAAATGCCAACACAATGGGCTTCATCGTCACGTATCTCCGCAGGTTCGAATGAGGTTCGGAAGCTCGGCCTGGAATCAGGCCGTGCGTCGGCCGAGAGGGCCGGAGGCAGCGGAAAGCAGCGGGCGCAGCCGTTCCAGGAAACGGCGCTGCAGCGCCGCGGTGGCCGTTGCAGCGAAAATCGTGTCGTCGCCGGCGACGGTGCCCGCGAGCTCGGGGAAGCCCGCATGATCGAGCGCGATGGCCACCGTCTGCGCCGCGCCCACCGTCGTCGAGATCACCGCCAAATAGGGGCCGGCCGGCCGCACGTCGCGCACGAAGTGCACCACCTCGTCGAGCGCGTCGCGGGTCTCCGGGCCGAGCTCGTCGGCGAGGACGTAGCGCCCGCCGGCCTTGCCGACACCGAGATCGCGCAGGTCGCGCGACACCGACGGCTGCGTCGCCTCGAAGCCCTTCGCCGCGAGCTTCGCCCGCAGCTCCTCCTGGCTGGCGATGCGCGAACGGCGCACCAGATCCACAATGGCGCGGCGGCGGCGGTCTCTCTGTTCGATATCGGTCGGCATCGTCGTTACCAGAAGATGCGCATAATCATGCATGACGGACCGGATGTCAACAGTTTTCTTCGGCCTAGCGGCCATGCGCGTAGACTCCCGCAAACCCGACCGGAGGAGCCATGTCCGAGCAGGCCGCCACGCAACCGTCCGCCGCCGCTCTCCACCTGCCAACCCTGATCGCCATCGCACTGGTGGCGTTCGCGCTGACCAACGTCGCGCACGAGGGCCTTGGGCACGGCGGCATGTGCGTCGCCGTCGGCGGCGAGCCGCGGGTGCTGAACGCGGTCTATTTCGACTGCGGCCGGGAGGGCGTCACGGATGCCGCCAGCCGCTGGATCTCGGCCGGCGGGACGCTGGTGAACCTGGCTTTCGCCGGACTCACCGCACTGGTTCTGGCAGCGGGTGTAGTGCGCGCTGCCTCCGGCCGCTACTTCCTCTGGCTCTTCCTGAGCCTGAATCTGATGCAGGCGTTCGGCTACTGGATGTTCTCGGGGATCGGCGGCATCGGCGACTGGCAGTCCGTGGTCGCCGGGTCGCCGCACTACGTTCTCTGGCGCATCGCCCTCGCCGTCGTCGGCACCGCCAGCTACATGTTCGTCGCCGTGCCGATCGCGCTGCGTGGGATGGAGCGCTTCCTCGGCGCGGCGGAACCCCCGCGCCTCGCGCGGGCGCAGCGCCTCACACTGCCGGCCTATCTCGCCGGTGGCGTCCTTTACGTCACCGCCGGGATGTTCAATCCCGAGAGCCCGATGCTGGTGCTGATCTCCGCCGCCGCGGCCTCGTTCGGCGGCGCCTCGGCGCTCGCCTGGATGACCCAGCTGCTGCGCAACCGCGAGCGCTTCCCTCCAGCCGGCGCACCGGCGCTCGGCATCGCCCGGAGCTGGCCCTGGCTGGTCGCCGGACTCCTCACGGCCACCGTCTTCATCGCCGTCCTGGGACCCGGAATCGGTCTCGCCGGCGGGCACTGAGAGCGCGCACCGGGCCGAGTGGCCGAACGCCGCGCCTCAGCGCAGACGGTGGCGGCGGCCGTCCGCCCGCCAGTAGATCCGGATCTCTTCGCTCTTCACGTCGTCCGAGGTCGGTTCGAAGACGACGGTCCACTGCCTTCCCAGCTGCTCGAAGATTCGGCTCAGGGCAACCTTCCATTGCTTGGGATCGTCGACGACGAAATGTCCGCCGCCGGCCTTGCCGATCAACGCGGAGAAACGGTTGCGCTCCGAAGTCGAAGGGGAAGCGGCCGTACTCTCCGAGATAGACATCGACTCGACGCTCACCGTGGAGCCCTCCGAGGAGAGCCGACGTTCCAGGCTGGGCGAGTCGGCCGATGAGCAGGTCCACCGGCCGTCGGCGCCGGAAGTGCAGACGGTGTTCCGGCAGTCATTCCGGTCGGGCATGAGCAGGAAGATCGGAATGGCGAGGTCACGCGCGCGTCGCGCCACCGAGGTCGCGCTCGCGATCCCATCTGAGGTGTCGCAGCCGTCGGAAACGACGATGAGCGCCGCACGCTCCTCGGCATTTTCGAATAGCTGGAGCGTGCGCGTCAGGGATTCGAAGAATGCCGTCGGGCGACTGACGAGGTCCGGGCTCGCCGGCAAGGCCGTGAGCACGCGCAGCGCCACGCCGCGCCCTTCGGCTAGCAGGTGGGCTTCGTCGGTGAAGCCGACCACGAAGAGGCGGTCGTTCTCCGAAAGGCCCCGTTCAACGATCTCCAGGGCCGCATGGCGCATCGGTTCGAACACGTCGTGCATGCTGGCCGAGCGATCGACCGCGATGCCGACCTCGAGCGGATCGGTGGCGCCACCGACCACCCGCAGGACGCGCTGTGGTTGGCGCTTCCAGAGCACCTCGAACTCCTCCGCCCGCGGCGCCGAGACGCCGCCCGGAAGGGTCACCCGAACGAAGCCGGTGCGGATGTCGATTTCTTCGCCGAAGCTGTTCGGCGTGGGAGCCGGCTGGCCCAGGAGGGGTAGCGCCGCCGCGAAGCCACAGAGGGCGAGTAACCGCACGCTGGCGACGGTCGCGAGTCGAGAACTCATTGCCCAAAGGTGCTGCAGAGTCCGTGCCGGATTGCAGAAGAACCGGCTCTCGCCCTGGCGCTCACCCTTTCGGAGGCCGCTGGCGCACAGTCCACTCACCCCGCCTTCGATGTCAGGGTGCCCGGCCACGGCCCGACGATCGTCCTCGTCCGCGGACTCCTGTCCACTGGCGAGGTCTGGGACTCGACGGTCGAGCGCTCCAGGGACCGCTAAACCACGCATGTGCGCGGGGCTGCTGCTCGCCGCGCCGGGAGGAGTTTGCGCATCACTTGCGCAGCACCCAGGTGGTCATCGCGCGCTGGTCCTGGACGACGGTGGTCTTGAGCGGATCGAGGAGCTCGCCGCCGAGCCGGGCGGTGAGTGACCGCAGCGTCTCGGCGTTCACCAGGTAGCGCTCACTACCGTCCGGCAGCGCGAAACGGCCATCGCCCAGGGGCCGAAACCGCCCCTCCATCCCGATACTCGACGCCAGCCGACAGAAGAACACTCCGCCGGGCGCGAGCCCGGCCCAGGTCGCCTCGAGCATGGCGCGGAAATGGTCCGGATCGCGGGCGAAATGCAGCACGGCGCTGCTGATCACGACCTCCGCACAGGGGCGCGGGAAGCTGTGGCTCTCGATCGGTTCGCAGCGGAAGTTGTCCGTGGGGAGCTTCGGCGCCAACTCCGCAGCCAGCCTGCGCACCGCGCCGACCGCTGACGCCTCGCCGTCGACGCCCGCGACGTCGTAGCCCGCGCGCAGAAAGTAGACGAGGTTGCGGCCCCCGCCACAGCCGGCGTCGAAGACGCGCATCCCGGGTGCAATCCGCCGCCGCAGCAGCTGATCGATGAGATAGATGTCGGTCTGTCCGAGCAGCAGGCGCAAGTCGGTCATCGCGCCGGCGAGGCTAGCGCAGATCCATCACCGCTCCCTGGCACCCGACCTATGGCGCGGCGCGAACGAGGTTCATCTCGAAGAACTTCGTCCAGGTCGTGCCGTCGGTCGACATCTCGCCGATCTCGCTCCAGCGGTCGGCGACCGTCCAGTCGATGACATAGCGGATCTGGCGCCCGGGAGGGGCCGGCGGCGCCCAGACGAACTTGCCGTTCTCCCAGTTGCCGCGCGCATCGGCGGCGCGGCCGTCGGCGAGGAAGGTCGAGAAGCGATAGCCACCGGTCGAGTCGGTCGAGTCGGCCGAAACGATGGCGAGCGCGTGATGCACCACCCTGCCGGCCGTGCCATCCGCGAGCTTGGCGTGGTGCAGCCCTTCGACCACGAGGACCAGCCCGTCGAGCCGCATCTCGACCGTCTCCTCGCTCACCGCGCGCTGCGGCTCGCCGGGTCCCATCTGCGTCCAGCCCTCGCCACGCCACTTGCCCACCGCCGGCAGGAACGGCTGCATCGCCGCGCGCAGCTTCGCCACATCGGGCGCCGGCGGCCGTCCTGCCGGCGAGGCGGGCTCCGCTGGTGGGGCAGCGGGCGACGCGACGGCGGGAGCCGCCTGCGCGCAGACCGGAGCGCTCGCAGCGAGAGTCGCAATGGCGATGAGCGCGAAGTGGCAAGCCGCTCGGGTGACAAACATGGCGTTTCTCCTTGAGTTGGCCTGACTCTAAGGGGTGTTCGCGCCCGCGTCTTGAACGAATCGGCCGCGGAACTGAGGCCGACTGCCTGGCACTGCAGGTCGATCGCCCGGGCACCGCGGTGAAGCATCGAGGTTGTCGTTCCCGTTCCACAAGGGGCGCTCCGGCGCTCGGGATCCAAAGTGGGCGACCACGCTTCAAATAGGAGCCCGCTTTGGATCCCGAGTGCCGGAGTGCCCCTCCACCGAAGGCGCCTCAACTGCCGCAAGGTCCTCGAGTGCCGGAGTGTCCCTGGCGAGGCAGGAAGCTCGCTCTCTACCTAGGTCGGCTGCAGATCGCGGTGAGCGATGCGCGCGAACTGGCGGGCGAAGGCGGTCGGCGGCAGGCCCAGCAGGTGGCGGAACTCGCGCACCAGGTGCGCCTGATCGGCGAAACCGTGCGCCGCGGCAAGGTCGGCCCAGCGCGCAGCTTCCGGGCTCGCCGGGTCGAGCGCGGCGAGGGCACAGCGGCGCAGGCGCCAGATGCGCGCGAGCTCTTTGGGCGAGACCCCGACCGCAGCGGTGAAGCGCCGGCGGAACTGGCGCGGCGAAAACGCTGCATCCACCGCCAACTGGGCGATCGATATTTCGCCGCCCGTCGCCATGATCCGTCGTGCGGCCGCGACGATCGAGACGTCGAGCGGGCGGGCTCGCGGGAGGAGCACGGCCAGCGCTCGGGCGGCCACACTCGCATCGAGCTTCCCGTCGGGCCGCTTCCAGATCTCGGCAGCGAGCGCCGCGCTCCACGCAAGCCCTGGGATCTCGAGCGCCGAAACCACCCTGTCCTTGAGGTTCATCGGTTCGATGGGCAGCAACGCCGCCGCCGTACCGGGCCAGAAACGGACACCGAAGAAGGCGTCGCCGGCGACGACCGCAGGCGTGAGCGGCACGGTCCACGGGCCGACCACGACCGCCGTCGAACTGCCGCGGCGGAAAGCGAGGCTGACGCAACCGTCCGGCGGCACCCAGTGCTCGACCGGCCCGGCCTCGCGGTCCACCGCGAACGACCAGAAGCTCGCCACGTAGGGCTCGAGCTCCCGCGCGGGCTCGAACTCGGCGTAGGTCATCTGTGAAGCGGACATGACGGAAAGGGAAGGGGAAAGATGGCTCCTGGGGAGGGATTTGAACCCCCGACCAATCGGTTAACAGCCGATTGCTCTACCGCTGAGCTACCCAGGAATGTTGCGGTCCACACCGGCCTTCATCACGGGTGCGAGCCGATAATGCTAGGAAAACCGCCGGTTTAAGTCAACTCGAGCGAGCGCGGAACGCTCTACAGCCCCGTGTCGAGGAACGGCTTCAACTTGCCGGCGCGCGACGGATGGCGGAGCTTGCGCAGCGCCTTCGATTCGATCTGGCGGATGCGCTCGCGGGTGACGTTGTGGATCCGGCCGACCTCTTCGAGGGTGTGCTCGGTGCCGTCGGCGAGTCCGAAACGCTTGGCGAGAACCTCTTCCTCGCGCGGCGTCAGGGTCTTCATGACGCGCTGCACCTCTTCGCGGCGCGAGGTCGAGATCACCGAGTCGATCGGCGAGACCGCCGTCTTGTCCTCGATGAAATCGCCTAGATGCGAATCTTCCTCTTCACCGATCGGCGTTTCGAGAGAGATCGGCTCCTGCGCAATCTTCATGATCTTGCGCACCTTGTAGGCCGGCAGATCCATGCGCTGGCCGATCTCCTCGGCCGAAGGCTCGCGGCCGAGTTCCTGCACCAGCGAACGCGAGGTGCGGGTGAGCTTGTTGATGGTCTCGATCATGTGCACCGGAATGCGGATGGTGCGCGCCTG
>JBDTQT010000189.1:0-7842 GCA_039932055.1 Thermoanaerobaculia bacterium
ACACCGTGCGCACCAACACGGTGATCGGACCGGGCGGCGATGCGGCGGTGCTGCGGCTCAAGGGGACCCCCTCCGGGCTCGCCATGACCTCGGACGTCAATCCGGTCTACTGCGGGCTCGATCCACGGCGCGGCGGTATGCAGGCGGTGGCCGAGGCCGTGCGCAACCTCGCCTGCGTCGGCGCCGAGCCGGTCGGAGTCACCGACTGCCTGAATTTCGGCAACCCGGAGAATCCGGAGATCCTCTGGCAGTTCCGCGAGGCGGTGCGCGGCATCTCCGAGGCCTGCCGTGCCTTCGCGGTGCCGGTCATCTCGGGCAACGTCTCGCTCTACAACGAGACCGAAGGGCGCTCGATCCCGCCGACGCCGACGGTGGCGATGGTCGGCGTGATCGACAACCTGGGCGAGATGCCGGTGGCGCACTTCCGCAAGGCCGGCGACCGCATCGTGCTCCTCGGCAAGGACCGTTCCGAGTTCGGCGGCTCGGTCTACCTGCGGCTCCTGCACGGCATCGAGCAGGGGATGCCGCCGGCGGTCGATCTCGACGCCGAGGCGCGCCTCGCGCGGCTGCTGCGGCAGGCGATCGCCGGCAGCGCCGTGCACACCGCGCACGATCTCTCGGAGGGCGGGCTGGCGCTGGCGCTCGCCGAATCGTGCATCGGAGGTTTCGCCGGCGAAGCCTCGGGCGCCGCCGGCCTCGGGGCGCGCATCACGGTCGATCTCGCGCCACTCGCTCTCTTCTCGGAGACGCAGGGGCGGGCGCTGGTCGCGGTCGCTCCGGCGCGGCTCGAACGCCTGATGCGTCTGGCCGAGGAAAACGGCGTGCCGGCGGTCGATGTCGGCGAGGTGGGCGGGAGTGAGCTGGTCATCACGGCCGACGGCGCGACGCTCTCCTCGCCGGTGGCCCGGCTGCATGAAATCTGGTCGACGGCGCTGCCGAAGGCTCTCGGACTCTAGAATCGGCAAGGGAAGCGGGGGCGAACGAACCATGTGCGGCATCTTCGGCATCGACAACGCGGACGACGCGGCGAATCTCGCCTACCTCGGCCTCTACGCTCTGCAGCACCGTGGGCAGGAAAGCTCTGGTATCTGCGCCTGGGACGGCGAACGCCTGCACGTCGAGCGCGGCATGGGTCACGTCGCCGATATCTTTCCCGACAAGGTCCTCGCCCGCCTGCCCGGGCGTCGCGCGATGGGACACACGCGCTACTCGACGGCCGGCTCGTCGGTGGTCGCCAATGCCCAGCCGATCGTCGTCAAGACCTCGATGGGGCCGGTCGGCATCGTCCACAACGGCAATCTCACCAACGCCTCGGCGATCCGCGAGCAGCTCGAATCCGCCGGCTCGATCTTCCAGACGACCAGCGACACCGAGGTCATTCTGCATCTCATGGCGCGCAATCCGCGCGCCGACGTCGTCGAGTCGCTGATGGTGGCGCTGGCGGAGGTCGAAGGCGCCTACTCGCTGCTCGTCATCACCGATAGTTGCCTGATCGCGGCGCGCGATCCGCACGGCTTCCGGCCGCTGGCGATCGCCGAGTCGAACGGCTTCTACTGCTTCGCCTCGGAATCGTGCGCCTTCGATCTCCTGGGGGCGCGGAAGCTGCGCGAGCTCGAGCCGGGGGAGGTCGCCGTGGCGCGGCACGGCCGGCTCGAATCGTTCCGCCTGACGCAGAAGGCCGCGCCCTCGCGCTGCCTGTTCGAGCATGTCTACTTCGCCCGCCCTGACAGCGTGGTCTTCGGCGACTCGGTGGCCGAGATCCGCCGCCGCCTCGGCGGTCAACTTGCTCGCGAGGCGCCGGCCGTCGCCGACATCGTCGTGCCGGTGCCCGACAGCGGTCTCTACGCGGCGTTGGGCTACAGCCGTGAGTCGGGGCTGCCGTTCGAGCTCGGCATGACGCGCAACCACTACGTCGGCCGGACGTTCATCGAGCCCAAGCAGTCGATCCGCAACTTCGGCGTCAAGGTGAAGCTCAACCCGGTGCGCGGCATCATCGCCGGCCAGCGCGTGGTGCTGATCGACGACTCGATCGTGCGCGGCACGACCTCGCGCAAGATCGTGCGCATGATGCGCGAGGCCGGAGCGGCCGAGGTCCACCTGCGCATCTCGTCGCCGCCCACTCGCTGGCCGTGCTACTACGGCATCGACACCCCCAGCCGCAGCGAGCTCATCGCGGCGCAGAAGTCGATCGAGGAGATTCGCGAGTTCGTCGAAGCCGACTCGCTCGGCTACCTCTCTCTCGAAGGCCTGGTCGGCTGCATGGGCGGCGCCAAGGCGAGCTACTGCACCGCCTGCTGGAGCGGCGACTACCGCGTGCCGATCTCCACCCACGACCGCCGTCAGAGCGAGCTCTTCCCCATCCGCGCGGAAGAGGAGAGCTAGGCTCGTCGACCTTTGCCGAGCCGGCGTTCTCGCGGTGCCGCCTCTGTCTAGCCGCCGCGTTTCCGACGATCCAGCTCCCGTTCGAACTGCTTGCAGCGCGCGGCATGTCCTTCGCTGAGGCTCCAACGTCGGATTCGCGCCAGATCCACGTCGTTGCGCAAGGCGATCTCGATGGCGACGGCGAGACTCTGGCGATCAGACCAATGGTAGAAAGCGGCGAGGCGATCACGGCATGAATCCGTTGGCGAAAGCGCCAGAGTCGCGAGATTTGCTACCCGGATCGAGACCGGGCTCACGTCGAGATCCGCGTCCACCGCGAGCGGCCCGCGGGGAAACTCGACCCAGAAAGGCGACTCGGTATGAACGTATCGATTGGCCTTGCGTGAGAACCCGAGAGTCGCCATCGCGGTATCGAGGCTCGAAGGTGTGACGCGCCCTTCGAGCACGAAGTCCACATCCTGCGAGGAGTAGACCCCGCCCGAGTGGATCCCGGCGCAAGCGCCACCGGTGAGAACGGCCCGGATTCCGCTTTCGGCGAGGGTGTGGCCCACCGCGATGGCCACCTCTTCGAGAGTGCTCTGCGCACCGATCCTCAAAGCGGCTTTCCTGCCATCCTGGGGCGGCGTCGCAGCCGACCTGCCGCGGTGCTCAGCTCCGAATCTCCTTCCGAGAGTCGAGCGAGATACGTCCCGAGTTCCCTGCGAGCGAAATATCCCGGATCGAGCTGTACGAGGCGCGTCTTTCCGACGAGTCGCCCGGCCACCAGTCCGTCGCGCTCGAGGCTCGCGAGTGCCTGGCGAACTCCAGACACCGGCGCTTCGAGCAGGCGCGCAAGCTCGCGCGGGAAACTGGTCTCAAGGAGGCTCAGTGCGACCAGCACACGCGTCCGCGTCCTGCCACCGAACGGACTCGATTCATTGAGCTTCATAAATGCTCATATGAGCAGTTTGTATGCTCAATGTCAACCTGCTAAGAGCAGCCGTTGCGCTTCCAGCCCAGGGATTTCGCGCGCCTCGATGTGAAGGCGGTGGAGACGCTTACGTTCGCGCGCCGGCGGCAAGGCGGGAGGCGAGGGGCGCTGCGGGCCACTTGCGGTCGGCGAGGGCGATCTCGCCGGACCACAGGGCGACGCGCAGGCCGGCGCGGGCGATCATGACCAGTTGCTGGGCGAGAACGAGGGCGAAGAGGATCACTCCGCCACTCGGTGGCAGGAGTCCGCGGAAGCCCAGGTAGAGCGCCGAGATAGCAACGAAGACGAGCGCCAGCGGCAGCCAGATCGCGAGCACCTGCCAAGGGCGGCGCAGCACGGCGCGCAGGGTGGCGCGGAAGACCCTGACGCCCTTGCGGACGTCGTCGCGCGCCACGCGGATGCGGGCAAGGTCGAGGGCGAGCTGGACCAGCAGGATGGCGAACAGCGCCACCAGGATGCCGGCGAGACCGAGCCAGAACTTCGCCCCTTCCGCCGTATCGTCGAGGCTGGCGCGCACGCCGAAGATCGGTCCGGCGAGGATCCCCGCCACGAGCAGTGCCGCCGGCACCGCCGCGAGGCCCATGCGCACGAAGCGGCCGAAGAAGCGGCCGGCGCCGCGGCCGAAACGGTGCGCCAGGCGCGACGGGTCGCCGGAGAGCAGGCTCTCGAGCGCGCCGCCCGCGGCCAGGGGGTTCCAGAGAATCGTCAGGACGGCGACCAGGAGAAGCAGCGGGCCCAGACCCTGGAACCATCCGCCGCCGGCGCGCATCAGGTCCGAGAGCAGCGGCAGCGAGAAACGGCGGAGGAACTCGTCGCCGGCGGGCGCGTTGGCCAGCGCGGCGTCGAGGTGGCGTAGCACCGGATAGAACGCGATGCCGGCGATCACCAGGTGGGCGCTCCAGAGCAGCAGGACGAGGCGTGGCGTCCGCCAGGTGCGGCGCAGGGCGCGGCGGGCTTCGGTCAGGGTGTTCATGCCGCTCACATTCCCAGCAGGGCCATGCCCTGCTGCAGCCAGAAGAGGAAGCCGGTCGCCAGCTTGCGCGCCGCCGCCGGATCGGGCTCGATACGCCGCGTGTTGTTCAGCCGGTCGGCGTCGAGCGCCAGCTTGCCGTCGGGATCGAGGCGCACTTCGAGGAGCTTCTCCGGGCGTTCGAACTCCCACTTCGCCCAGCGCTGGCCGTCGTCCCACAGGCGGCGCTCGGGCTCCTTGCCTTCGAAGAGGAGCTCGACCTCGACCGGCAGGATCATTTCGCCACGCTGGCGCAGCTGCAGGATGCTGCGGTAGTTGCGGCTCTCGCTGTCGTCGGCTTCGCCTTCGAGCTCGGCGGCCCGCTTCTCGTCGATCTCGACCTCAGCGCCGTCGACCATGACCTTGCCCCGAGCCTGCGGCGCCGGTTCGCTCGTGAGGTCGAGGATCGCCGGATCGAGAACGCCGGGGCTGTCGACCGTCTGGGCGAAGAAGCTGTCCAGCTGCTGCCCCGAGACCTCCTCGGCGACGGCGAAGAAGTCGGCGCCGCGCGGATGGCCGAAGCGGAAGCGCTCGTGGTACGTCCGCATGACGCGCGCCATGGTCTCGGTGCCGAGCATCCCCTCGAGCGTCTCGAGCATCAATGCAGGTCGGGCATAGGCGTTGTAGCCGTACTGGTTGCGCGAGAACTGCCAGGCGGAGGTGGCGATCTTGTCGTAGCGCCGCGACTCGAGGCTGTTCTGCATCCGGTCAGACTCGACGGCGCCGAGCTCGAGGCCGAGGAAGTCGACGATCGAATTGTCACGCCCGTAACCGATCTCCAGGACCTTGGCGGTCGAGTAGGTGGTGAAGCCCTCATCGAGCCAGGCCTCCTCGAACTCGTTGCTGCCGACGAGGCCGTACCAGAACTGGTGGCCGAACTCGTGCACGGTGACGATCTCGGCCTCGTGCAGGAGGCCTTTGCCGGGCCAGAAGTTGTAGAGGTAGTTGGTGCCGCAGAAGAAGAGCGTCGGGTATTCGACGCCGGCGGCGCCGCCCGCGCCGGGGGTCGGATCGACCAGCGTCAGGGTCTCGTAGGGATAGGCGCCGTACCAGAGGCCGTACCACTTGAGGGCGAGCTTCGCCGCTGCGAAGTGGCGGTCTTTCTGCGGTTCGTGCCCTGGCTGCAGGAGGAGGCGGATGGCGACATCCTGGAGCTTCACCTCCTCGAGGCTGCGGTCGAGGAGCTTCGCGGTGGCTGCATACTCCTGCGGCGTCACGTCCCGGTCGGCCGAGAAGGTCTCGCGATACTCGAGGAAGCGCGGGTCGGCGGTCCAGGCGAAGTCGTGGACGTCGGCCTGCTGGTGGACGTAGGTCGTCGTGCCATCGGCGTTCTCGCGGCGCGCAGTCTCGGGGCCGGTGGCGCCGACGACGAAGCGCTTCGGCACCGTGATCTCCACCTTGAACCGGCCATAGTCGGCGTAGTACTCGGAGTTGGCGTGGTACTGGTGGCAGTTCCAGCCGCTCTGCTCGCGTCCGCGCAGCCCCGCCGGTTCGTAGACACCGAGCTTCGGAAACCACTGCGTGACGGCGAAGAAATCGCCCTTGTAGCCGGCGCGGGCGAAGACCTTCGGCACTTTGGTTTGGAACTCGATGTCGAGCGCGATCTCGCCTCCCGGCGGCACCGGAGTGGGCAGAAGGACGCGTGCCACGGTGCGGTCGTCGGCGTTGTCATCGTCCGGTTGCTCGAACGTGAGCGAGGGCAGGAGATTCTCGCCGGTCGCGAGTTTCACCGCGGTGATCTCGGTCCAGCCCCAGCCGTCGGTCTCTGCCTTGTCGCGGCGGAGTTGACCGCCGGACTCGACGAAGAAGGTGCTGCGATTGTTGCGGAAGGCGTTCCAGTAGAGATGGAACCAGAGGTCGGAGACGGCGTCCGCCGGGTCGGTCGAGGGATTCCGCCAGACGATGTGCTCGCGGCCGTTGAGCTCTTTCTTCTCGGGGTCGAGCTGCACCGAGATGTCGTAGGCGACCACGGTGGCGGCGCGCTCCGGCAGCTTCGGAGCAGCGAGCGCCGGGAGTGCGCAGAGGAACGCGAGAGAGGCTGCGGTCGCGCGAAGGGAATGAGCGGGCATGGAAGAAGAGAGTCTCCGGCGAGGCGTTTGTTCTGTCAAGGCGCCGGGGAGCCGCCAAGCTGTTCCGCCGCGCCGCTACAGCCATAAGATACCGCCTTCGAGATCGGAGAATTCATGACCCTGCCGCTGCGCCGTTCGTACTTCGCGGTCCTCCTTCTATCGGCCGCAATCGCTCTTCCGGGAATGGTCTCCGCCAGTGCGTCCACCGTCAGCGCGAGCGACTACGGCGATCTGCGCTGGCGATTGCTCGGGCCGTTCCGCGGCGGTTGGGCGACCGCCGCAGCCGGCATCCCGGGCGATTCCGCAACCTTCTTCTTCGGCGGCGCCGACGGCGGCGTCTGGAAGACGACCGACGCCGGCGCGACCTGGCGCCCGCTTTTCGAGCGCGATCGGGCGTCGTCGATCGGCGCCCTGGCGATCGCTCCGAGCAATCCGAGAGTCATCTGGATCGGCACCGGGCAGGTGCATCAGCGCTGGGACGTCGTCTCCGGCGAGGGACTCTTCCGCTCGACTGACGGCGGCGTTTCCTGGCAACCGGCGGGGCTCGCCGACAGCCGCCACATCGGCAAGATCTGGGTCGATCCGCGGAACGCCGATGTCGCCGTCGTCGCGGCGCTCGGCCACCTCTTCGGTCCCGGCGGCGAGCGCGGCCTCTTCCGCACGGAGGACGGCGGCAAGAGCTGGACGCGGGTGCTCTATCGCGACGCCGACACCGGCGCGGTCGAGATCGCCGGCGACCCGGCGCATCCGGACCGGCTGTACGCAGCGCTCTGGCAGGTGCGGCGCCACCCCTGGATGGACTACTTCCAGCCGACCGAGGGGCCCGGCAGCAGCGTCTACAGATCGGTCGATGGCGGACGCAGTTGGACGGCCGCCGGCAGCTCCGGCTGGCCCACCGGCGACCTCGGGCGGATCGCGTTGGCAGTGGCGCCGGGCAGCGCTGGCCTCAAGGTCTGGGCGGCGGTCTCGGGCAAGGGGCTCTTCGCTTCGAACGACGGCGGCGCGACCTGGACGCTGGTGAACGGCGACGGCAGCCTGGCGAACAGCTACATGGCGAACCTCGCCGTCGATCCGCGCGATCCCGCCATTCTCTGGGCCATGGGTCGCGGCCTGCGCAAGTCGACCGATGGGGGCAAGACCTTCACCATCGCCAAGGGGGCGCCGGGTGGCGACGACTACCACATCCTCTGGATCGATCCGACCGACAGCCGGCGGATGATCACCGGCGCCGACCAGGGAGCGGTGGTGACGTTGAACGGCGGCGCTTCGTGGAGCAGCTGGTACAACCAGCCGACCGGGCAGTTCTACCGTCTGGCGGCGGACAAGCGATTCCCCTACTGGATCTACAGCGGACAGCAGGACAGCGGCACGGTGGCGATCGCCAGCCGCAGCGACTACGGCCAGCTCACCTT
>JBDTQT010000190.1:0-7814 GCA_039932055.1 Thermoanaerobaculia bacterium
GGTCGACATAGCCCCAGTCGAGACGCGCCGCGCAGGCGAGGTAGTAGAGCTCGTCACGAAAGATGCCGTAGGTGGTGGCGAACACCGCATGCAGCGCGAGCACGGCGAGCGCCGGTCCCCAGAGGGCCGCCCGGTCCCAGCGCGCTGCGTGCGTCTCCGCGGTCACCTGTTCTCCTCGCCTGCTTCGTCTACGGCCGGCAGGGCCCGGAGTTGCGCGCCGCCCCTGGCTCTCAGACGAGCAGGACTCCGGCAGCTACAGCGAGAAGGGCACCGGCAAGGCTGTTGAGGAAGTTGACTGACTCGTTGTCGAGCAAGCCGCGCTTCTCGAGGGTGGCGCCGACGACGCTCTCGAGAGTCGTGGCGACGAAAGCCGCAAGCACCACGGCGAAGATCCCGGCGGCCGGATAGAGCCCGAGGGCGGCGCCGAGAGCACCCAGGAGCAGCGCGGCCGCCATCCCCGACGCCGTGCCTTCGAGCGAGACCGCGCCGTCGGTGCCGCGCGGCACGGAGCGCAGGGTCGTGATGAGATAGGTGCGCCGACCGTAGGCTTTGCCGACCTCCGAAGAGACGGTGTCGAAGGCGGCGGTGGCAAAGGCGCCGGCAAGGGCAAGCGCGAAGAGCGCGGGGAAGTCGGTAGTGGCGGCGAAGACCGCCGCCAGCGCCGGTATCGAGGTCTTCGACAGCGCGTTACCCGGTCCGCGTCGCCCGCCCTTCTCTTGCGCAATTCCGGCCGCCGCCTTGCGGGCGTAGCCGAGCTTGGTCGCCGCCGTCCCGAGGACGAAGAAGGCGAAAAGCAGCGCGAAGGCCGATCCACCTGCGAAGGCCCAGATTGTCGTGCCGAGGATTGTTCCGACGGCCGCTCCAGAGCGCCCCACGCCGCGCGTCGCGTAGGCGGCAACCGCCAGGACGAGGTTCACCGCGAGGCCAACGAGGAAGCGCCGGCGAAAATCGGGCGCGTCCACGACCCCCCACGCACCCTGGGTAAGCGTGAGGCAGAAGAGCATGATCCCGGTGACCAGCGGAACACCGAGGTTGTCGTCGAGTCCCAGCGGCTGGGACTCGAGCGCAGCTGCGAAGAACGCCGCCGCGAAAGCGATCCCGATGGCGAAGCCGGCGCTGTAGTGCCCCGGCGCGCTCCACAGGAGGAGAATCGCCGCCGCGAGACCGCCGAAGAGGATGAACGCCAGCGATCCCGCCCAGCTCTTGTCCGGATTCCACGGCAGCTTGCGCCGGCCGATCGCCATGCCGACGACCGAGGCCATGCCGTCGCCGAAGGCGAGGATGCCCCAGGTTGCGGCCGCCACTTCGAGGTGGCGGGCGAAGATCACGATCAGCAGCAGCACGGCAATCGGATAGAGCACGATGCCGAGGGCGAAGCCGCTGCGGGCCTCCCCTTCGCGCCAGAGTTTGCGGCCGCCGATCCGCGGCAGCAGGAAGGCGTTGAAGAGCACTGCCGTGAGCGCCGCCAGCGCGGCGAGCGGGGCTCCGAGCGGGCGCACGGCGAAGGCGAAGCCGCCGACCGCCATGTGCACGGCCTTGCGGCCGAGCTCGCCCGCGGTCAGGCCGGCCATGCACCGGTCTGCTTGAGCCAGGCCATTGTCGCCTCGAGACCGGCGCGCAGGCTGCGCGGATGGTAGCCGAGCGCGGCAACCGCGGTCGAAGAATCGTAAGCCCAGTCGTGGCGATAGATCTCGACGAGATCGGGGGTGAGTCGCGGCACACCGCCCGTGCGGCGCGCCCAGGCCTTCATCGCCGCGCCGCTCGCCGTCGCCACGAAGTCCGGCATACGCAGGCGCGGCACACGAATTCCGCCGATTTCGGCGACCAGCCGATAGAGCTCCTCCTGAGTGACGTTCTCCCCGCCGAGCATGTAGCGGCGGCCGGAGAACCCCTGCTCGAGCGTCGTGACGATTCCCGCGGCGACATCTTCGACGAAGACGTAGTTCCAGCGCCGCTCCGGCCGGCCCATCAGCGCTGGCAGGCGACCGTGCGCCAGGTCAAGAAGGTGGCGCACCAGGATGTTGCCCTCGGTGAGCTCGCCGGGACCGTAAATCACCCCGGGGTAGATCACCGAGAGCGGCACGCCCTCGGCGATGGCGCGCCGTGCGCGCCTGTCGGAGAGCGTCTTCGTGCGTTGATAGTCGTTGATCCAGAAACGGGGTGCACTCTCCGCCCGCTCGTCGAGCTCGCCTCCCGGAGCCCCTTCGCTCGGCCCGAGGGCGATGAAACTCGAGACATAGACCAGCCGCCCGACCTTTGCCTCCGCGGCCGCCGCCAGGACGTTCTCCAGCCCGCCGACGTTGACACGATCGAACTCGGCCGCGGGGGCATCGATCTTGACTAGCGCCGCGGCGTGCAGGATCGCGTCGCAGCCGGCGGCGCCAGCCGCGAGACTCGCCTGATCGGTGACGTCTCCGGCGGCAAACTCGACGCCCGCCGGGAAGCGCTCCCGCGACGCGCCCGGCCGCACGAGGAGCCGCAGATCGTGGTGCGGCGCCAGGGCGGCTACAGTCCGCCGACCGAGAAACCCGGTTGCGCCGGTGACCAGGATCTTCATGCCACCGGCTCTCTGGCCGACCGCGCCGACGCGAGATCGCGGTTCGCGCGCGCCTCGGAAAAAAGCTCAGCGAGCGCCGCTTCGACGCCGTGCTCCGGCTCCCAACGGAGCGCCCGCAGGCGCGAGGCGTCGCCGCAGAGGCGCGGCACATCGACCGGGCGCAGCTTCTCCGGGTCCTCGGCGCAGCGCACCTCGAGGCCCGACAGAACGATCAGCCGCTCGAGCAGCTCGGCAATCGAATGGTCGACGCCGCTCGCCAGGTTGAGGACCGTTCCGGGTTGCGGATTCTCCGCGAGGAGAACGAGCGCCGCGACGGCGTCCTCGATGTGCAGGAAGTCGCGCCGCGCCGAGAGATTGCCGACCGAGAGCACCGGCGGCGCCCCGCGTTCGATCGCCGCGAGCTGCGCCGCGAAGGAGGGCAGCGCGAAGCTCGGAGCCTGGCCGGCGCCGATGAGGTTGAACGAGCGTACGACCGTGGCGCCGGCGGCAAGTGCCAGGCGCTCGGCCGACGCCTTGGTCAGCGCGTAGGGGTTGCGCGGCGCGAGCGGCCGCAGCTCGCAGATCGGCTGTGCTTCGTCCGGCACCAGGCCGTAGACCTCGGCGCTCGACATGAAGAGCACCTGGCAGCCGCGCGCGGCCGCCAGGATGTGCTCGACGCCGAGCACGTTGATCGCGAAGTACTCCGGAATCCGCCGCCACGACTCGCCGACGTGCGACAGCGCCGCGAGGTGAACGATGCGGTCGGGAGCGAATCGCCCGACCGTGGCGGCCAGCGCCTCCGCGTCGCGGACGTCGACCGCAAAGCGGTCGGCCGCGAACGGCAGCTCGTGCTGGTCGATCGCCACCGCGCCCACTCGATGCCCCCGCGCCGCGAGCCGTCCCGCCAATCGCCGCCCCACGAAGCCGGTGGCACCGGTGACGAGGATGCGGAGGGACACGGGAGGAGATTCGGACGACGGTGGCTTCTCGAGAGGCAACCGCGCGCTACTTCCGCGCGATGCGCTGGCGCCAGTAGTTGAGGAGATCTTCGAGCGTCTGGTCGAACGGGATCTTCGGCTCCCAACCGGTATCGGCGTGGAACTTCGAATAGTCCCCGATCAGCACCTCGACGTCCGACGGACGCAGCCGCGCCGGGTCGGTCTCGACCTCCACTTCGACCTTCGCCAGGGCGATGAGCTTGTCGAGCATGGCGCGAATCGTGATCGCTCTTCCCGAAGCCAGATTGTAGACCTCGCCCGGCTTGCCCTTTTCGGTCGCGAGGACGTAGCCCCGCACCATGTCGCGAACATCGGTGAAGTCGCGCACCGCGTCGAGATTGCCGACCCTGATGACCGGGGCGGCCTCTCCGGCCTCGATCGTCGCCACCTGCCTGGCGAAGTTCGAGGTGACGAAGACCTCGCCGCGGCGCGGACCGGTGTGGTTGAAGCCGCGGGTGCGGATTGCGCGGATACCGTAGCTCATGAAGTACTGGTAGGCGAGGAAGTCCTGGGTCACCTTGGACACCGCATAGGGCGAGAGCGGCCGCAGCGGGTTGGTCTCCTTGATCGGCACCTCGTTCGGCAGGACCAGCCCGTACTCCTCCGAGGAGCAGGCGATCTGGATCGCCGGATCGAGGCCGAGCGAGCGCACCGCCTCGAAGATGTTCGTCTGGCCGGAGATGTTGTCGGTCAGGGTCTGCAGCGGTGCAACCCAGGAGGACGGCACGAAGCTCTGTGCCGCGAGGTGGTAGATCGCGTCGGGGCGGCTGGCCTCGAGCGCGTTGCGCACCGCGGTCATGTCGGAGAGATCGCACTCCAGCAGGCGGATCTTGCCCTCGATCGCCTCGATGTTCTCGCGCCGGCTGCGCCAGCGATAGGTGCCGAAAACCTCGACTCCCGGATGATCGGCGAGGAAGTGCTCGGCGAGATGCGAGCCCGCGAAGCCGGTGATGCCCGTGATCAGTACGCGTTGCATTCAACTGCTCCTTTGTCTAAGCCCCAAGGTGACTCGCCAGCCCTTCGTGCCAGGACTCGACGGCGTGCCCCGCAAGTTTCTCGAAACGATCGACCGCCAGCACCGAATACGCGGGCCGCGGCGCCAGCCGCGGCGCTTCCGCGGTCACGATCGGCGTGACCTCCACCCCCGGGTCGAGCCGCCGCGCGATCTCCCGCGCGAACGCGCACCAGGAGACCGCCGGCCGATTCTGATAGTGGACCAGCCCGGAGGTGCCCCATTCTCCCAGATCCGACACAGCCCTGGCCAGAAAGGGGGCCCAGGTGGGCGCGCCGAACTGGTCGTCGACGACGCGGAAGCTCTTCTGCCCGCTGCGGATCCGGCCGGCGATCGTGTCGACGAAGTTCGCCCCTCCCGCGCCGAAGATCCAGCTCGTCCGGACGACCAGCGACCGGTCGCTCGCCAGCGCCTGGCGCTCGCCCTCGAGCTTGCTCCGGCCGTAGCTGGACTGCGGCGCGGTCGGATGGTCCTCGGTGCAGGGCGAGGTCGCGCGGCCGTCGAAGACATAGTCGGTGGAGAGGTGGATGAGCCGCGCGCCGACCACCTCCGCCACGCGCACGAGATTCCCGACCGCGGCGCCATTGACCGCGAGAGCGCGCTCCGGTTCGGCCTCGCAGAGGTCGACCTTGGTAAACGCCGCGCAGTTGACGATCAGGCCCGGCCGGAAAGCGGCGCAGACCTCGTCGAGCCGGCGGCGGTCGGTGATCTCCCCTTGGCCGTGGGAGAGCCCGAGCACGGGCCAGCCGCGGCTCCGGCCCTCGCGTACGAGGGCACGGCCGACAATTCCCGTGCCGCCAAGAACGAGCGTCCGCATCGACCGCTGTCGCCCCTCAGTTGCCGCTCGACGCGCCGCCGGAGATATCCAGGAACGAGCCGACGTTCTTGAGGGTGACCGAGAAGCGGTAGTCGCGGTCGACCACCAGGCCGCGGGTGTACTCGCGCCCTTCGAGCTGCACGCTCCAGCACTGCGACAGGTAACTCAGGAAGTAGCGCTGCTGCTGGATATCGCTGTTCTCGACGTCGTAGTTGACTTGGCCCTCGAGCCGCAGGCGCTGCGGCAGAATGTCGTAGCCGAAGGCGAAGCGGATCTGGTCCGAGATCGTGTCCGAGCGCCCGGGGTCGTTGTAGCTCTCCGAGGCGTAGCGGGTGAACCAGGTGAGACCGACATTGCCGCGGCGCAGCTTCGCCGTGCCGGAGAGCGAGGTCGAATCGAGTCCGGTGAAGAGCGTGTTGTAGGCCGCTTGCGCCTGCAAGCTGAACGCGCGGCTCGGGTTGAAACGTAGCTTCGCGAACAGCGGGCTCGACTGGTCGGTCGTGCGCCCGTCGCGCGACCTCTGCAGCGGCTGCGTCTGGTCGAACGAATAGGCCTGCGAAAGCTCGAAGGAGAGGATCTCGAAAGCCCCCCCCTGGGTCGCGTCTGCCGGCCGCGCCAGGAGGCGGTTGACCAGTGCGATCTCGGCGATATTGCTGGGGATCAGCAGGTCGATCTCGTCGAACTGCGCCACCCGGCTCTGCTCGTCGAAATTGCCGAGGTAACCATAGGTCCAGCGCGGCTCGATGACGTGCTTGAACTTGGAGAAGCTCTTGCCGGCGGTCTCGAAGATGCGCGAGAACGACGGTCCGACCATCTCGACGCTGCCGGACGGATAGACGCGGGTCAGGGTGTCGCCGCAGTACACCTCGTTGGCGGCGACCGTCTGGTCGCCGCAGCGGTGCGCGCCCACGCCGGTCTCGGGATCGACCTCGTAGGTCGCGTAGCTGTCGCCCCACCAGGTCGCCCGGCCGCCGGCGGCGACCGCGACCGAAAGCCAGGGCGCCGGGCGCAGAGGCAGCTTCACCTCTGGCTGCAGGTCGAACCTGCCGTAGCCGGCGCTGTAGGCGCCGGCGCGCTCGGCCGAGAGGTAGTTCGCGGTAGCCCCGAGCGAGAGATAGAACGGACTCTCGCCGAGCTTGCGCTCGCGCAGGCGGTAGGCGATCTCGGGCAACTGGCTCTGGAGAACGGTTTCCTGGTTGTCGCCGAGGAAGGTCTCGCGCCGGTCGGCGATGATGTTGAGCGAGTGGGCTCCCCAGTTGCCGGAGACGAAGGCGTTGGAGTAAACGTAGCGCCGGGTGTTCTGGCTCTCGCTGCGTTCGAAGTCGCGGAAGGCCTCGAAGTCGCTGTAGTGCTCGATGGCGACCACGCCGCGCATGCCGAAAGGCAACTTGTCGGCGACGTGGGCCCAGTCGATCCGCCAGGCGTCCTTCTGCAGGTCCTCGTTGTGGAAGAAATAGAAGCGCGCGTTGCCTTTGGTGGTATCCGAGGGCCGATAGCGGAACTCGTCGCCCGCGCCGTAGAAGCCCTCGGTGTAGCCGTCGACGTAGAGGGTGTTGTCGTAGCTCGGGCCGAGCACCTGGTACCAGGCGAGTCCGAGGTATTCACCACGCCGCTTCGAGTAGCCGATGTTCGGCACCAGCATGCCGGAAGTGCGCTCGGTCTTCGCCGGCCACAGCATGTAAGGCCAGTAGAAGACCGGCAGCTTCTTCACCCGGAAACGCGCGTTCTTGATGTGCGCGTAGCCTTCTACCTCGACCTCCGCCGAAGACATCGCGAAGCTCCAATCCGGCGACCTGTCGCCGGTGCAGGAGGTGAAGATACCGTTGTCGACGGCGAAGTCGTTGGGCCCGGTCTTCGAGATGACATCCCCCGAAAAGTAGTAATCCGGGTGAACGAAAGCGGTCGCCTGCCAGAAAGTCCCGGTGCGCTGCTCGAGGTCGAAGTCGACGCGCTGGCCGGAGATCCGTTGCGGCCCCTGGTCGAACACCACGTCGCCTTCGGCCTGGACCGTCATGGTGTCGCGGTCGAGCGACAGCCGTTCGGCATGGACGATGACGTCACGGAAGTGGATCTCCACGGCACCGCTCGCGGACACTTGGGCTTCGCCGAAGCTCTCGAGCTCGGCAGCCGATCCCGAGATCGTGCCGCCACCCCGCTCCTGCGGCACCTTGAGCTCGAACGTGATGCGGTCGGGCGCGGGCACGGCTGGAGTCGCCGGCGTCACCTGAGCCGTCGGCGCCACCGGCACCGATACTGCGGGCGGCGAGGCCGGCTCCGCTGTCTGCGGCGTCTGCGCCCGGGCGCCCTCCGGCAGCGCCGCGAGCAGCCCTCCCAGTGTGAAGAGCGCGGCGAGCATGGCGAAGGAATTCCGGCCGCGAGCGCGGGCCATCAAGCGAGCCGTTCGACCACCACGGCGGTCGCTTCGCCGCCGCCGATGCAGATTCCGGCGCA
>JBDTQT010000191.1:0-7806 GCA_039932055.1 Thermoanaerobaculia bacterium
CCCACCGCTGGTGGAACGCCGGCGACGAACAGCTCGTCTTCGGCGGTGTCTCCGGTCCCTTGGTCGATCTCGATCGCTATCTCCAGGCGGTGTTGGAGGTGTTGAACGCCGGCCCAGCCGGGCGTCCGTCGATCTTTTACCTGGCGCATGTCGCGCTCCGCCACCGCCAAACCCAGTCCGTGCTGCTGATGCCACGGCCGATCCAGACGCTGCTCTTCCGCGCCGCGGTCGCGCTCGGCACGCTCCTCGGGCGCTACCGCGGCACCGCCTGGCCCGGCTGCCCGGAGCGCTGCACCGGCGCGTCGCCGGCGGCCACGCCGTAGGCCGGGCCCCACGCCCCGGCCTGCCCACCCCGGCGGGTCTTGGGCAGGACCCTTGCAGGGTCTATCCTGGCTTGGTTGGAGGTTCGGAGATGACATTGTCGCGCAGGAAGTCGTTCTGGCGAAGGCAGGCCTTCGCTCTCGTGCTGGGAATCGCCGCCGGCGGCGCGATGGCTGCGGCGGCGGCCGAGGCACCGGTCGTCCTGGCGCTCGACTCGAGCCGCTCGCTTTCGCCGGCCGAGAGCCGGGCTACGACCGAGCTGGCGAAAGAGCTGCTGGCAGGGCTGCCCGGAGCGGCGGCGCCCGGCGTGCTGGTCTTCGATGACGAGGTGCGCTGGCTGGTCCGTCCGGGCGGCAGCGGCGGAACATCGGCGGTCGACGCGCTCGACAGCCTCACGCCCGCGGGTCGTTTCACGGTTCTCAACGACGGCCTGATCGAAGGCGTGCGGGCGCTGGAAGACGGCGGCGTGCTGGTGCTCCTCTCCGACGGCAAGGACGAGAACTCGGCGACCACGTTCGAGGACGCCGCGCGGCTGGCGAGCGCGAACGGCGTCCGGCTGGTGACGGTCGCCGCCGGCCGGGCCGACGAACGTACTCTCCGCCGGCTGGCGCTGCTTACCGGCGGTCTGCATGCCGGCCGGGTGGGAGCGATCGACACGGCCGCGCTCAGGCAGCAGATCGCAGGGCTGCGAACCCGGATCGCCGCCGACCGCGCCGCACGCGCGCCCAAGGTCACGCCGGAACCGCCCGCCCCGTCGGCGGCCGCCGTCGCCGCGGCCACCGCCGCGCTCGCGGCGCAGCAGCCGGCGCCGCCGGCCGGGCTCGTGGCCACCAAGTGGTTGCTGCCGGTCGGCGGAGCCCTCGCCGCGCTCGGCATCGTCATCGGATTCCTGCTGGCGCGGCGCCGCGCCGCCGCCGCCGGCGAATCCCGGGAACTCGACGGCGGCACCCAGCCGGGCGTCCAGTGGCCCGAAGCGGCCGCTGCGATCCCGGAGCCGACGGCGACATCGCTGTCCACCGCGCCGGCCTTCTCTGCCCCGCCGCAGGCGATCGACGAAGTCCAGATCGCTCGGGCGCGTCTGCGGCCGGCGGTTCGCCCGCAGGGCCTGATGGAGATCTCGCTCGACGAGACCGCCGCGTTCCAGCGCCTGCCGTTCTCGGAGTCGATCGAGCGCACGCTGGTGCTCACCGCCGAGGTCGTGCTGACGGTGCGCGAGCCCGGACGTGAGCCGCGCTCGTACCGCCTGCCGCCCGACCGGGCGGTCGATATCGGCCGCGACGCGACGCTCAACACTTTGGCTTTCCAGGATCCGACGATGTCGACGCAGCACCTGCGCGTCGTGCTCGACAACGACGAGGTCTATCTCGTCGATCTCGGATCGACCAACGGCGTCCTCGTCGGCGAACGCCGGGTCGACGCCGTCCAGCTGCACCCCGGAGACCGGTTTCGCGCCGGCATGATCGAGTTCGAGTTGGGTCTCCACCACGCCAGCACGGGGCGCGTCGAGTCCGCGTAGCGAAATTTCTCGAGCCCCTCGGCGGCTTCGCCGAACGGCTCGAACGGAAGCCCCCGGCTCTACGCCGCGCTGCGCTGGGCGTTGTCGAGCGGAATCTTCACCAGCACCCAGACGATCGCTCCGAGCGCCACGAGCGACGCCCACGCGCCCGCCGGACCAGCGACCCAGGCGAACTGTTCGACACCGAAAAGGGAGTAGGTAAAGGACTTGAAACTGTCCGACAGGAGCACGATCCCCGCCATCATCACGCCGGTCAGCGACTCGCCGGCGATCAGACCCGAGGCGACGAGCGAGCCGAAGCTGTCGAAGCTCTCACCGGCGACGCCGCGGCGCACCGCCAGCTTGTCGGCCAGCCACTTGATGCAACCGCCGACGAAGATCGCACCGGTGGTCTCGAACGGCAGATACATGCCGACGGCGATGAGGGTGGGCGACGGCGCCTTCATGAGGATCAGCGCCAGCGAGAAGCACATGCCGAAGAGGATGAGGCCCCAGGGCATCTCGCCGCCGACGATCCCCTGCGCGAGCTGCGCCATGAGACCGGCCTGCGGCGCGGAGAGCGCGCGGTCACCGATGCCGATGCCCCCCTGCTTGATGTTCGCCTGGTGCAGCCAGAGCATCGGGAAGACGAGAACGAAAGCAGTGGTGATCGTGGCGATGATCTCGGCGATCTCCATCTTCTTCGGCGTGCCGCCGAGCAGATGCCCGACCTTGAGGTCCTGGATCAGACTGCCCGAAACGCAGATCGCGCAGCAGACGACCGCCGAGACCCCCAGCACCGCTCCGACCCCCTGAAGTCCGGTGACACCGAACGCGACCATCAGCAGGGCGGCGAGAATCAGCGCCGAGAGCGTCAGCCCGGAAACCGGCTGATTCGAGCCGCCGACGAGGCCGACGAGATAGCCGCCGACCGCAGAGAGCAGGAAACCGAGCACCAGCATGACCAGCGCGGCGACCACCGCGCCGATCAGGTTGTGAGTGAAATTCCAGTAGATCCAGGTCATCGGAATGGTCAAGCCGACGATGCCCAGCAGGACGCCGCGCGAGTCCATGTCGCGGTCGAGCCTCGACTTCTCGGCGCCGGCGTGGCTGCGCTTGAAGGCCCCGGCAAACGCCTGCGAGATCGAGCTGCGCATCCCCCACATGGTGTTGGCCGCGCCGACCAGCATCGCACCGACCGCCACCGGCCGCACGATGTTGTACCAGACCGAGAAGATCAGCTCGCCGTCGGCCGGAGCGACGCCGCCGACCGCGAGTCTCGCGCCGAGGCCGGGATCGAGGAAGAAGGCGAGCGGGATGAAGACCAGCCAGGCGAGCACGCCGCCGGAGAAGTTGATCGCCGAAAGCTCGAAGCCGATGATGTAACCGACACCGATGAGCGCCGGCGAGATCGCCGGAGTGGCGAAGGCGATCGCGCCCTTGTGCTGAACGTCGCCGAGCGGCGTGCGCGACGAGTCGAAGTGATGGATGACCGAGGCCGGCAGTTGCTTGAACACTTCGACCGACTCGCGGAAGAGGCGGATGCCGGCGCTGTCCTTGCAGATCTGGATGACCATGCCGAGCCCCATCGCGCCGAAGACGTACTTGGCGCCGGTCGCCCCGGCCTGCCCGGCGCGGACGATCGCCGCACAGGCCTTGCTCTCCGGGAACGGCAGCGCCGCTTCGACCGCCAGGGTCCGCCGCAGGAGGGTGATGAACAGGACGCCGAGAATTCCGCCGATGAGCAGAATCAGGCTGGTCTGCCAGTAGTCGAATTTGGTCCACAGGCGCTGGCCGTTGACCGTGACCAGCAGGAAAGCGGGAATGGTGAAGATGGCACCGGCGGCGAGAGCCTCACCGACCGTCCCGGCGGCGCGCGCGATGTTTTGTTCGAGGATGGTGCCGCGGAAGAACGGCAAGCGGAACGCCGCGAGAGCGAGGATCGCCGCCGGAAAGGTCGCCGAGACCGTCTGCCCCGCTTTGAGCGCCAGGTAGGCGTTGGCCGCCCCCATGATCGCCGCCAGCACCACGCCGAGCACCACGGCTTTCACCGTCAGCTCGGCCATCGTCGACTCCGCCGGCACGTAAGGCTGCTGCTCGTCGCTCATGCGCTCTCCCGAAGAATTGTTGCGGGGGATCCTACCAGCGGATCCCACGCGATGAGGACGCCGAGGCAACCCGTTCGCTCAGGGTGGCGGCCGACGGTGTTCGCGCAAGCGCAGGTCAGTTCAGCGGAGCGCGTCGACCCGCGCGAGATACGAAGCGACGCTCGCGATGGCGAAGGGTGTCCGCCCGGACAGGGCGAGCAGGTCGCGGTCGCCGCTCACCAGGACTTCGGCGCTACCCGCCAGGGCGAGCTCGAGGAAGATCTGATCGTCCGCGTCGCGACAGCGCGGCAGAGGCGATCGCGGTACGGACGGCAAGCGGACAGATCGGGTAGCGGGCAGGTACTCGGCGAGCAGCAGTTCGATCTCACCCGCGGCAAGAGCGAACTTGGGGTAGGCGAGGACGCGAACGAGCTCGCCCACGGTCTCGCTGCAGACCAGTGCCACTGCCTCCCCCGAAGGCCAGTGCGCACGCAGTCGCGCGACCGGTCCGGAACGAAAGAGAAGCGCGGAAACGACGACGCCGGTGTCGAAGACCGCCCGAATCACGGGCGCCGCTGGCGCGCCGCGCGGATCGCCGCGGCGATGTCCGCCGGCCCGATCTCCGCCTCGGCGAGCCGTTCGCGGACTTCGTCGGCCCCACCCAGGCGCACCGGCTTGAGCAGAATTCGATCGTCGTCGGCGCTGATCTCGAAGTAGTCGACGCCAGGGAAGCGGTCCGCTACCGACTTTGGCAGCGTCAGTTGGTTCTTCGAAGTCTTCTTGGCGAGGGTCGTCATGGCATGTATTCCCGGAAACAAGGAAATCTTACCAAAACTTCGGTCCCCGTCAATCGCCGGTCTTCTTCCGACTCTTGCCGCGACGGACGAAATGGCGATTCACGTCACCAAGATCGAAAGCCTCCGGGTCGAACGGATCGCCCAGCCAGTCGACGAGTGCGCCGTGACCCTCAGCCTCGGGATTGTCGAGGAGAGCGAGGAGCTCTAGATAGCCCGGAGGTCCGCCGCAGTCTTCCGGGGGCGCGGCGCGGCGCCCCTCGGTGCAGCGGGGGTAGATCACACCAGGCTCGGGCTCGACGACTGCCTCGACGGCGATCCGGTGCCGCCAGGAGTCGCCGAAGTCGTACTCGTAGTCGAGACGGTCGCCCGCTCGGCGCAGCAGCTCGATAACGCGCACGCGGCGCTCGTCACGCACCGATTCGAAATCCTCGGTGCTCGGCACTCCCCAGCGCTCGCGCCCCCGTTCGAACTGATGCAGGTGGTCGTCGCTCCAACCGAAGGCGATCTGGAGCACCTCGTGGAGCTTCGCAAGGGTCATCTCCGTCGGCAGCTCGAGCCGACGCCATACGGGCGGCCGGATTCCGGCAAGCACGACTTTCACACGCAGGATCTTCGGCGCGGCGACGGCCTGCCGCGGAGAGACTCGCGCCGGTGTCCCAGCAATCGGCTCCAGCGCGCCGCCGGACCGGGATGCCTCACGCGCGGCTTCGAAGAAACGGTGGGCGCGCTGGACCTTCTTCCGTTCGCTCCCTTGCGCACCGAACAGCGCGACCGCGCAGTTGTAGACGGTAACCGATCCTTCGCGACCCCCACCCCGCCAGGCGACCCGATCGATCTGCACGGGCGTTGCCACCCAGGGATCGCCGAGCTGCCCCGAGAGCTCACCGATCCGCTCGACCGCGAACGACCCGGCGACCGTCGGCGGAAGCGCTTCGGCGATCCACCGCCCCCGAGCCCCGAATCTCCGGTCGCGCAGGCCGCCGGGCTTCATGAGCTCGGACGAAAACTCGAGAAACTCGAGC
This sequence comes from Thermoanaerobaculia bacterium, assembly GCA_039932055.1. Classification (GTDB taxonomy): domain Bacteria; phylum Acidobacteriota; class Thermoanaerobaculia; order Multivoradales; family JAGPDF01; genus JAGPDF01. The sequence continues at coordinate 5,723 of JBDTQT010000191.1, forward strand.
GGACTTCCGGCAGGCGTCTTTTCGTCTTCCTTCTCTTTGGGACTTTTGGTCGGCGGCTTCTTCGCCATGTTCTTGGGCCTCTTCGCAGCGCTCGGCTACTCGCCGTACATTTCGGTGAGGAGCCGGCGCAAGGTGGCAGCGTCGACGTCGGTGAGCGTGCCGAGCTTACGACCGAGCCGGTCCTTGCTGATGGTGCGGATCTGATCGACGGCGACTTCGGCCGGCTGCCGCCCGCAGCGCACGGGCAGGCGCGAACGCCAGGTGGGATGAAGTTGGCTGGTGAGGGGGCAGACGGTGACGGTAGCGAGGCGATGGTTGAGAACATCCAGGCTGACGATGACCACCGGTCGAGTCTTGGCCAGCTCCGACCCCCGCGCCGGATCGAGCTCAGCCCAGCGGATCTCGTAGCGCTTCACGACCGCGCGGGCCGCCAGGGAACCTCGTCGAGGCCGTCGGCGCTCACGGCGTCGAAATCGCGCCAGTCCTCCGCCGCTGCACTCATCGCCACGGCAGTATCCTCCCAGGAGAGCTTTTCGACTGCCGCCCCCGGTCGGCGCAGCAGAATGCCGTCGCTACGCTCCTCCATCACCACCGCGGCCCCGATGCCGTATCGCCGCAACGCCGCGGCCGGCAGCCGCACCCCGCGTGAATTTCCAATGCGCGCGACCTTCAGCTCGATGGGTGGCATGTAACTACTGTAATTACATCCACCGCCAAGGTCAACGCCCCTGCCGCCTTCCCGCGCTTCCGCCAAGGTTTGCAGGACGCAGAAACATCGTGGCGGATGATTTCGGAGTAGTCGAGGTTCGGGACCTTGGTCAGACGACGAGCTCGAGGATCTCGGAGCCGGGTTCAGCGATCATGTCGTCTTCGACCGGCTCGAGGTAAAGGTCGATCGCCTCCCGGATGCTCGCGAGCGCCTCTTCCGAAGTCTCCCCCTCGCTGATGCAACCTGGCAGCGACGGCACCCACACCGTGAATCCGCCCTCGTCGGAGGGCTCCAGCACCACCCGCAGCTTCATTGAAAGAGCCTACCCCCTCTCCACGATCGCAATCTCCTCCGGCGTCAGCTCGTACAACTCGTACACCAGCCGATCGATCTCATCTTCAAGAGCAGTAGCCCGCGACCGTGCAGCTGCCCCCTCGTGAGGAGTCGTGGCACTTGAGACCGTTAGAGTTGCGGAAAGTAGGTACTGCACCAGCGACGAGAGCGCTGAAGCTCTACTGTCGGCTAGGCCTGGCAGCGGTATCTGTTCTACGTACTGCTTGGTACACGTAATCCACCCACCTCGGAAGCGATTGCTTATCTGCCTGAGGAACCAGAAGACTACCTTCGAGTTTAGGACACCGAGCAACGCAAGCCGCGTCGAGCGCTCGGTAGCCGAAAGCGAAATGCTGAATCCTCCGCTAGCCATGAGGCAGAATTGTCTGGTCGATGTCGGCAGCAGGCAAAAGGATCCCTGATTCGCGAGAAGAGGCACCAAGAAGTCGGCGCGCTCATGCAAGCCGAGATTTCGGGGCGCGCTAAAGGAATACCACTCGGAGTACTGCTTTCGCGCCTCTAGTTCCTTCCTCTTGCTCGTCAGATAGCGATAGCACTTTGGGAACCTGCCTTTCAGCTCTTTCTCGCCGAGTAGCTTGTACCCTGGATCATGGACTTCATAGGGGAACACGATCCTCGCTACCGACCGCGGTGCGAATTCGTAACGGCGGAAGTCCGATGCGAATATGGGAACTCTAAGTGACTCCGCCTCGGCGGAGTGGAATTCGCCGTCCCGGGAGCGAAGGCCAAGACCCTCTTGTTCGAGGATGAATACCTCGTCTGCCCCTGAGCTAGAGCCTCGGGAAATCTGCGAGATCGAGCCAAAAGTCATCCTGGAGCGCCTGAGCGCAGCGATCAGGTCGCCCTCTTCTACCCCGGCGAATGTCCATGGAGCTGACCCAAGCGAGCGCGCCTTGACTTGGAACGATGGCACTTCGGAGCCAGCTTTGAGTGCCTTGGGCGACGTTCGAATCACTGTCGCGCCGTCTAAAGCAACCTGCATAAAGAATGGTACAATATTCCTCGAGGTGAGCGATGCGAC
>JBDTQT010000192.1:0-7796 GCA_039932055.1 Thermoanaerobaculia bacterium
GCCCGGCGCGGTGCTGCGTCCCTGGGAGAGCTGGCCGGACCGCGCCGCCTACGACCTCCAGGCGGCCAAGCTCGCCAGCATGTTCGTCAGCAACTTCGAGCAGTACGCCTCCGGCGTCACGCCGGCAGTCCGCGCCGTCGGCCCGAAGGTCTAGGTTGACGTCCGGCCAACGCAAGAGCGGCTGGTGATCACCGGCGACCTCCGGAGTCAGATCGACCGGATCTGGGATGCCTTCTGGTCCGGCGGGATCTCGAATCCGCTGGAGGTGATGGAGCAGATCACCTACCTGCTCTTTTTGCGCCGGCTCGACGACCTCCACACGCTGGAAGAGAACCGATCGGCCCGCCTGAAGGTGCCGATGGCGCGCCGGGTGTTTCCCGAGGGCCGCGACGAGATCGGTCGCGGCGGCGGCCGCGCCTACGAGGAACTCCGCTGGTCGCGTTTCAAGAACCTGGCGGCGGCGGAGATGTACACCGTGGTCGGGGAGCACGTTTTCCCCTTCCTGCGCACCCTGGGCGGGGACGGTTCGACCTACGCCCACCACATGAAGGACGCCCGCTTCACGATCCCGACGCCGGCGCTGCTCTCGAAGGTGGTGGATCTCCTCGATGCGGTGCCGATGGAGGATCGCGACACCAAGGGCGATCTCTACGAGTACATGCTGGGCAAGATCGCCAGCGCCGGTCAGAACGGGCAGTTCCGCACGCCGCGGCACATCATCCGGCTGATGGTGGAGATGACTAGCCCGCAGCCCACCGACCTGGTGTGCGATCCGGCCTGCGGCACGGCTGGTTTCCTGGTGGCCGCGGGCGAGTATCTACGCGAACGCCAGCCGAATCTGCTCCTGGACACGGATCAGCGCGACCACTTCCATCACCGCATGTTCCACGGCTTCGATTTCGACAACACGATGCTGCGCATCGGCAGCATGAACATGCTCCTGCACGGCGTCGAGAACCCGGACATCCGCTACCGCGATTCTCTGGCGCAGGAGCACGCGGCGGACGAGGAGGCCTACACGCTGGTGCTGGCGAATCCGCCGTTCGCCGGCAGCCTCGACTACGAGAACACGGCGAAGGATCTGCTGGCGATCGTCAAGACGAAGAAGACGGAGCTCCTCTTCCTCGCGCTTTTCCTCCGCCTGTTGAAGCCCGGCGGTCGCGCGGCGGTGATCGTGCCGGACGGCGTCCTCTTCGGCTCGAGCAAGGCGCACAAGGAGCTGCGGCGAATTCTGGTCGAAGAGCAGAAGCTGGACGCGGTGGTCTCGCTCCCGGGCGGTGTTTTCAAGCCCTACGCCGGCGTCTCGACCGCGATCCTCTTCTTCACCAAGACGAACTCCGGCGGCACGGACCAGGTCTGGTTCTACGACGTCGACGCCGACGGCTGGAGCCTCGACGACAAGCGCACGCCGCTCCTCCCCGAAGAGAAGCTCGGCCCCGTGCCGCGCACTCCGCTCGCCGACCTCACCGAGGCCGAGCACGCGAAGAACAACCTCCCCGACATCCTCCACCGCTGGACCGAACGGGAAGCCGCCGAACGCACGCGCCCCCGCACGGCACAGAGCTTCACCGTCCCCAAGAGCGAAATCGCCGCCCAGGGCTACGACCTCTCCCTCAACCGCTACAAAGAAGTCGTCCACGAAACCATCGCCCACCGCCCCCCCAAAGAGATCCTCGCCAACCTCGCCCAACTCGAAAAAGAGATCCAGCAAGGCATGAAGGAGCTGGAGGAGATGCTGGGGTGAACATGGGGCCTACTGTGGCGCTCGACAGCGTTGCTGAGATCGAACGCAGGGTGGTCGAGGCCTCGGCAATTCAAGATGGAACTCGCTATGTTGGGCTTGAGAACATTGTGACTGGTGGCGAGTTTGTCGATCTGCGAGAAGTCCAAGGAGGCGAGTTAGCGAGCAGCAAGTTCTCGTTTTCTCCGAGGCATGTCTTGTTCGGAAAGCTCCGTCCCTATTTGGCGAAGGTCGCCCGCCCGCAGTTTCATGGGGTTTGCAGCACGGACATTCTTCCGATCCTTCCCGGACCCTCTTTGAGCCGTGACTACCTCAGCCACTTTCTCCTGCTTCCGGAATCAGTCGCTTGGGCGAATTCACGAGCCACGGGCGCGAATCTCCCGCGTCTAAGTCCACGAATACTCGCCGGAATGCAGCTACCCCTTCCTCCCCTCCCCGAACAGCGCCGAATTGCGGAGGTGCTGGACCGGGCGGAGGCGCTGCGGACCAAGCGCCGCGCCGCGCTCGGTGAGCTGGATACCCTGACCCAGTCGATCTTTATCGAGATGTTTGGGGATGCTTCCAGGGTGCAGTGGCCCTTGATGACGATTGCCGGAATTGCAGCAGCATCTCCCGGCGCGATTCGAACGGGACCGTTCGGAAGCCAACTTCTGCACAGCGAGTTCGTCGATCAGGGGATTGCCGTGCTCGGAATAGACAACGTCGTTCAGAACCGCTTTCAATGGTCTGAACGTCGTTTCATCACGGAGTCGAAGTACCAGGAACTCAAGCGATACACGGTCCGTCCGGGAGATGTGCTCATCACGATCATGGGCACGTGCGGTCGGTGTGCAGTTGTTCCCGAAGAAATTCCTTTGTCGGTCAACACAAAGCACTTGTGCTGCGTCACCCTGGATCAGAAGAAGTGCCTTCCTCTGTTCCTCCAGTCTTACTTCCTGCATCACCCGATCGCGCGCGATTACCTTTCGCGCAAGGTCAAAGGGGCCATCATGGAAGGGCTGAATATGGGTGTGATTCGAGAAATGCCAGTTCCCCTCGCCCCCCTGAAACTTCAGCGCGAGTACGCTCGTCGTCTCGCAGCGATTGGTTCTCTCCACGGGAGCGCGGACTCTGCGCTAGCGGGGCTCGACGCTCTGTTCGCTTCGCTGCAGCATCGAGCGTTTCGGGGGGAGCCGTAGGACGTCATGACAACCAGTCGCGAACAGCTCCAAACATGGCTCGAGGCGCCTGAGGGGACAAACCTGGAGTTCAAGGAGGCCAGGAACAACTTTCATTTCGAAACGCTCGTCGACTACTGCGTCGCGTTGGCGAACGAAGGGGGCGGGAAGATCATCCTTGGAGCTACTGACCGGCGCCCGCGAACTATCGTGGGGAGCCAAGCGTTTGCAGAGCCGGGGCGGACGGAGGCCGGGCTGCACGAGCGGCTTTCTCACAGAATTCCGGTCGAAGAGTTAGTCGTGGCCGAAGGGCGCGTGCTCATTGTGCATGTTCCCGCGCGCTTGCCAGGCACTGCCTGGCAAATCAACGGAAAGTACCTGAAGCGCGCAGGCGATGAACTCGCTGGTTTGGACTCCGATGAGCTCCGGGCGATATTCGCCGAAACCGGTCCGGACTTCTCGGCTGAAACTTGCCCAGAGGCAATGTTCGCGGATCTCGACGCGCAAGCAATCGACGTGTTCAAGGACCGCTGGGCGCAAAAAAGCCACGATGAGCGCAAGCGGTCCTGGAACGCGACCGAAACACTGGTCAATGCCGAGTTGATTGTGGAGGGACAGATCACGATTGCCGCGCTGATCCTGTTTGGGACTCGCGCAGCACTCGGGCGCTTCTTGGCACAGTCCGAATTGGTCTTCGAGTACAGGTCTACAGACGCATCTGGACCCGCGGCCGATCGCGAAGAGTACCGCGAAGGCTTCTTCCTTTGGCAGGAGGCGATCTGGAAGAAGATCGACCTGCGAAACGATCGCCAGAGCTATCAGGACGGGCTCTTTAGGATGGACCTGCCAACCTTCGACGAGGTGGCCGTCCGCGAAGCTCTGCTCAATGCAGTTGCCCACCGGGACTATCGCGATGGGGGGTCCGTTTTCGTTCGACAATTTCCCCAACGCCTTGAGATCGTGAGCCCTGGTGGCTTCCCGCCAGGGATCACACCGAGCAATGTTCTGGACCAACAGAAGCCGCGCAATCGACGCTTGGCGGAGGCTCTAGCGAAGTGCGGTCTCATTGAACGCTCGGGGCAGGGGATGAACCTGATGTTCGAGAGGGCGATTCGCCAGGGAAAGCCACTCCCGAGCTTCGAAGGGACTTCGCCGATCCAGGTGCGCCTTACCCTCGAGGGCATGGTCAAGAGCACGGCATTCGTCAGGTTCATGGAAGGGCTCGGCGAAGAGACACTTCGCTCGTTCGGGACTTACGACTTTCTTGCTCTTGACAGCTTGCACCGAGAAGAGCCGCTGAGTGATCTCATGAAGTCGCGATTGCCGCGACTGGTGGAGGCCGGTGCCGTCGAAATGATCGGCCGGGGAAAGGGGACTCGGTACATCCTCTCGCAGCGTTTCTATGCGGCTCTCGGAAGCAAAGGCGTCTATACGCGCAAACGGGGGCTTGACCACGAGACGAACAAGGCCCTCCTTGAGCAGCACCTGAGGCGCCAAGGAGATGTCGGCGCGCCCCTCCCGGAACTTCGGCAAGTGCTACCAGGTCTCGCGCAGAGTTCTATTCAGCGTCTTCTCAAAGAGTTGCGTTCCGAGGAACGAGTCGAACTTCGAGGGGGGCGGCGTTGGGCGCGCTGGGTCATCGCCCCGCTTAAGACAGAAGGCTTGTGACTGAGTCTTTAGAAGTCTTTTGACATAGGCATAAGACGTTTATTACCAGATACTTATAAAGCACATCCTGAGTGCAATGGCCTTTGAATGGTCTTTAGAAGGGTCTCTTAGTCCGCACCCAAGGCAGCCACCGCTGGATGAGAAGTTCTTCGGAAGGGGCGCCGTTTTGCCACAAATACAGGCGGTTTTTGTTGCAAGTCGGGCAGGCGCAGGCGGGCGGCATAGGGGGTCGAACCTAGAATAAGGACGCAGACTTGCTTCCATATTAAAGGGTCGCTAATGTATGGAGGCGTTGACGCTCCATATTCAAGGGAGGTAGGGGTATGCCGGAGGGGGCGGAGGGCGGGACGCGGGCCGGCCAGTACCTTCCCCAACCGGCCGGGTATCACGCTTTCCTGCCGGCGCCACTGCCGCCCGATCCGCCCATCGTGCTCTCGGGCGAGCTCCAGGGACTCCTCTCCGCCGCCGACCGGGCGCTCGGCCGGCTCGACGGCTCCGTCCTCACCCTGCCCAACCCCGACCTCTTTGTCTTCATGTACGTCCGCAAGGAGGCAGTCCTTTCGAGTCAGATCGAGGGCACCCAAAGCTCCCTGCAAGACCTCCTCGCCGCTGAAGCCAAGCTCTTCGACGTCAACCTGCCGCGCGACGTCGATGAGGTCCTCAACTACGTCCGGGCGATGAACCATGGCCTCGCGCGCCTCGCCGACCTGCCGGTCTCGGTCCGGCTGATCCGCGAGATTCATGCCGAGCTCATGGAGGGCGTGCGGGGTGGCCGGCTCCAACCCGGCGAGCTTCGCACTAGCCAGAACTGGATCGGTCCGGCCGGCAGCACCATTGCCACGGCGAGCTTCGTTCCGCCCCCGCCCGGAGAGGTACCCGACGCGCTCTCCGCGCTCGAGAAATTCCTGCACCAGCAAGATGACTTCCCACCGCTGGTGAAGATCGCGCTCGCCCACGTGCAGTTCGAGACCATCCATCCGTTCCTCGACGGCAACGGTCGCGTGGGTCGCCTCCTCATCACCTTCCTGCTCACCGAGGGCGGCGTGCTGCAGAAGCCGGTGCTCTACCTGTCGCACTACTTCAAGCAGCACCGCCAGGAGTACTACGACTACCTTCAGGCCGTACGGATACGAGGCGACTGGGAGGGCTGGCTCGCTTTCTTCCTGCGCGGTGTCATCGCGGTAGCTGGAGAAGCGACCGAGACGGCACGCCGGATACTCCGGCTGCGTGAGGAGCACCGCGCGGCAATCACCGCCAAACTCGGGCGCACCGCCGGGAATGGACACAAGGTCCTGGATGCGCTGTACGACCGTCCCATCGTCTCGGTGAACGACGTGCGCGAGCTGACCGGAACGACATTCCCCGCTGCCAACAGCGTCGTCGCCCAACTGGTCGACCTGGGCATACTCACCGAAGTCACCGGCAACAAGCGCAACCGGCGTTTTCGTTACGCGCCCTACATCGCTCTCTTCCAGGACACGCCCGGTCAAGGAGGAGAGAGAGCGTGAGTCACTTCACCTTCCTGCGCGCCGAGTGGCCGGAGGTGTACGAGGCGGCTCGACGGGCGGAGCTCGCGGTGGTGCGGGATCCGCGGGCGGCCTGTTTCTATGCCCGGCGGGCGCTCGAGCTGGCGGTGGCTTGGGTGTACAAGCACGATCCGGCACTCCGGCTGCCGTACCAGGAGAATCTCTCCGCGCTGATCCACGAGCCGACCTTCAAGACCGTCGCGGGCGAGGCAGTGTTCGCCAAGGCGCGGCTGCTCAACAGCCTGGGAAACCGTGCTGTCCATGGCGCACGCCCCGTTCCCGTGGACGACGCCGTGACCGCGGTGCGCGAGCTGTTTCACTTCGCCTACTGGCTCGGCCACACCTATAGCCGTGGCGAGCGCCCGGCGCCAGGGGCCGTCTTCGATGCCAGTGCACTGACCCGCCCTGCGCCGGCGACCTCCCAGCCGCAGACGAAGCCGCAGGAACAGCAGCAGACGCCGCAGAACGCCGAGCAGCTGCGCCAGCTCGAGGAGACTCTCCGTCAGCGCGACGAGAAGCTGGCGACGCTCCTCGCCGACCGATCGACGCTCGACGAAGAGCTGCAGCGCCTGCGCGCCGAGGTAGCGGCGGTGCGCCTGGCAGCCTCCGGCCAGCCCGACACCCATGACTACTCCGAGGCCGAGACTCGCGACGCCTTCATCGACCTTCTCCTCGCCGAGGCCGGTTGGCCACTCGACCAGAGCCGCGACCGCGAGTTCGAAGTAGCCGGGATGCCAAACAACCAGGGCAAGGGGTTCGTCGACTACGTCCTCTGGGGAGACGACGGCAAGCCTTTGGGCCTCGTCGAGGCCAAGCGCACACGAAGGGACCCACGGGTCGGGCAGCAGCAGGCCAAGCTCTACGCCGACTGCCTGGAGCAGCAGTTCGGGCAGCGTCCGGTGATCTTCTACACCAACGGCTACGAACACTGGATCTGGGATGACCAGGCCTACCCGCCGCGGTCGATGAGTGGATTCCTCAAGAAGGCCGAGCTCGAGCTCCTCGTCCAGCGCCGCACCACGCAGAAGCCGCTCGCCGAGGTCGAGATCGATTCCCGCATCGTCGAGCGCTTCTATCAGCGACGGGCCATCCGCCGCGTCGCGGAGGCGTTCGAGCGCGACCGCGACCGCAAGGCCCTGCTGGTGATGGCCACTGGCGCCGGCAAGACGCGCACGGTGATCGCCCTCGCCGACCTCCTGATGCGCGCCAACCGGGTGAAGCGCGTGCTCTTCCTCGCCGACCGCGTCGCCCTTGTTCGCCAGGCGGTGAACGCTTTCAAGCTCCACCTGCCCGACGCCTCTCCGGTCAATCTGGTGACCGAAAAGGAGGGCGACGGCCGCGTCTTCGTCTCGACCTATCCGACGATGATGGGGCTCATCGACCAAAGCCGGGAGAGCCGCGACGCCCAGCGCCGCTTCGGGGTGGGCCACTTCGACCTCATCGTGATCGACGAGGCCCACCGCTCAGTCTTTCAGAAGTACCGCGCGATCTTCGACTACTTCGACTCGCTTCTGGTCGGGCTGACGGCCACGCCCAAAGACGAGGTGAGTCGCAACACCTACAGCCTGTTCGATCTCGAAGATGGCGTCCCGACAGACGCCTACTCGCTCGAAGAGGCGGTTCAGGACGGCTTTCTCGTACCGCCGAAAGCGGTCTCGGTGCCGCTCAAGTTCCAGCGCGAAGGGATCCGCTACGACGATCTCT
>JBDTQT010000193.1:0-7777 GCA_039932055.1 Thermoanaerobaculia bacterium
CGTTGGTGACCTCGGTGCGCTCGATCGAGAAGCCCGGCACGTCGATCTCGGCCTGATCCGTCCCGGCGGCGAAGAGGCCCGCCGGCACGACGACCCAGGGCTGGGTCGAGGCTGGCTTCTCGGCCGCCGGGCGGGGAACTTCGGCCGGCTTCACATCCTTTCGCGGCTCATTGCGGTTCTCGGTCCCGGGCGCCGCGCGCGGCCGGTTCCACGGCAACTGCTCGGGCGGGACGAAGCGGTAGACCGCGGTCGCGACCAGCCCGAGGCCGATCAGAAAGAGAAGGAGCTTGCCGAGCGGCGTCAACTTCATCGTGGATCTCCTGAATCTCCGGCAGCGGCGACAACGACGACTTCGAGCATCTTCGCGAAAGAGACTATCTGTTGATGCTAGATCAGTTCAGCGGTGTCCGGAAATATCTTCCCCGGGTTGAGAATCCCGCGCGGATCGAGCGCCGTCTTGAGGGCCCGCATTGCCGCGATCTCGGCTGGCGGGAGCGCCAGGGAAAGGAAACGGCGCTGGACGAGGCCGATGCCGTGTTCGCCCGAGATCTTTCCACCGAGCGCGACGACGGCGCGGAAAAGCTCCTCCTCGGCCTGGTCGCGGCGCTCGACCCAGAGCTCGGAGGGGAGCTCGCCGCGCAAGAGGTTCACATGCAGATTGCCATCGCCGGCGTGGCCGTAGCAGATCGCGGTGAGCCCCTGCCGGGCGGCGGCGGACCGGGCGGCTTTCACCAACTCGGCGAGCGCGGCGCGCGGCACGACAGTGTCGGCTTCCTTGTAGACCGAGCGGTGCTTGACCGCCTCGCCGATCCGGCGCCGGATCTGCCAGAGCCGGCGTTGCCCGCCTGGGTCGTCGGCGACCAGGGCAGGCAGCGCGCCGAGCGACTGCGCGAGGGCGTCGATGCCGGCGGCCGCGGTGAGCAGCACCTCGGCGTCGGGACCGTCGAGCTCGAGGAGCAGCATCGCCGCGGAGTCCGCAAGCTCGCGGGGCAGCGGCTCGACCTCGGCCACGGCCGCGAGCGCGGCCTGCTCGGCGATCTCGCAGGCGGCGGGATCGAAGCCTTCGCTGAAGATGCGCTCGACTGCTGCCGCGGCGGCCTCGAGCTGCGGAAAGGGGAGGATCATGGTGAGCGTGGACGCCGGTTTGGGGAGCAGCCGCAGCGTCGCCGCGGTGACGACGGCGAGTGTCCCCTCCGAGCCGACGAGGAGCTGGGTCAGGTTGTAGCCGGTCGCGTCCTTGCGGCTCTTGCCGCCGGTCGAGAGGCGCGAGCCGTCGGCGAGTACCGCCTCCAGCCCGAGGACGTAGCGCCGCGTGGTGCCGTACTTCGCGCTGCGCGGCCCGGCAGCGTCTTCGGCGATGTTGCCACCGAGCTGGCAGCTCTCGCGGCTGGAGGGATCGGGGGGGTAGAACAGGCCCACCGCCTCGACAGCGCTCTGCAGATCGGCCGTCACGACCCCGGCCTCGGCGACCGCCACGAGGTTGCGGCGGTCGATCTCGCGGATCCGGTTCATCCGCTCGAGGGAGAGCACGATGCCACCGGCGACCGGCAGAGCCCCGCCAGAGAGTCCGGTCCCGGCGCCGCGCGGTGTCACCGGAATCCGATGCTCATGGGCGAAGCGCAGAATCGTCTGCACCTCGGCAGTCGAAGAGGGCCGCGCGACCGCTTCGGGAACGAACCGCAGATCCTCGGTCTCGTCGCGCGCATACGCAGCGAGCGTTCCCGCGTCGGTGGCGAGCGTGCCCACGGGTAGCTGTGCGGCCAGCAGGGCGAGGTCGGGTCGAGACCGGAGTTCGGCGGCGGGCAGAGTGTTCTTCCTTGACTGAGCCTTGGCTTCTTTCCCGCTCACGGATGCAGGCGGGCGAGCAGCATCGTCGCGGTGCCGAGGAAGGCGAGGAAGCCGCAGACGTCGGTGGCGGTGGTGACGAAGATCGAGCTGCCGAGGGCTGGGTCGAGGTTGAGGCGGCGCAGGACCAGCGGCACGCCGGCGCCGAAGAAACCGGCGATGGTCAGATTCACCGTCTCGGCGAAGAACAGGACGCCGGCGAGCACCGCGTTGCGCTCCCAGGCGAGGGCGACGAGGCCAAGCACGAGTCCTGTGCCGAGGCCGTTCATCAAACCGACCGCCGTCTGCCGCAGCAGCACGCCGCCGGCGCGGCGCACGTCCATCTCTCCCAGAGCGAGCGCGCGCACCATGACCGTCAGGGTCTGGGTCCCGGCGTTGCCTCCCATGCCGGCAACGATCGGCATGAAGACGGCGAGGACGACATACTTCGAGATCGTCTGCTGGAACTGACTGACCACCGCGGCGGCGAGAAAGGCGGTAGCGAGGTTCACCAGCAGCCAGGGAAGGCGCAGGCGCACCGAGCGCATGGCGGTCGACGAGACGCCCTCCTGCACGCTCAGGTTGGCAAGGCGGTAGAGGTCCTGGGTGGCCTGTGCCTCGACGACGTCGAGCACGTCGTCGACGGTGATCGCGCCGGTGAAACGGCCCTCGCCGTCGACGACCGGGATCATCAGCAGGTCATAGCGCGAGAAGACCTGCGCCACCTCTTCCTCAGGAGTGTCGACGCGGACGGTCACGACCTCGGTCGACATGATCTCGCGCAACGGGCGGCCGCCGCTGGCGGTGACCAACTGCCAGAGCGAGACGATGCCCAGGAGATGCAGCCGCTCGTCGGTGATGTAGAGGTAGAAGAGGCGCCGCCCTTCGGCCAGCTGCCGCACCTTCTTCAGAGTCTCGTCGACGGTCTGCTCGGCGGAGAAGTGCGGCGCCTCCGGGTCCATCAGCCCGCCGGCGGTCGCCGCGCCATAGTGCAGGAGGTTGGAAAGCTGATTGGCCGCTTGTCGATCGAGGAGCGCCAGGACTGTCTGGGCACGCTCCGGCTCCAGATGCTCGAGGAGGTCGACGGCGTCGTTGGCGGAGATCTGCCGGAGGAGGTCGGCCAGTGCGGCGTCCTCCAGCTTCTCGAGCACCGTCGCCTGCATGTCCGGCGCGAGCTCGGCGACGGTGCGCCCGGCGATCTTGAGCTCGAGTAGCGTCTCCATGAGGCGGTCGCGCTCGTCGGGTGTCAGCAGCGGAACGAGGCGCGCGAGGTCGGCGGGGTGGAGGCGCGCCAGCAGGCGTCGCGCCGGGCGCTGCTCCGGGTGGCGCAGTAGACGCAGGATCAGCCGCTGCCGGTGACTTCCGGCGGCGCTGCGGCGCGCGCTCGCAATGGTCTCGTTCTGCACGACGTGGATGTTAGAGTAATTCGCGATGATCCAAGAGCTTTTCCATATCGGGCCGATCGTGATCAGTCCTTTCGGTGTGATGCTGGTGCTGGCCTTCTTTTCCGGCTACCTGCAGCTCAAGCGCGGCATGAAGCGTCTGGGAGTTGGCGGCGAGGAAGACGCCAGCTCGATTCTCTTCGCCGCTGGGGTCGGCGGGATCGTCGGCGCCAAGGTCTACTATGCGATCCTCTACGGCGACTGGCATCTGCTGCTCGACCGCTCCGGCCTGGTCTGGTACGGCGGCTTCCTGCTGGCGACTGCTGCCGTCCTCTGGGTCATCCGCCGTCGGCGCCTGCCGTTCTGGCCGCTCCTCGACGCTGCGACGCCGGCTCTCGCGTTGGGCTACGGCGTCGGGCGCATCGGCTGCTTCCTGGTCGGGGACGACTACGGCCGTCCGAGCGAGCTGCCCTGGGCGGTCGCCTTCGCCAACGGCCTCCCGCCCACCACCGCCGGCTACCTGCGGTCGGAGTTCGGGCTGGCGATCCCCCCCGGCGTGCCGGACGACCAACTGCTGCGTGTCCATCCGACTCAGCTCTACGAGACGGCGCTCGCGCTGGTCATCGCCTGGATCGGCTGGCGAGTGCTCACCGGAGCGCGCGGGCGGCAGCCTGGCCGCACCGCCATCGTGGTGTTCGCCGGTCTGGCGATCGAGCGGTTCCTGGTCGAGATCGTGCGCGCCAAGGACGATCGCTTCCTCGCCGGCCTGACTCTGGCGCAGGCGATCAGCATCGCGATCCTGCTCCTGATGACCGCGCTCTGGGCGGGACGACGAAGAGTCTGGAGTCGCGACGCAATACGTGCGGGAGGGGATCCGGGTTGACTGCCTTGACCCATCTGCCGCGCCTGCTGTCGATCGCCGGCTCGGATTCGAGCGGCGGAGCAGGCATTCAGGCTGATCTCAAGACGTTCGCCGCCCACGGCGGCTACGGCATGACGGCGATCACTGCCATCACCGCGCAGAACACGCTCGGCGTGACTGCGGTCCAGTCGCAGCCGCCGGCGCTCGTTGCCGCCCAGATCGACGCCGTCTTCGCCGATCCGGGAGTCGACGCGGTGAAGATCGGCATGCTCGCTGACGGCGTGATCATCGCCGCCGTCGCCGGCTGCCTGGCGGCGGCGCTTGGCTCCGCCGCGCGCCTACCGATCGTGCTCGATCCGGTAATGATCGCCAAGAGCGGCGACCCGCTCCTCGACGCCGATGCCGTCGACCATCTCCAGCGTCTCTTCCCGTTGGCGACCCTGATAACGCCGAACCTGCCCGAGGCGGAGCGCCTCGACGGCAGGGCGGCGGCGACGCCGGAGGCCCGCGAACGGCTGGTGAGGCGGCTCGGGGAGCGCTGCGGGGCGGTCCTGCTCAAAGGCGGGCACGCGGAGGGAGGGGAGATCGTCGATCTCCTCTGGGACGGCTCCGGAATGCACCGCTTCGTCCACTCGCGGATCCTCAGCCGCTCGACCCACGGCACCGGTTGTACCCTGTCGTCGGCGATCGCAGCGCGGCTCGGACGCGGCGAATCGCTCGTCGCGGCGGTCTCCGGGGCGATCGACTGGCTGCACCAGGCGATCGCCCGGGCAATTCCGATCGGCGCCGGCGTCGGTCCGGTCGACCACTTCTGGCGGCAGCGGCGGGCCGACGCTGCCGATGCCGGCGGCCGGTGTTTCGCATGAGGGACGCCGGGACCGTCGATCTGCTGGTCGTGGGGGCCGGACCGACCGGGATCGGCCTCGGCGCCGAAGCGGTCCGGGCCGGCCTCTCGACGCTGTTGGTCGACCGCGGACCGCTGGTCGCGTCGCTGGTCGACTATCCGGCCGAGATGCTCTTCTTCACCACCCGTGACCGTCTCGAGATCGCCGGTGTGCCGTTCGCGATCCCTGAGGACAAGCCGAATCGGCGCCAGGCTGTCGCCTACTTCCAGGCGGTGGCGGCGAAATACCGCTTGCCGCTCGCCCTGCACGAAGATGTCGAGTCGATCCAGCCAGCGAGCGACGGCCACTTTGTCGTCTCCTCCCGGGGACGCTCAGGGACGGTCGAGCGGCGAGCTCGGGCGGTGGCGATGGCCTCCGGCTACTTCTGCAATCCGTTGCGCCTCGGTGTTCCCGGCGAGGATCGCCCCTGGGTCCGCAACCGGTACCGCGAGCCGCTGTCTCATTTTGGAGAGTCGGTGGTCGTCGTCGGGGGTGGCAACTCGGGGGCCGAGGCGGCTCTCGACCTATTCCGGCACGGCGCCCGGGTCACTCTGGTGCATCACGGTCCGGCGCTCAAGGAGACGGTGAAGTACTGGGTCAAGCCCGACATCGAGAACCGCATTGCCGAGGGGGAGATCCGGGCGATGCTGGAGGCGGAAGTCGTCGGCTTCGGCGACGGCGTCGTGCGAGTCCGTACGGGCGCCGACGGAAGGATCGAGGAGGTTCGGGCGGGAGCGGCCTACGTTCTCATCGGATACGCTCCCGAAACCGCGGTCCTGGAGGCTGCCGGCGTGGGCGTCGATCGCACGAGCGGTGCGCCGGAGTTCCATCCCGAGAGCTGCGAGACGGCTGTGCCGGGTCTCTACGTCGCCGGAACGATACAGGCGGGGCGCGAGACGCACCGGATCTTCATCGAGAATTCCCGCGATCACGGGGTTCGGATCGCGGCGCATCTCGCCCGGCGCCTTCGTGGTACGGCGATTGCAGCTCCCCAGGAATCCGCTGGAAGCTAGCGGTCGCGCTTGGGACCGTTTCCTGAAGGAGACCAGAGAATGCACCTTTTGACCGTTCGCCGTAGTTCCTCCGCTGTCGCCGCTTTCACCGCCCTCTGCCTCGCTGCGTCGAGCCTCGCCGCACAGGAACCGGCAGGCCAGGCGGCCGCCGGGTCGCCGCTCTTCGGCGAGACCGTCGAAGTGCGGGTGATCAACGTCGAGGTCGTGGTTACCGACAAGCAGGGTCTGCCGGTGACCGGTCTCCAGCCGGGTGACTTCACGCTCAAGATCGACGGCGAGGAGTTGCCGATCCAGTACTTCACCGAAGTCCGGGGTGGCGACGCCATCGAAGGCCCGGCCGACGAGCCGATCATCCCCGGCGTGCCGGAGCTCGCTCCGGGAACGCCGGTCGGCACCAGCTACCTGGTCTTCATCGACGACTTCTATTCGCTGGCGCGCGATCGCGACAAGGTCATCGAGAAGATCGCGGCTGACCTCGGAAGGCTGCGCCCGGAGGATCGCATGGCGGTCGTCGCCTACGACGGACTGCGGCTGGAGATGCTCTCCTCCTGGTCGCAATCGGTGCCCGAGCTCGAGCGCGTCTTCCGCAAGGCGATGACCCGCCCGGCGAAGGGTCTCCAGCGTGAGGTCGACGACCGCCGGTTCACCCACGACGCCCGCTCCGAGCGGTTCACCGGCCACCGTCCGGAGCTCCTCGATTCGACCCAGATGCGGCTCGACACGGACGAGCGTGCTTATGCCGAGAGGCTGCAGGAGCAGGTCCAGGGAATCGTCGCCGCGGCCTCCTCGGCGCTGCGCGGCTTCGCCAATCCGCCGGGCCGCAAGGTGTTCGTCATGCTCGCCGGCGGCTGGCCGTACGACCCGGTGCAGTATGCGATCAACGACTACGGCCGGACGGTGCTCGAGTCGCAGCTGAAGCGCGGCGACGAGCTTCTCGCGCCGCTCATCGGCACGGCCAATCAGCTGGGATACACGATCTACGCGGTCGACGTCCCCGGCCTGTACGAGGAGACTACGGCCAGCGCCGAATACGCGGCGGGCTCCAACTTCACCGACCGCAGCAACGCCTTCGAGCGCGAAAACAACGTGCAGTACACCTTGCAGTACGTCGCCACCGAGACCGGTGGCAAGGCGCTGCTCAACGGCCAGCGGGAGGAGGTCCTGGCGCGGGTCACCGAGGACACCCGTTCCTATTACTGGATCGGTTTCGCCCCGTCCTGGCAAGGGGACGACGCCGCGCACAAGGTCGCGCTCAGCACCCGGGTAGACGGCCTGCGCATTCGCAATCGCGCCGGCTACGTCGACTTCTCGTCGAAGAGCCAGACCAGCATGGTGGTCGAGAGCATTCTGCTGTTCGGCGAGGGGCCCGGATCGGCGCCGCTGCCCTTCGAGATCGGCACACCCAGGAAGGTGTCGGGCAACCGGATGAACGTGCCGGTGACCCTGCGGATTCCACTCTCGCAGCTCACCGCGATCGCCACCGCAAAGGGGTTCAGCGCCGAGGTCGAGTTGCGGATCGCTGCCCTCGACGAGCGCGGCGGCCGGTCCGAAATCCCGGTCATCCCGATTCGCTTCGACATGCCGGGCAAGGCTCCCGCCGGCGCTTACAAGACATACACCACGATCGTCCAGCTCCGCCGGGCGAGGAACGAGCTGGTTCTGGCGATCTCGGACCCGGCGGGCGGCGCGATCTACTCGGCGAGGGCCGAAGTGAACCCCTGAAGACCCTGACCTGATCGGTGACGCCGGGCATACCGGCGGTTTCTCATCGGTTTTTCCGAGGAACTGAATTTCATGACGAGAATGTCGCGC
>JBDTQT010000194.1:0-7712 GCA_039932055.1 Thermoanaerobaculia bacterium
ACTCGACCGGATCCTCGATGGTGATGATCTTGTCCTCCGGCGACTGGATCTCCGACAGGCAGGCATAGAGGGTCGTGGTCTTGCCGCTGCCGGTCGGGCCGGTAACCAGCACCATGCCGTAAGGCTCGCGAATCGACTTCCGCACCTTGCGCATGGTGTCCTCGTCGAAGCCGAGGATGTCGAGCCGCAGGTTCGAGAACTCGGCGGACATCGACTCCTTGTCGAGGATGCGGATGACGCAGTCCTCACCGTGCACCGAGGGCATGATCGAGACGCGGAAGTCGATCGTCCGCCCCTTCAGGCGCAGCTTGAAGCGGCCGTCCTGTGGCACGCGCTTCTCGGCGATGTCGAGCTCCGACATGACCTTGATGCGGCTGATGATCGTCTGGTGGTGGCGCTTGTCGATCGGCTCCATTGCCTGGTAGAGCACGCCGTCGATGCGGTACTTGATCACCACTTCGTTGTCGCGCGATTCGATGTGGATGTCGGAAGCGCGGCGTTGGATGGCGTTGAACACCGTCGAGTCGACGAGCTTGATCACCGGCGACGAATCGGCGGTGATGCTGTCGATCGACAGGATCTCTTCGCCCTGGTCGTCCTCCTGCACGAGCTGAATGCGGAAGTCCTCCGTCGCCTCCTCCAGCACGCGCTGGGTCGACTCGGACTTCTGCAGGATCTCCTCGATCGCCGAAGGCGCGCCGACTCGCACTTCGACCGGCTGGCCGAGCAGCAGCTCGAGCTCGTCGAGGCGCCCGACGTCCTTCGGATCCTTCATCACCAGCGCGATCCGGCCCGGGAGCTGCGCCTGCGGGATGAAGCCGTAGCGCAGCATGAGCTCGAACGGAATCGTGTGGAAGAGATCGTTGTCGATCCGGAAGTGCTCCAGATCGACGAACTCGAGGCCGTGGAGCGCGGCGAGCGCCTCGACGGTACGGCGCTCGTCGGCCGAACGCACGGCGCTCGCAGTCCCCAGGAGCTCGGCGCCGGGCGGAAGGGGTGCGGGGGCCGTGCTCAAGTGATTCCTCCCATGGCGTTGAACATCGGCATGTAGACCGATATCAGGAGCGCCGCCACCAGGCAGCCCATGATGACCAGCATCAACGGCTCGACGAGCGAGAGGATGCGCTGCATCCGAAGCTCGACCTCCTCGTCGAAGAAGTCGGCGATGTTGGTGAGCATGACGTCGAGCGACCCGGTCGCCTCGCCGACCTTGACCATGTCGATCGCCAGGTCGGTGACGATACCGGTGCCGTCGAGCGCCTCGTACAGCGCCTTGCCCTCGCGCACTTGCTGCACTGTCGGAGAGATCTTGTTGCGCACGTAGAGATTGGAGACCGCGCGGCCGGAGATCTCCATCGAGGGCACCAGCGGCATGCCGCCGGAGAGCAGGGTCGAGAGCGAGCGGCAGTACTCAGCGAGCGAGAACAGGTGCAGCACCGGCCCGAGGAAAGGAACACGGAGCCGCCAGCGATCCATCCGCACGGCGCCCGACTCGGTGCGCGCCCAGCGGCGCACGGCGACGGCCGTGGCGGCGAGGCCGGCGATGATGAACAGGATGTTGTCGCGCAGGAAGAGCGAAATGCCGAGCGTGACGCGCGTCAGCAGCGGCAGCTTCATGTCCATCGAGTCGTAGAAGACGGTGAACCGCGGCATGACGAAGATCGCCATGACGAAGAGCATCGCGATCGAGAGTCCGACCAGGACGGAAGGGTAAACCAGCGCCGAGATTACCCGTTTGCGCGCTTCGATGACCAGCTTGAGGTAGCGGATGAAGCGCCGCAGCACCTGTTCGAGCTCGCCGGTGCGCTCGCCCGCCTTGAGCGTCGCGGCGTAGAGCGGAGGGAAGACCGCACCGAAAGAACCGAAGGCGTCGGAGAGCTCCTCGCCGCTGCGGACACGGTCGCGGACCTGGGTCAGGATCTCCTTGAAATTCGGCTCTCGCATGCGCTCGAGCATCATGTTGAGGCCCTGCAGCAGCGGCAGCCCCGCCTTGAGGAGCGCCGCGAGCTCCTGGTTGAAGACCAGCAGCGTCTTGTAGGGGATCTTGCGCTGCCCGCGCAGGCGCGCCAGGAGCTCGTTCACCGACGACAGGCCGAGGCGACGCTCGATGGTGAAGATCCGCAGGCCCTGACGCTCGAGCTCGGCGCGCAACACCACCTCGTTGGCGGCGGCGCGGGTCTCGCGCACTACGCGCCCCTCGGGTGTCCCGAGATGACAGACGAATTCCACCGCCTAGTGCCCTGCCGTGGCGGCCGTCGGAGTCACTGCGGTCTGGTAGCGCAGAACGAGCATCAGCGCGCGATCCGACGCTTCGTCCCGGGTCAATCCCAGGATCAGCGGCTGGTCGAGCCCCAGATTGACCACCGAGCGCACGAGCTCGTGCTCTGGCTTCCCGGGCAGGGCGCGCACCATGCGGAACTCCGAGAGCCGGATCCGCTTACCGTCGCCGACCGACCCGAGCTCGAAATTCAGGCGATAGCCCTGCGCCATGTCGTAGACCACCGCTTCACCTTCGAAGCTCGCGATCTGGCTTTGCGCCAGCAGTGAGAAGTTCTCGAAGCGCAGCAGCTGCCGCAGGCGGGCGAGCAGGTCCGGGGCGATCCCGGTGTCGGGGCGGATCGGTGAGATCTTCGCGGTCTCGGCAAGAATCAGCGAGACGTCGATGCGCACCGGCAGGCTCGCGCGGTCGAAAGCCCGGATCGCCGTGGCGACGCGGGAGAGCGCGGCAAGGTTGTCGCGCACGGAGATCGTGCCGCGGTTCGGATCGAGATCGACGGAGCCCTGCACCGAGAGCAGCGGCCGGACGACGGTGAGCGCATCGAAGACGGTCCGGCGCTCGAGACTGAAGACCATCAGGCGAACCGTGCCGGCCTCCCCTGCGGCGCCCACTGGCGGCTGGACCGGCGGCCGGGAACGCAGCCGCGGGACCGGCGGCGCTGGCGCCTGCGCCGGCGTCACCTCCGCCGGCTTCGCGGGCGCGGCCGACTGCGCCGCAGCGCTACCGGCCAGCGTCAGGCCGAGCGTCGCAATGCAGATCCAGGCGCGGGCAGCGGCCCGCAACGGACGGAGCTCAGACATCCAGGCTCGCATCGACGATCATCACGACCGCCATGTCGGACTGCGGCAGCTCGTAGATCCGTGCCCCCGGTCGATCGAGCTCTTCGACGATGGAGTCGAGCGGCAGAACCTCTCTGGTGAGCGCCACCTGTCCCGACTGCGGGCTCCCGGCGACCGCGAACGCGCCGAGGAGCCCCGCAGGACGGGAACGGGGCGCGCCGGAGAACGCCAGCAGGGAGCAGACGCCGAGCGCCGCGGCCACCCGGGTAACCGAGAACAGGCCGGAGCCGGCGGCGCGGAGTGCAATCTGCCTCCCGCTCTGAGCGCTCGATGTGCCCTGAGCGATGCGGCCGGCGCGAACCAGCGCGGCCACCGCAGACTGCATTTCGCCGATCTCGCCCGCGGTCGCACGGCGCTCCGGCAGACGCGCGAAGAGCAGCAGCGGATCGGCGAGGAGCGCCTCCTCCCGGCAACGCCCGCACTGCGCGGCGTGATGACGGGCCTCCGCCCAGGCCGGCTGGTCGGCCGCCGGCTCGGCGTCGCGGGCGGCCACGAGGGCCCGCCAGTCGGGGCAGCTCATCGAGCGGACTCCTTGTTTTCTGAAGCCTGCTCCTTCGTGCCGACGGTGAGGCGCGCGTATTCGGGGTAGCGCTCGATGAGCATCTGGCGCAGGATCTTGCGGGCGTTGAAGAGATGGTTGCGCACCGTGGACTCCTCACAGCCGGCGATCTCCGCCACCTCGGCGGAAGTGAGCCCTTCGGTTTCGCGCAGCAGGAAGATCAGGCGCTGCTTTTCGGTCAGTTCGGCGGCGAGCTCGATGAAGATGCGCTCGACCTCGGCCTCCTTGAGCTCGGCCATCGCCCCGGTGGGGAGGCTCTCCGACGCTCGCATGAGGTGGAAGCGCACCGGTTCGGCCGCCTGGTCGCGCGACCGGCGCGAGCGCCAGTGGTCGATCGCCAGGTTGGTCGCGATGCGGTAGATCCAGGTATTGGGGCTCCAGCGCGTGTCGTACTTCGCCCGGCTCTCCCAGATCTTGAAAAAGGCGACCTGGACGACGTCCCGGGCCTCCTCCTCGTCGCGCACGATCCGGGCAGTGACCTGGAGGAGGGCCCGGGTCTTGCGCGCCACAAGCTCGGCCAGAGCGAGCTCATCGTCCGCCTTGAGCAGGCAGAGCAGTTCCCGATCGCTCCGCTCGGCGAGCTTCAGTCGTTCACGATTCTGGGAATAGACCAACTCTGGCATGACCGGTTCCAATGGGTTTCTACGGACGACCCTGCCGCGCCGTCCAAGCCAGCGAGACGGGCCGCGGGAATCGGATCGGACTCGGGCAAAACATTGAGGCGCTTGATTATACTGCCACGGTCCCGATGTGGTCGATCTATCAAATCCTGGCCGCCCTGGCCCTTCTCGTGGCCGGCCCCTGGCTGCTCCTCTTGCGCCGCCGGCACTATCTGCCGACGGTGCGCGGGAGACTCGGCGGGGGGGGCACGGGCCGATGGCGGGATGCCGCAACCGCGAGCGGACCGGTGCCGGCCGGCGGCGAGCTCTGGATCCACGCCGTTTCGGTCGGCGAGGCCCAGCTCGCCGGGACGCTCGCCGCGAAGCTGCCGGCGGATCTGGCGCTCCTCCTGACCACGATCACGCCGACCGGCCAGGCCCAGGCCGCCGCCGCCGCGGCGCACCTCGGGGACCGGGTCGCGGTGGCCTATCTGCCGTTCGAGCTCAGCTTCGCCATCGCCCGCTTCTTTCGCCGTTTCGGGCCCTCGTCCCTGGTGCTGGTCGAGGGCGATTTCTGGCCCCTGCTGCTGCGCGCCGTGAAGCGTCGCGGCCTGCCGACCGCGGTCGTCAACGGTCGGGTGAGCGACCGGAGCTTCCCGCGCCTGCTGCGCTTCCGGCGCCTGGCGCTGCCGCTCTTCCTCGCGCCGATCGACCGTTTCGGCGTGCAGACCGCGCTCGACGCCGAGCGCCTGATCGCGCTCGGGGTGCCCGGCAAGCGCATCACCGTCACCGGCAACCTCAAGTTCGATTCCCCGGCGCCGCCGGTCCTGCCGGAGCTCGCCCGACGGCTCGAACGGCTGGCGGCCGGCCGGCCGATTCTGGTCGCCGGATCGACCATGGCCGGAGAGGAGGAGCAGGTGCTCGCGGCGTTCCACCGGCTGGCCGACGGTGGCCGGGCCGCCGGCGAGCAGGCGATGCTGGTCGTGGCGCCTCGCCACCCGGAGCGCTTTGCCGCGGTTGCCGAGCGCCTCGCCGCAGCGCACCCCGGCCTGGTCCGCCGGAGCGGCGCGGACCGGGACCGTCCGGGGCTCTTTCTCCTCGACTCGATCGGCGAGCTCTCGGCGACCTACCGCTTGGCCACCGCCGCCTTCATCGGCGGTACGCTGCAGCCGACCGGCGGCCACAATCCGATCGAGGCGGCGCGCTTCGGCGTGCCGGTCGCGGTCGGCCCGTCGATGAACAACTTCCGCGAGATCGCCGAGCAGCTCGACCGCGCCGGCGCCTGGGGACGGGTCGCCTCCGGCGAGGAGCTCGGCCGGCTGTGGGGGGCCTGGCTGGGCGATCCGGCGGCCGCCCGGGCGGTCGGCGAGCGCGGCCGCGCGCTCGTGGCGGCGAACTCCGGCGCCCTCGACCGCACCCTCGACCTGCTCGCCGCGCTGGTCGCGGCAGCCGCCCGGGCGCAGCACAAGCAGGCCGGGCGATGACGGCCAGCCTTCCCGCAGCTCCCGCAAGGCTCAGGGCTCGCCCTCCGGCGCGCTCGCCCTGGCAGCGGTTCTACGGCGCGGTGCTCGCCCGCCGCCGCCGGCTGGCGGCGGCGCACGCCGAGCGCCTGCCGGTGCCGGTGGTGAGTCTCGGCAATCTTCATTGGGGCGGCGGCGGCAAGACGCCGTTCACCGCCGCGGTCGCCGCCGATCTGACGGGCCGAGGCCTCACCGTGGCGATCGTCTCGCGCGGCTACCGGCGCACCAGCCGCGGGCCGCTCGTCGTCTCACTGGGCGATGGACCGCGGATCTCCTGGAGCGCCGCCGGCGACGAACCTTTTCTCCTCGCGCAGACTCTCCCCGGGGTGGCGATCGCAGTCGGCGAGCGCCGCGTCGAGGCGGCGCGGCTCCTGCTGCGCGAGCTCGCCCACTCCCCCGATCTCTTCCTGCTCGACGACGGCTTCTCGCATGTCGCACTGGCGCGCGATCTCGAGCTGCTGCTCTTTCCGGCGGCCGACCCGTTCGCCGGCTCACGCCTGGCGCCGGCCGGACGGCTGCGCGAACCGCTCGCCGCCGTCCGCCACGCCGACGCCGTCGTCCTCACCGGCACCGCGGCAAAGGACCTGGCGAGCGCCGGCAGCGAGCTCGCTGCGGCGCTCGCGCCGCACGGCCTCACCGGTCCGGGCTTCGCCAGCGCCAGCGCCAGCGGCCCGCCGCGCTCGGCCAACGGCGCCGCGCTCCCGCCCGGCACCCGGGTGGTCGCCTTCGCCGGCATCGCGCGGCCGGAGGCTTTCTTTCGCGATGCCGAGCGCCAGGGGCTCGAGATCGTCGCGCGACTCGCTTTCCCCGATCACCATGCCTATCCCGACGAGAGCATCGCCCGCATCGAGGGCGCCTTCCGTCGCCATCGTGCTGCAGCCCTGCTGACGACGGCGAAGGATGCGCTCAAACTCCACGGACGGCTGAAGCCGGCGGCGGCCGTGCTGCCGCTGGTGGCACGGCCGGAGCCCGCCTTCTGGGAGTGGTTCGACGCGCGCCTGGCGCAGGTCAGCCGATGAGCGCCGTCGCGGCGAGGCCGCGGCGATGAAGAACGCCCCCGTCCGTCACGCCGTCGAGTTCGGCGCCTTCGCCCTCTTCCAGGGGGTCGCGCGCGCTCTGCCGCATCCGGCGAGTCGTGCGCTCGGTGGCGCGCTCGGGGCGCTCGCCGGGCGGCTCGACCGCCGCCGGCTCCACACCGCCGACGCGAATCTCGCCGCCGCTTTTCCCACGCTGGCCAGCGCGGAGCGCAGCCGGATCACGCGCGCCTGTTTTCGTCACTTCGGCGCTTCGTTCTGCGACGCCCTGTCGAGCCTGCGCTTCGACGGCCCGGAACTCCTCGCGCGGCTCGAGCTCGTCGGCTGGGAGAATTTCGCGCGCGCCGCCACGCTGACTCAGGGCAAGGGCACCATCGTCCTCGGCTCGCACTTCGGCAACTGGGAGGTGGTGCCTGCCGCCATTGCGCTCACCGTCGGGCCCATCAGCTCGGTCGGGCGGCGCGCCGACAACCCCCACTTTGACCGCGTCATCCAGCGCCTGCGCACACGCTACGGCAACCTCGCGCTCGACAAGCGCGGCGCCGTGCGCGAGATGTTCCGGGTGCTCGAGCGTGGCGGACGTCTGGGCCTGCTCATCGACCAGAGGGTGCGCGCCGAGGAGGGTGTCGATGTGCCGTTCTTCGGTCGCCCGGCGTCGACCAGCCCGATCGTCGCCCGGCTGTCGCAGCGCACTGGCGCCCCCGTCGTGCCGGTCTTCGGCGAGGAGCTTCCCGGTGGGCGCTATCGCGTCGAAGCGCTCGAACCGATGCTGCCCCAGGCCGGCGACGACGACGTGACACTCTCGCGCCGCTATCTCGCCCTTCTCGAGGAGCGCGCGCGCGCGCGGCCGGAGCTCTGGCTCTGGCTGCACGACCGCTGGAAG
>JBDTQT010000195.1:0-7674 GCA_039932055.1 Thermoanaerobaculia bacterium
AGCTCGTCGATGCGGTCGATGATCTCGCGCAGGTTGTAGCCGCTCTGGATCTTGTTCTTGATCTCGCCGAAGATCTCGGCGATCTTGTACTCGATCGTGTTCGGCCCGGTCGCCCGCTGCTTCATCTTCTGCAGGTAGGGAAAGAGCTTGTCGTCGACGAAGTCGCGGAGGTCGTCGCCGGTCAGCGCCTTGTTGTGGTCGAGCTTGCCGTGCTTGTCTTTGGGCGCCGCCCAGGTGGCCCAGCGGTAGGGCTTGTCGAGGATGTAGGTGTACTTCTTTCCGCCGAGGGCCGCCTGGGCTTCGAGGTCCTGCTCGAGTCCGTCGAGATACTTGAGGAAGAGCAGCCAGGAGGACTGCTCCGTGTAGTCGAGCTCGGTCGTGCAGCCGGCCTCCTTGCGGAGGACATCGTCGATCGCCTTGAAGGCCTGTTCGAACATGGGCGCCCATTCTGGCAGAGGTCTCCGAGGCCCGCGCACGAGCACTTTGACCCGTGCTTGGCGGCTCTTCGCGCTGTGCTAGCTTTTTCTCGCGAAACCCATTCAGGGCTCTCGAGCGCATTCGCAGGCATCCTGTGGATCCGTGCTGGTGGAGGGTGGAGAGATGAAGGCAACCGGAGCGGTGCGGGCGGCGCCGGGTGTAGGGCTTCACGGTCGCTGCAAGCTCGATCGGCGACGCGCACGGCACGGCGATGGGCTTGCGGCCCTGGGCGTGGCGTTCGCCTTGGCGCTGGCACCCCCCCTCGGGGCGGAGAAGCAAGCTCTGGAGATCCCGTACTACCTCGCCGTGGACCTCTCGCAGCTCGAGATCTCCGTCACGACGACGGCACTCGGCGAAGTCGAGAAACAGGCGTCCCTGGTTCCGGGTGCGCCGGTGACGTGGAAGTTCTCGCGCTCGGTCGCGGTCGAAAGGGAGGGGAGCGTCTCCCTGAAGACGGTCGCCGACGCGGCCGCGCAGCAGAGCTTGAGGGTCCCCAAGGCGACCTGGTCGGACGTCGATGCGACGGTGAATCTGACCGACAGCGGTCTCCTGGTGGGGATCAACGCTTCTGCCGAGGGCCGCGGAGACGATTTCCTGCTCGCGGTGGCGAAGTTCGCGGGTGTCGCCGTGGGCTTCGCGACGGGAGGGGCTATTCCCGTACTGGCGGCTGAGGCTTTCGCGGCCGGCAGTCCGCACGCTCAGGGTCTGCCGCATGCACTTCAAACCTTGACCCCCGCACCGGCCGTGGATTGCCCGGATCTCGAGGGCGTGCCGGTCGAGATGGAAGCCTTCGTGCGTCTTGACCCGGTGGGGTGCCCGGCGTTCACGAAGTTGCGCGAGGCGACGGCGAATGTGGAGGCGAAGCGGGTTCGGCGCGATCTTCTGGCCGAGCAGGTGCCCGGGACTTTCGGCGCGGAGCTCACCGAAGTCACCCGGAAGCTGCAGAGCTACCGCCAGGAGGTCGCCTACGCGGAGGCCGTCGAAGCGCAGCGGCGAGCCACACTGACGACCCTCTTCGAGAGGTTCGCCAGAGCGCGTTGCTTGGGGCTGAAGGTGAAGAGCGCACCCTTCCGCGAGTTCTTGGCGCTCGATCGCATTCCGTCAGCGGCGGGACTGAAGTGGCTCGATCCGGGGATGGAGCTCCCGCGAGCGGCCGTCGAGGCCTCCCTCGAGTCGAGCGGATGGACGGAAATGCTCGACCTCTTCCGGCGCACGGGCGTCGTGGCGACTCTCGACGGCGCGCCAACTCCGCCGCCGGTCGCATCTACGGTCCCCTGCAAAAAACACGAGCAGAAGAGGGTAGCGCGCGCCGAGCTACCGCCGGCCGAGCCGATCTCGGCGATCGCCTGGCGCCAGCCGGTTCCGGTTCGCCTGCGTATCTGGATGCTCATGGGGGACGCCGGTTCGACGACGACCACCGGGGACGATGCGACGGCTTGCGAGCCTGAGTCCGGCGACGATCCCGACAAGGGCGCCGTCGCGAAGGTCAGCTTTGACGATGTCATCGACGTTCTTCACCCGAACTCGCCCGTCCGCACGCTTCCGCTCGACGCCAGGGCCTTCTCGGACCGCTCGCTCAGCGTCGCCTTCGACCCGCGCGGCCGGCCGCGGAAGATCGATACTTCCGGCACCAGCTCGGCCGCTGGATTCGCGCAGGCGGCCGCCGCCTCGGCGCAAGGGTTCCGCGACGAGTACGACGCGACGCTCAAGAAGCGTGTGTCGATCGAGGAGTCGAAGCGCGAGCTGGCGCTCGACGGCTGGAAGGACAAGATCGCGGCGCTCGAGGCACAGAAGAAGGAGCTCGATGCCCGCGCCGAGTTGCTGGGCGCGTCGGGCAGCTTCGACGATCTCGTCGCGCGGCAGAAGCTCGACTCGGAGCTGAAGCTCCTCGAGGCACAGGTGTCTCTGCGCATGGCGGAGGCCACCGCCGAGCAGCGCGTGGCGATCGCCGAGCTCGAGAAGCGCGTCCTCGAGACGCAGAAACGCCTGGCGCTGCTCGAAGCGGAGCAGGCGCTCGAAGAGGCGCATCGGAAGCACTGAGACAGAGCCCCATCGCAGGTACGGAGATTCGCAGCCCATGCCGAGATATGTGATGAGTCATCGCCGCGCCGGCCGCTTCCTGATCGAGGAGAAGCTCGCCTCGCGCGCCGCCATGGCGTATTCCGTCGACCGGGTGCTTGGGCTTTCGACCGCGAACGTGCTGTTCGACAACGTTCCCGCCGACGATCTGGCGCGGCGCACGCTGGTCTTCGAAGCAGAACCTGCCGAGCTGGCGGGAATTGCAGCCGCGGCCGCTGGCGCAGGCTCGGACGTCATCATCGAGCCGGAACTGTTGCGCTGGCCGTCGGTGGTGTTCCCGGCGCCGTTTCGCCAGTTTCAGGGGCCCGGCCTCGCCGCGGCGGCCCCAGCGGGAACCGGCCGAAAGTTCGAAGTGCGGGCGCTGTCCGCTGGCGCGCCTCTCGCACTGGCGACCGTGTACCTCTTCCTTCAGGGGAGTGGCGGCAACCGGACGACGCTCACCGCCGAAACCGGCGCGGATGGCAAAGTCACTTTCGAGCACAGCGCTTATTGGCTGCCGGCGGCGGCGCTGGTGATCCCGTATGCGAACGCCTGGGGCACGGTGGCGCGCGGGGCGAAGTCGCCGATGCTGGTCGAGTGCGAGCCTCTCCCCACGGAGCCTTATCGGCCCTGGTGGCACGAGGTGCTGCGGGTCGATACGGCGGTGGCGAGTCGCGGTGCCGCGATTCGGGTTGGTGTCTGTGACACGGGGTGCGGCCCCCATGCTGGCCTGATCCATCATGTTGACGCCGGAGCCTTCATCGGCGGTGGCCACTACCCGGGGGCCGGGGCGGATGTCGACAGCCACGGGACGCACGTCTCGGGGATCATCGGCAACCGCGCGGCCAACGCCTGGGACCAGGGAATGTCGCCGGGCTCGGAACTGTTCATGGCGCGAGTCTTTCCGCCCGACAACGGCGCCAGCCAAGCCGACGTCTCGAACGCGATCGATGCGCTTTCGAAACTCCACCAGTGCGATCTGATCAACCTCAGTCTCGGCAGCACGTCTCCCTCCGAGATTGAGCGCGATGCCCTGCTCGACGCCTTCGAACGCGGAACGCTCGCGATCTGCGCCGCGGGGAACGAAGGCGGGCCGGTGTCCTACCCCGCCAGCTACGATGTAACGGTCGCGGTTTCGGCGCTCGGTAGTTCTGGCTGGGGGCCAGCAGAATCCGACGCGAACCTGGACATTCCACAGCTCGCCGACCGCTTCGGCGACGAGAATCTCTACCTTGCAGGGTTCAGCTGCTTCGGCCCCGAGATCGACGTCGCGGGCCCGGGTGTGGGCGTCATCTCGACCGTTCCAGAGCGCCACGGCCTGGTCGCGCCGCGGGCCGAGATGTCGGGAACGTCGATGGCCAGCCCGGCGGTCTGCGGCGCCTTGGCCGTCCTGCTCGCCCGCGACGCTCTCTACAAGGCGCTGCCACGCGATTCCAGCCGCTCCACCCAGGCACGTTCCATTCTGCGCAAGGCCTGCCGTGAGATCGGGCTCGAGGCGATGTTCGAGGGCTACGGCGTCCCGAAGGCCGGGTGAGGGGGGCGAATCCAGCGCGATCGGCTACGATTCGAGCGCGGTGGCGACTCCTTGAGCACTTACGTCCTTGCCGTCCGCAGAGAGTTCCGCGAAGCGGTGCCTGCGGACTGGCAAGCGCGCGTGCGAGCCACTTTCGGGGTTTCCGCCGGAGAGAGTGCCTCGCCCCACCGCATGCAGATCGAAGCCGACGCCCAGAGCCTCGATCTCTTGCGGGCGGAATTCGGCGGTTGGCTGCACATCGAGCCGGCTGCCCGGCGGGAACGATTGGAGTAGCGGTAGAATCTGCCCCGCAGCCATCGGGAAGGAGTCGCCATGACGGCGCAGTCGCGACCAGCGATCGAGATTCCGCGAGACGAGATCGTCGACTTCTGTCGCCGACACCGCGTTCGGAGGCTCGCCCTCTTCGGCTCCGTCCTGCGCGACGACTTTTCCCCCACGAGCGATATCGATGTGCTGGTCGAGTTCGAACCGGGCACCCGCATGGGTCTGCGTTTCTTCGCCCTTCAAGAAGAGCTCTCGCGGATTCTCCACCGCAAGGTCGACCTCAATACCGCGGGATTCCTGTCGCGCTACTTCCGCGACGACGTACTCGCGGAGGCAGAAACGATCTATGACGCGGCATGACGACCGCATCCGCCTGCGTCACATGCTCGACCATGGTCGCGAGGCGGTCGCAAGCGACCTTCCGCCGATGATCGAGGCGATCGATCGTTTCCTGCTGCGGCCGTCCGCAACCGACTGATCGCCCCAGTCACGAATCTCGAGGGCGTCCTGCTGAAGCCCGTCCATCAAACCCAGCGCCCCCCGCAGCTGGGGACATGCTGAAGCCCGCCAACCCCAGTCGCGGTAGCTCCCAACCCCAGTTCCCGGGCTGGAGCGTGTCCCCGGCGTACCCCCAAAAAGCCGAGGAAATTCCGTTCGCTTTCCCCCCGTCGATCGTTCTGGCAAGCAAGGAGCTCGCCACCCAGTCCAGTCCGCTTGGCTTCGTACCACCGCACGGCCTCGGTGAACTCTTCCGAGGCGGGCGGCGCAATGCGAACGGACCTCACCGCCCGAGCACGTCCTTGGCGACGCGTAGCTTCACTTCGTCCCAGGACTCGAGCTGCATGTGGCCCGACTCGATTGCGGCGATGCGGCGACCGATTTCCGCGTCCCACGCCTGGTGGGCGTCGGTATCGGGCGGACCGTCGAGGCTGGCCAGAAGCTCCGCGGCCAGTTCCGCCCGGGCGTCCTCACTGAGGCGCAGGGCGTCGGCGAGCAGGGCTGAGGCGGCTTGCGTCATCGTTCGATCCTACGCTTCGGATCCCCGGCGAACAAGCGGCTGCGCCCGAAAGCGGTGTCGAGCGAGTGAGCTTGTAGCGCCCGGTCTTCTTGCTGCCGACTTTCTCCACCAGGCCGGCGGCGAGGAGTGGGCGGAGGAGATCCATCGCCCCCTGGCGGGAGATCGAGACGGCCGCCCAGGGCTCCGCCGGGAAGGGCGAAGTGTCGCGCGCGTTCTCCCGGAGCTCGCTGTTCATGATGGAATCGGACCGATGAGCGTGGCGATCTCGATTCCGCGGACGAACTCCAGGGTCGGAGCGTTCAGGACTCGATGAAACGGCGTCGCGGAAAGACCGCTTCGCTGGGGGGGCGAGGCGATGAGAGGCGCGCGGTCGTGGAATGGATTCGCGGTGCGCACGCAGCCGGCATGCCGCTCAACATCACCGCGGTCCGGCGCAGCGCTCCGGAAATCCTCCAGACCGCCTTCGCGATCCGCCCCTTCTGGGGCTGGCGCCGCGCGATCGAGGCGGCCGGTCTCTCCTACGACCGCATCGCGATCGAGCTCCTCGACTTCGTGCGCTGCGAAGACTGCGGCTGGACGCGTCGCTCGCTCACCCTGCACCTCTGGAAGCAACACGGTTTCGAGGCTGGAGACTACCTGCGTGAATACCCGGGGGCGCAGGTTCACGCCGAGACGATGCGGGCGCGGCTGCTTTCGTCGGTCGGTTTCGCTCCGCACTGGGAGCCGCTGTGGAGCGACGAGTACGTCCTCGACCGCGTGAGCTGCTACGGCGAGAACGGCGCCTCGCTGAACGTGAAGAGCGTGACGCAAGCGGACTCGGCGCTCGTCGGGATGGCGAAGCTCCGATTCGGCAGCTGGGACGAGGTTTTGCGGAGGCTGGGGCTTGATCCGGACGAGGTCCGGATCGTCGAGCGCCAGAAGAGGTACTCACGCGCAGCGCTTCTCGCGGCGATTCGCGCCCGATACTCCTCGGGAGCGCCGATGAACGCGGCCGCCGTCGCTCGCGAGAGCAGTCCGATCTGGAACGCCTCGCGCAAACTATTCAAGAGCTACCAGAAGGCGCTCGCCGCAGCCGGCCTCGACCCCGGCGCGCTCTACCTCCTCAAGCGCTTCGGCCGGGCGGAGACGCGCCGATTGTTCGCTCGCGCGCGGCGGGTCGCGGAGGACCGCGGGCCGGGGCACGCCCGCGAGCTCGCGGCGTTGCATCGCGAATGCGGGTCGTTCGTCCGACAGAAGTACGGCGGCTTCCGGGAGCTTGCCCTTCGGCTCGGCGTCCCGGCCCGGCGATTGATGAAGGGGGGAGGTTGGGACCGGGCGGCCGTCGTCGAGGAGCTTCTGCGGCGACAACGTCGTGGCGAGAGCGTCAGCCCGGGCCGTCTGCACGCGGAGAACAAGCCGCTCTATCTGGCGGTAGTGCGCTACTTCGGGACGTTCGAGGAGTGTTTCGAGCGCCTCGGCCTTCCTGCTCCCGAGGTCGGTAAGGTCCACCTTGCGATGCTGCGCGATCCGGGGGCCCTGCTCGCGGCGATCCGCGCCGCGTATGAGAGAGCGCCGGCGGCCGGCGTCGTCACGGGTACGGACATGCTGCGCTACACGAAGCTCGCCTGGCTCTCGCGTCTGCACTTCGGCTCCTGGGACGAGGGCCTCCGCCGCGCGCTTCGCGGGTCCCCTCGCGGCGCCCCTCGCGACCGGCTCGACGTCGTGCGGTATACCGACCCGGTGACGGTCGATGCGGATCTCGCTCGACTCGTCCGTGGCAGTTACCGCGGCGGCGTGACGAAGCGCAGGGCGCTGTTTCTCGCTGCGCACCGCCTGAGGGACTCGATCATCGGGGCGCTCGAGGATGCGGGTGCGAGCCGTCGGCGCGCGCTGGCGATGGCGATCCAGTTCGATTCGAAATACACCAGCGGCGGGGACGTGCTCCGGGAGATCGAGCGCCGGGGACGAGCAGGAATCGAACCGATCGCCCGCCACGTCAAGACGGGGAAGCAGGCAGATCCGGAGCTCGCGAAAGTGGCGAAGCTCATGTTCGGATCGTGGGAAGGGGCCGTCGCGGCATCGTGAACGTCTTCGTGAAGTCCGCCGCCTGAGCCTACTGGGTCGATCCGCAGGAGTTCCTCGGCGGCGCAGGGCATCGACGCAGCGCGATCGGCTCGGTCCGACCCGACCTTTCACGGGTTCGTGAGCTTGTAGCGTCCGGTCTTCTTGCTGCCGATCTTCTCGACCAGGCTGGCGGCGAGCAGGGGGCGGAGGAGATCCATCGCTCCTTGGCGGGAGATCGAGAGGGCCTCCCAGAGTTGCGCTGGGGCGAGACTGCCGTGAT
>JBDTQT010000196.1:0-7665 GCA_039932055.1 Thermoanaerobaculia bacterium
GGACCTCGTAGAGGTCGTTCTCGAGCTGCGTGGGATCGAAGGTGGCGAGCGGCTGAGCCTCGACGGGAGTGGTCCCGGTGGCGAGCGGAATCCAGGCTGCGGCTTCCGAGGCCCGGAACGCCAGCGTCCAGTCGAGCAGATTCGCCGAGCGCACCGTGCCGACGATCGCGGTCGGGCCGGTCACCTCGGCGAGGTCGGCCGGCGACAGGATGGCGACGTCCGGCGACTCCTCTTCGTTCGAGACGACGAGCGTCGTCGCTTCGGTGACGTAGATCCAGTAACCGCGTCCGGGCCGGAGCTCGGTCATGTCGTTGGCCCAGACGGGCACCGCGACGTCGTAGACCTCCCACGGGTCCTGCGCGTCGGTCGGGTCGAAGCCGAAAACACGGATGTACTTGCCGGCGATCGGCGCGAGCGCCGCGGCGACCGGGCGCGGCGAGGCCGCCGGGAAGCCGATCAAGTTCCAGCCCAAGCAGAGCGAAATCGACGTCGTCGCCGGCTCTGGCCCGCCCTCGGGGAGCGTCGCGCTCCCCTGCCCCTCGAGCCAGAAGCCCTTCGCTGGAGTGATCGCCGTCAAGTCCGATGTCCCCGGGCTCGCCGGATCCCAGACTTTCCACGGATCGGCGGTGTCGCAGGCGTCGAAGGCGAAGACTCGCCGCACCGCGCTCGCAATCGGCAGGAAGAGCGCGCCGGGAGAGGGGTCGTTGGGCTGCCAGGAGATTGACAGCAGATTGAAAGCTGGGACCACCGGAACGGAAATCATCGGCTGCACGAACCCCGGCCCCGCGCCGATGCGCGCAGCGCGAGGCGCCACCGGCGGAGCGGCACCGGAAGGAAGCGAAGTCGGATTCGCATCCGGCGGCGTCGGCGGTGGTGGGATGGCACCCTCGGGCAGATCCGTCAGGGGCGCCTGGCCCGAGCCGGTTGCGCCTGCGGCGCGGGGGGCGGCGGACGGAGCGCCGGTGGCCCCGAGCAACGTCGCGGACCCGGCAGAGAAAAGCCTGCTGGTAGAGGAAAGACCGCGCTTCAGCGCCTCGAGCGCGTGGCGAACGGCCACCTCCTGCAGCTTCTTTCCTCTACCGAAGCCTTTCGCTGATAGGCCAACGGTGTCGAGCCGCGCGGCGAAGCCGCGCCACGCCCCCCGCGCGGCTTGCCGCGCAAATTGCTCCGCCAGCGTAAGGCTGGTCGTGCGGCTCGCAATCGTGATGTGCGGGCCAATCGCGGGCGCGACTTCGGCGACCTGCAGCCCGAGGTCCTGCGGCGCGACGGCCCCCATCCCCATCACCGGTCCGGTGGGCAGGAGGCCGAGGGTGAGGAGGAGTTTCGCGGTGATCCGGCGCATCGACCGCGAGCGGAAAGGTCCGCTCATCGCAGCTCTCTCGGGCTGCAGACAATCCGACGCTGGTTGAGGACTCCGGCGATCATCGAGAAGAGGTGAGCATAGCGAACGGGATGGCTGTCCGCAGCGCGATCCTGACGCGGGACCGAGGCGAGCCAGGCTCGGTAGAATTCTGCCTTCCCTCGGCGCGGCCTCTGGCTCTTTCGGCGGGACCTCGACCCCTGGAGCTCTCCCGTGATCCTCATTGCTCTAGTCGGCGTCGCAGTGCTCTTCGCGTGGCTCGGCTTCCGTCGCACTCGCACAGATTCGCTCCAACTGACGTCGCGGCGCCGGACGGCCAAATCACCCCCGGCGAAGGGCCACGGCTTCCAGCGCCCGAAGCCCGAATGGGTCCGCAAAGAAGTTCTCCGGCTCAAGGCGCTGATGCCCGGCCGCGCACGCAAGATCGCCGACACCTTCAACTACCTCTACGCCCACCGCGGTCAGACCGTCGGCAAGACCTGTGTCGCCGAGCTGGTCAAGAAGCACCATGAAGAGATCCTGCGCTTGCGACAGCAACTCAAGCACCGCAAGCCCAGAAAGGTGCAGAAGAACCTGATCTGGGCCCTGGATCTCACTTTTCTCCCTGGCCCACAGGGTCCGCGCCCTGTCTTCGGACTCGTGGATCACGGCACCCGTGTCTGCCTCTCCCTCACCGCCCTGCGCGATCGCTCCGCGATCGGCATCCTTCGCCACCTACTCGATGCCCTCGAGCGCTTCGGAAAACCCGCCATCCTGCGCACCGACAACGAGCCAATCTTCACTTCGCGCCTTTTTCGATTCACCCTCTGGCTCTTGGGCATCCGCCATCAACGCACCGCCCCACATTGCCCCTGGCAGAACGGGCGCATTGAGCGCCTGTTTCTCACTTTCAAACAGAAGCTCCTCGATTGGTTCGAAGAAGCGGGCGTGCCCGACGATCTCGACGAGGACCTCGCGACCGTCCGCGCCTGGTACAACCATCTTCGGCCGCATCAACACCTGGGTGGCCTGACGCCCGCCGCAGCTTGGACCGGCAAGAAAGCCTCCGGCCGAGGCGAGCCGCGCTATCTCTCCGCTTGGAACGGTCGGCTCACTGGCTTCCTGTTCCCGACGTAACCACCGCTCCGAGGGAGGGCAGAGGCGCACTCTCGCGGGTGTCCGCAGGAGGACTGCGCTCGCCCGATCGGAAGGACCCGTTTTCGTCTTGATTGGAGGTGCTTCAAGGTAGAAAGTCGCGTGATTCCAGCCCTCGACCTCGGTGGACAGGTCAAATCCGGCCATTTATCGACAGTTCAAAACCGGCCATTTCTGGCCGTCGACCGAGACAGGTGAGTTCTACTCCTTCGTCGCCTCCGTGCGCAAGTCGGTATGGATTTTGGTGCGCCAGCTCCGCGGCCCAGACTTGAGGACGTGGGCGTGGTGGAGCAGCCGGTCGAGGAGCGCGGTGACGGCCGCCGTGTCGCCCAGGAGCTTGCCCCAGTCATCGACGGGGCGGTTCGAGGTCAGCAGCGTCGAGGCGCGTTCGTAGCGTCGCATGATCACTTCCAGCAGGTCTTCGGCGGCGGTGTGCGGGAGCTTCCGCATGCCGAGGTCGTCGATGATGAGCAGCGGGAAGGCCGCGAGCTCGGTGAGGTAGGCCTTCCGCGTGCCGTCGAGCGTGGCGTCGGTGATCTCTTCGAGCAGCGTGTGAGCCTCGCGATAGGCGACGCGATGCCCTTGATGGATGGCGGCCCGACCGAGCGCCTGAGCCAGGTGGCTCTTGCCGGTGCCCGGTGGGCCGAGCAGCAGGACGTCTTCGCGCTGCAGGATGAAGCGACCGGTGGCGAGCTCGTGGATCAGTGCACGCGGCATCTTCTTGTTGAAATCGAAATCAAAGGTGTCGAGGGAGCGGTCGGGGTCGCGGAAGCGGGCCTGCTGCAGGCGTCGGGCGATGAGGCGGTCCTCACGGCGCAGCAGCTCGTCGCCGACCTGCGCGGAGACGAGGTCGAGCGGCGCCTGGCGATCGGTCTGAGCCTGCCGGAGCCGCGCTTCGACGGCGTCTGCCATGCCGGAGAGACGGAGTTTGCGCAGGGCGTGATCGATTTCGACGAGATTCATGTGGGGTCTCCTGTCGTGCGATCGATGAGATCGCGGTAAAGGGTCAGTTGCCGGATGAGGGGGTCGACCTGCCGGAGCGTGAGCGGCGCCGGCGGAAGCCGCTCCAGATAGCGCCGCAGGAAGCGATAGGTGGGGGCCTCGAGATCGAGGGCCACCTTGGCGGCCTCGTCCGCGGCGGCCGGGCCGAAGCGCTTCGCGAGACTCAAGACGCCGAGGATGCGCCGGACGCCGACGGCGCCTTCCCGGGCCTGGATGGTGGCGCACACGGTGTGCAGATGCGGGCCGGCGTGGCGGGCGCGGTCGAGCAGAGCGAGCGTCGTCGCCGGAGTGCGCGGCGAGCGGTCGCTGTCGTCTATGCGGTGCCAGCCCCGCTTCGTCCGCACATGCTCGCGCAGGAGCTCGCCGGTCGTGGCCGCGAGGACACGGACGTGGAGGTCGGTCCATTGCACCTGGACGCGCTGGCCGATCCAGCCTGGGGGCACCGAGTAGTAGGCCGCCTCGACCTCGACGCAGCCGTCGAGATGCACGGTGCGCAGGCCGTAGCGGTAGTAGCGAAAAGGCTCGAGCGGCAGCGGCTGTAGCGCCGGCTGCTCCTCGGCAAACATCGCGGCGACCTGTCGCTTCGTCGTGCCATGGATGCGTGTGTCGGCCCAATTCTCTTCCCATCGATCGAGGTATTTCTGAGCTTCGTCGAGCGTCTCGAAGCGCTGCCCGCGCAGGGGCGTCCGCTGGGCGTGCCCGACGCTCGACTCGACTTTCCCTTTGCGATCGGGATCACGGATCCGACACGGCACGGCGACGACCTCGTAGTGCGCGAGCACCTCGCGGTACAGCGGATTGAGCGTCGGCTCGTAGATGTCGGGCTGCAGGACGCCCTCTTTCAGATTGTCGAGGACGACGACGCGCGGCGCCCCGCCGAGCCGCCGGAAAGCGCGCTCGTGGAGCTCCGCCCAGATCTGCGTGCTCGACGACATCGTCAGTAAACGCACCGCCTTGCGGGAGTAGCCCAGCGTCAAGACAAAGAGCCGGGCGCGGCGGTACTTGCTGGTGCCCGCATCGCGCACCATCGGGCCTTCGCCGTAGTCGACCTGCGATTCCTCGCCAGGAGCGGTCGTAATGACCACGCGGGCTTCGACCGGCGGCCGTGCCCGCAATCCGCAGACGAACCGCCGCACGCTGGCATAGCGGGCGGTGAATCCGTGGTCATCCACCAGATCCTGCCAGATCGCCATGGCGTTGCGGCCGCGGCTGAGCGTTTCGACGATCCCCTCGCGATAGGGCTCGCTGGCGCTGGCGCACGGCGCCCGGCTCGGCGCGCGCGCCGACGCCGGCGGGTCGGTGGACACCCCCGGAGAAATGGCCGGTTTTGCCGCGCCTTCGCTCGGCCGGCCACGCCCGCGGACGGCCACCCCCGCCGCCTTCAGGTAGCCGCTGGCGGTCTCGCGTCGCACGCCCGTCGCCGCTTCGATGCGCCGCAGCGACCAACCGAGCCGCCCCAACGCCACCACTTGCTGCTGCTTTTCTGGATCCAAGACGTTCCCCATGCGACGGAGGGAGCCACAAGCCCCTCATCGCCGTCAACGTCTCGGTCTCTACGGCCTCAGAAAATGGCCGGTTTTGAGGTGTCGATTAATGGCCGGTTTTGGGTGTCCACCGAGGCTCGAGCCCCGAGCCACGCAGGTCTGAGGCACATTTTTACCTCGCCCGGCGACCTACGGGGCCCGCCGGACGTGCGGACGGGACACCGCTTTCGTCTCGATTGGAGGTGAGTCAACGAAGAAAGCCGTCTGATTCTCGCCCCTGAGCCTCGTTCCACGCGGGTGCCGAGCCCATTTTCATTTCGTCCGGCGACCCTCGGGACCCGTCGGACGTGCGGACGGGACACCTGCTAAGGACCCTCCCCCAGAATCGCGAAGGTCGTATACAAGGCCAGTATGTTCTGAATCCAATACGTCGCTACTGCATAGGGAATTGCCGCGAACTTCCACCACCGACGGGCCGCCAAGAGAAGCGCAATTGTACCTGCGGACGTCGAGACTATCGGCGCCCAGAGGAATACCGACCACATTGCACTTGACAACTCAACAGCCGAACGATGAAGGACCGCGCATGCCGCAAACGAGATGAGCGTGAGTATCGCTGGAGCCAGACTGAAAGCGGCGATTAGCAGAGCGAGTCGGCGAACGGAACTCATCACCTGCCGACTCCAAACGCTTCAGGTGGCACGGGTTTTTCGGCTCCAGGAAAGTCGTCGAGATTAGTTTGCAGGAAAGCCGGAAGTGGAATCCCGGCTGCGTTGAGGAGTCCGGTTGCAAACGAGCCCGAGTTGTAGCCGTTACTCCCGGGTTTCGGATAGCCGTCGTAAGGAAGGTCGTCGGCATAAGCGCTGTCCAGCGCCTCGAGGAGGAGAATTACTTCGTCTTCGTTTCGGGTCGAGGCGATGCGCTCCGTGAACCCCTTGGCCGCATTAACGTCTCGATCTCGGTTCCAGTTGCTTATCAATCTTCCAAACGGAGGAAAGTTGAATTGTGGCCCTGCCCCGAGCGTTGCGAAGCCGAGCCGAGAGCCCGCCTTCGGGTTGTACCGATCGCCCCTTGCAGTTCTCCACTTCTTCTGATTCTTTGGAACCACTTTGATCAGCACGTGATAGGCGTTGTCAAGGAATGGGAGGCCTACGAGAACTGTGTGACCCTCTAAAAAAATCCCGGTGGTGGCAAGGCCTCGAACCGTTCCCACCGCAGGCAGGGTTCCCAAGCTGCCCGCAATTGCAGTTGACACATTAAGGGCTGCGACTGATAGCTCAAAGAGTCCGAGTGGGTCAACGGTATTCGCCGGATTGCTTGCAGCGTAGCTGAAGAGCGAGTACCCGGGGCGTGCTGGAAAGGGATCCTCGGAGACGAAACGTGCTGCTCCCGGTCGCATCCATCTCGCTCTGAGGTAGTAGAAGCCAGTATCCCGATCTAGTAGTTCACCTGCAAAGAGGTAAGCGTTGGGGTCGTAGCCCTGGTGATCTACCAGCGAACCGAAGGCCTCCAGCGCATATCGGTCAGTGACAGCGCCGTTCTCGTCGGTCAGCGAGCGAATCGTCCCGAGCCCTTCTGAATGCAGGTGCCGGGCAATGAGATGTATCGAGTTGTCGACTTGAGGCCGCAGCGATGCGAGAAGATCGTTGCCCCGGATGTGGCAATTCGTGAGCGTGTCGGCTTCGTCCGTCTCGGCGACGACTTGGCTCAATGCAGGGCCGCCTCGCGCACTGGTCTGGTGCCAGGGGTCGACCAGAAAATCGATCGTAGTGGACGCGCCGGACGCGGGTGTCGTCCGCGCCCGGATCCGGGTGCCGTCGGCGTCGTAGGTGTGCTCCACTACCGTCCCATTCACCAGCTCCACCCGCACCAACCGATTCTCAATATCCCAAACGTACGTCGCGCCCTCCACCCCGCTCTTCGCAGTCTGGTTCCCGTTGGCATCCCAGGCGTAGGTGACCGGTCCTGAGATGCCGTTCTCGGTGAGGTATCGGTCGCGATCGTCGTAGGTGTATACGACGGGTTGCGGCGTGCCGTTCTCGGTCTGGCGGAGCTGCTCGAGGCGGTTGCCGACGGGGTCGTAGGCGAACTGATTTCGCCAGGCGGTCGGGGAATCGGGCGCGGTGCCCTGCTGCACGTGCTCGTCGGTCAGGCGGTAGAGGTTGTCGTAGGCGTAGTTTCTCGTCACGCCGTCGTGCTCGACGATCTTCGTTCGGTTGCCGGTGGGCGTGAGCGTGTAGGCGAAGGAAACCAGCGTCGTTCCTGCGTTGTTGACGGTCGAGATGTTCAGCAGCTGGTTCTTCGCGTTGTAGGCGTAGGTCGTCGCGACGCCGTTCGGGAAGAGCAGGCTTTCGCGATTCCCGTTGGCGTCGTAGTGGTGGGCGTAGACGCCGCCGTTCGGGTCGGTCACGGTGTCGAGGCGATTCAGGTCGAGGTAGGTGTAGCTTGTCGTGAGCGTCCGGCTGGCGACGTTCGCGGTCAGGGCGGTGCGGTTGCCTGCCGCGTCATAGGCGTACTCCAGCGAGCGGCCGTCGGGATAGACGAGGCTCGTCACGCGATCGCGGGTGTTGTAGCCGTAAGTGGTCGTGCCTCTCGAATCCACAGCCGTCAGGCGCCTGCCGGTCGGCGAGTAGGTGAAGCTCACCTGGACGTTGCCGGGATAGGTGCGGCGCAAGAGGCGGCTCT
>JBDTQT010000197.1:0-7640 GCA_039932055.1 Thermoanaerobaculia bacterium
GACACGAGTCATCGACGGGCGCGGCGTCTGGACTGATTTCTCCTGGAATGAAAACGGCAAGCTGACGATGCGCGTCGATGGCGCCAACGACCCGCTTTCCGATCCCACGCTCCCGCGCACTACGGTGTGGACCTACGACACCAACTTCCCGGCCTTCGCGACTTCGATCGAGGGCCCGTTCACCGGCGCTTCGGGCTCACGCGTCACCTCGATGATCTATCACGCCGGCAACGGGAATCTTCTCTCCCGCGCGGCCTCGGGCCTGGAGTCGACCTACTCTGGTGGTACGTTCTCTTTGGGCACGGACTATTCTGGCTACAACGGCGCTGGCAATGTCGGCACGGTCGATCCGCCCGGCTACGGGCCCTCCGACCAGACGACTTACACCTATGCAGTCCCGGGAGCGAACGGGACGCTTCCGGACACTCGCACCGACCCGCTCGTTGGCACGACCAGCTTCGGCTACGACGCCTTCAATCGCAGCACTCGGGTCACCGACGCCAACGGCGTCAAGACGGACACCGAGTACGACGCACTCGACCGGGTGACCCGCCGGATCGAGCGTGGAGCCAACGACCTCGTCGAGACCGACGACCTCATCACGCTATCCACCTATAACGACAAGGGGGATCTCTTCTGCGTCAAGCGCCCGGCTGGCGACGGCACGCAATACCTCTATGACGGTGCCGGTCGGCTGACGGAGATCCGCAGGGGTCTGGCCGTACCCTCGCCTACGTCGAGTTCGTGCCTCTCGATCTCGAGTACGAACTTCGCCGAGCGCATGCTCTATGCCCTTGACGAGGGCGGCCATCGCGTCAACGAAAAGCGGGACCGCGGGACCTCTGCCTCGGCGTGGACGACGCAATCCGAGACCAGCTACGTCTATTCGACGATGTGCCACCTCGACAAGACAATTCAGGCGCCAGGTCAGTCCTATGAAAGCGTCACCGAGTACAGCTACGACTGCAACGGAAATCTGGAGGACGTCTGGGACCCGCTGCATCCGCGGGCGAGCTTTCCGGCGCAGCCGTCGACGACCTATTCCTACGACGCCATCAACCGCCTGTCTGCAGTCTCGCAGCCCTGGTCCGGACCTGGTGGCGGTACGACGACCACTGCCTATCTCTATGATCCCCAGGATCACCTCACCCAGGTGACCGACGCCAACGGGACGGTGACAAGTTACGTCTACTCGGACCGCGACCTTATGACCAGCCAGGTCTCGGAGGTCTCCGGGACGGCGACCTATGCTTACAACGAGCACGGTCAGCTGAGCAACGAGACGGACGGTCGGGGAATCTCGACTATTCGCACCGTGGATGCCGCCGACCGCGTGACGCTGGTCGATTTGCCGGGGACGACGCTGGATGTGACCTACGCTTACGGCTCGACGCCGGCCAACTTCGATGTCGGCCGACTGACCGGGATCACCCGAAACAGTGCCACCATCAGCTACAGTTACGACCGTTGGGGGCGTACACTGGGCGATGGAACCCTCGGCTACACCTATGACGGCAACTCGAACCCGCTGACGATCACCTATCCCGGCGGGCTGCAGGCGATCTACACCTACGACAAAATGAACCGGCCGATCAGCCTGCAGTCGAAGGAAGGCGCCGCCGCCGCGGTCTACGTGGT
Organism: Thermoanaerobaculia bacterium; assembly: GCA_039932055.1. Taxonomy (GTDB): domain Bacteria; phylum Acidobacteriota; class Thermoanaerobaculia; order Multivoradales; family JAGPDF01; genus JAGPDF01. The sequence goes on from JBDTQT010000197.1 coordinate 1,639, forward strand.
GAAGAACTCTCCAGCGGCGACTTACAAGGCTTACGGCCCGCTCGCGTCGTTGGTCTTCAACACCACCATCAACCGCACCGAAACCCGGAGCTTCGACCTGCGCTACCAGCCGACCTCGATTGTGCTTTCGAGCTCGCTGTTCACCTTGAACTACACGACCGACAAGATTGGCAATGTCACGCAGCAACAGCGCACTTTTCCGGCGCCTAGCGAGACGCGCGATTTCACCTACCAGGACTGGCAGTACTACCTCGCCTCCGCCTCGGGACCGTGGGGCACAACGCTGTGGACCTACGACCCTGCTGGAAATCGCCTCTCAGAAAACACTGGTGGCGCATACACCTACCTACCCAACGCCGCGATGACGGGTGTCACTTCCGAGCTCGCCTGGGTGATTCCAGGACTCGTTCAGTCCTATGGATACACTTTCGACACGGGCGGCTATCTCGATCTCTTCCGCTTCGAAGATATCGGGTTCGGCAACGTTCGAATCATCGACCTGACGAACGATGCAGCCGGGCAGTTGAGCGGCATCGTGGCGACGCATCCGTCGATGAAGACCCGCACGAACACGATGCTCTACGACGGACGCAACTTCCTCAAGGAGGCTTCGGAGCTGAATACTGGCGGCTACGTCCGTCCGACCTACTCGAGCGCCGGCACGCTCTATTCCCTGGACCGGTTGCCGGTCACCGGCGGTACCACCGAACGCATCAACGTCCTGTACTTCGCCGGGAGTCCAATCGCGCTGTGGAAGAAAGTCGGTACGGCTTCCGCGGCGACGACGCTGCTGGTCACCGATCACCTGGGTACGCCGATCGCTTCGATCCAGCAAGCCGGGGCATCGGTCGACTGGTACGGCGGCTTCAAGCCTTTCGGCGAGGATTGGCAGGCCGGCACCGCGCAGGACTCGCTAGCGAAAGGCATCTTCCTCCGCATGCCCGGCCAGTGGAAGGACCCCCTCTGGGGCACCGCCACCTACCGCATGGAGCTCTTCTACAACGTCAACCGCTGGTATGAACCGCAAACGGGAAGGTACGCAAGCGCGGACCCAACGGGGTTGCGCGGCGGGTTCAACGTTTTCGGCTACTCCGGTTCGCGCCCACTGATGTTCAAAGATCCACTTGGCCTCGATTTCTGGGTTGAGGGGCCTGATGTAGGCGAGGGTGGTGCCGGCCTTCACCAGAGCTTCTGCGTCGGAACGTACGGAGGGAAGCGATTCTGCCAGAGTTTTGGAGTTTCTGAACCGGACTGCCTCTTTGGCTGCAAGGGAGAGGTATACGAGGATACCTCGCCAGCGGGCGACATCAACTGGCCACAGTTCCGTTCAACCAGCTCCGAGATTGATGAAGAGATTCTGAAACTCATAGTTCCGCGAACCGGAAGGCGCGGAAGTTACTCTGTGCTTGGAAGCAATTGTAGGGACTACAGTCAGGCCTTGTGGCGCGAAATGGCGCAGCGCTACGGATTTGAATTCGGCTGGTCCTCGGACCTCGGGGCCGGTACGCACTAGAAGCGTGAACGGCCTGAGAGCGAGAGAGGCGAGTTGAGAATCAAGGGGAGTAGAGATGAACATGAAATCAAAACACGTGTCCGCGACACTGGGGTTCGCGATCCTGATTGTGCTGAATAGCGTCGCGGTCGCCTATTCTTTGGCGGCCACCTACGTCTCCGTAGCGGAGCGAGCTTCACCCGAGCTCCAAGCGCTCGCGGCCGATCCCGCCTCGGCTGAGATCGCTATCAGACGGGCACGGTCTGAGGGCGTAGCATTCATGCAGCGACTTATCAGGCCCTATGTCCTCATGCTATCGGCCGTAGTGGTTGCAGATCTCTCGATCCTTGCATTGGCAGTCGCGAAGCGCCGAGCCAGTTGACCCAGCCAGTTCTCGTTCTAGCAGAAACCAGGAAGTGCGGTAGGAATGCCTGCCGGAACCCGCATTCCTCGACAGCGCTCGCCGCTCGGCGGCGGGGCTGACCTAGTGCGGCCAAGCGCCGCGACCGAGGCGGGCGCGGTCGGGCCTGAAGGCCGTTCGAGGATGCGGAGCGGAGCGGCGCCGACGTCTCGCTGAGGCGGCCTCTCTGGCCGCCTTGCGCGCGCCGGAGGATCGACCTATAGTTTGCCAGTCCCTCTCAGATCGTCTTGTCGCTCCACATTCAATAGGAGATCGATCCAGATGAGAATTTTGTCCCGCGCCTGCCTCACCGCCGCCGTGACTCTGGCAGCTCTCGCAAGCCTCTTGCCCTCCCGCGCGAGCGCGGCCGAGGAGAAGCCCCCGGGCTTCCGCGTCGCGACGCCGAGCGCTCAGGACTGCGCGCTGCTCGACGATCCCAAGATCGCCGGCCGCATGGACGGCCTGCTGACCTATCTCGCCATCGGCTGCGGCCGCCAGGCGGAGTTCATCGGCAACGTGCGCGAGGAAGGCGGCCCCGAGGGACTCAACTTCGCCCCCGCGGCCGTAGACGCTCCGGTCAGCAATCCGACCCAGGACACCTCGGGGACGGCGAAGACCGAGAGCGAGACTTCGATCGCCTTCAACCCGACCACTGGAACTCTGTGCGCCGCCTGGAACGACTCGTTTCATGGCTTCACTGAAGGTCATGGCTACTCGGGTTTCGGGCGTTCGCTCGACAACGGCGCCACCTGGGTCGACAAGGGAGCCGTTACTCCGACCGCGGACTTCAATACCGGCGATCCCAGCCTCGTCTGGCGCAAGTTGGACGGCAAGTTCTACTACGCGGCGCTCAAGGGCGGCGGTCTCGGCGTCTATCGTTCGGACGACGACTGCAACTCGTTCACCTTCGTCGCCAACATCTCGACCGGCAACGACGACAAAGAGATCATGGCGGTCGACAACAACGTCACGAGCCCTTACTACGGCAGGCTTTACGTCACCTGGACCGACTTCGGCCTCGACGCCCGGATCTACGCCACGACTTCGAGCAACGCCGGCGCGACATGGACACCCCAGGTGGCAATCAGCACCTCGACCTCCGTCCAGGGCTCCTGGCCTGTGGTGGCACCGAACGGCGATGTCTACGCCGCCTGGGTCGCCTGGCTCGGCGCCGGCTTCCCCAACGGCAACATCGAGATCCAGGTCGCCCGGACGACCAACGGCGGCACCAGCTGGAGCCTCGTGACTCCGCCGATGACCAATCAAGTCAATCCGCGGGAGGCCGCGGCGCAGTCGTTCTGCCTCCGGCCGGCGCTCAAGGGAAACATCCGGTACCTGCCAAGCCCGACAATTGCAGTCGATGCGGCGGGCGTGTTGCACGCGGTTTACACCTACGATCCCGACGCCACCGGTGTCGGCGACACGGTCAACGTCTACTATCGCCGGTCGCTCGACAACGGCGCCACCTGGCAGACCGAAGTGCAAGTCAACGACGATGCGACGACAACGGACCAGTACCAGCCGTCGCTCTCGGTCGGCGAGGGCAATGTCCTCGCGATCGGCTACTACAGCCGCCAGAACGACGCCAACAATCTGCTGCTCGACTACTACTCGCGCGTCTCCTATGACGGTGGCGCCACCTTCCAGCCGAGTACCCGGCTCTCCGACGTTTCGTCGTCGGTGGTCCTCGACCCGAACCTCGCCGACTGCTATCACGGCGACTACGATACCCAGATCCACCGGCCGGGGGCGGCGCAGTACCTCTGGTCGGACGACCGCAACCCCGGCACGGGAGCGGACCCGAACGTCTACACCGAATCGACCCCAGCCGGTACCGACTTCCTGGTCGCCAGCTCGGCCGCCAGCCAGACGATCTGCGTGCCGGCTTCCGGCGTCTTCCCGCTCAACGTCTTCCAGTTCCAGGGCTTCACGGAGAACGTGACCCTTTCGGCCACCGGCAACCCGGGGGCAACGACGACCGGATTCGCGCCCAATCCCGTCGCCCCGGGGGGAACCTCGACGCTGACGATCGGCAACACCGGCGCGCTGCCGTTCGGCACCTCGACGATCACCGTCACCGGTACCTCGAGCCCGACCGCCATCGTCCACTCCACCACCGTCTCGCTGACCGCATTTCCAGCTTCGCCGGCCGCCGCCACGCTCACTCTGCCGGCGAACGGCGCGGTGACCCAGCCGCTCAAGCCGACTTTCACCTGGACGGCGCCGGCCGAGGGGGCGAGCTCCTACCTCCTGCAGGTCGACGACAACAGTGACTTCAGCAGCGTGACGTACAGCGCCACGGTGAGCGGGACGTCGCACGTTCCGGCGACCGACCTGGCCTCGAACACCCACTTCTACTGGCGTGTCCAGGCGACCAACGCCTGCGGCACGGGCAGCTTCACCGGCTCGTTCGACTTCACCACCGTGCCGCTGCCGGGCGACTGCCCGAGCGGCGCGACGGCGGTCGACTCCTACCCGCAAGGCTTCGAGAGCGGGCTCGGTTCCTGGGCGCTCGGCACGGGCAGCATCTCGAACACCTGGGCGGTCTCGACCGCGCGCTTCCATTCCGGCACCTCGTCGTTCAAGGCGATCGGCAACAGTGCGGTCTCCGACCAGCGGCTGGTCACCGGGCCGATCACGGTGCCGACCGGCGCCGGCCCGCAGTCGGTCATCTTCTGGCACTACCGGGATCTCGAGGAGAGCGGCGCCACCGCCTGCTTCGACGGCGGCATTGTCGAGATTTCCACCAACGGCGGCTCGACCTTCACCCAGCTGACGAGCCAGGTGCTGGTCGATCCGTACACCGGCGTCATCTCGTCCTCCTTTAGCAACCCGCTCGCGGGCCTCAACGCCTGGTGCAACCTCCAGGACTGGACCCGGGTGGTCGTCGATGTCTCGGGTTACGCCGGCCAAAGTGTCCAGCTGCGATTCCGCGTCGGCAACGACAGCTCCGTCGGCGCCGAAGGCTGGTACCTGGATGATTTCAAGGTCCAGAACTGCTCCGCGCTCGTCGGCCTGTTCAGCGACGGCTTCGAGACCGGCAACACCAGCCTCTGGAGTCTGAGCTTCCCTTGAGCCTCTAGACGAGCTTCGAGCCTTTCGACGACGGCCTGTCCCGGCAACGGGGCAGGCCGTTTTTCGTGCGGTGCGATAGTTTCCACCGGTGATCCCCATCGCCCCCAGCAAGATGCGTGTCGAGCGCTATGTCGCAATCGGCGACAGCTCGACCGAGGGGCTCGACGATCCGGCAGGCGACGGCACGTTCCGCGGCTGGGCGAACCGTCTGGCCGAACAGATCGCAGCGTCGCAGATCCGGCAGACGGGCCGCAGCGGCCTGCTCTATGCAAATCTCGGCGTGCGCGGCAAGAAGACGCGCGAGATCCGCGACCAGCAGCTCGCCCCCGCACTCGCCCTGCGCCCCGACCTCGTGACCCTCTTCTCCGGCACCAACGACATCGTCTCGCGGCGCTTCGATCTGGCGGCGGTCGCCGCCGACCTCGAGGAAATGATGGGGGCCGTCGCCGCGAGCGGCGCCGTCCTCCTCACCTTCACGATGCCCGACCTCGCGCCGGTGATGCCCATCGCCCGCCGACTCGCCCCGCGCCTCGAAGCGCTCAACGCGGCGATTCGCAACGCTGCCGCGAGCAGCAGTGCGCTCCTCGTCGATTTCGCCGAGCACGCCGTCGCCTCCGATCCGCGCCTCTGGAGCCCCGACCGTTTGCATGCAAATACCGCGGGGCATGCACGCATCGCTGCCGCGCTCGCCGACGCCCTGGGTCTTCCGGGCGCCGACGAGAGCTGGCGATCGCCGCTGCCGCCGGCCGCCCCGCGCTCGGTGGCGCGCCGCCTGGGCGACGAGCTCGTCTGGGGCAGGGACTATCTCCTGCCCTGGCTCTTCCGCCACTCGCTCGGCCGCTCGTCCGGCGACCGCCGGCAACCGAAGCGGCCCGAGCTCACGCCGATCGAGGCGGACACCAGCCAGGAGACTCACCCATGAGCCCGACGCCAACGCTGCTCGGCCTCCCCTACGACGCCAGCTCGTCGTTCCTGCGCGGCCCGGCCCATGCGCCGCCGCTCATCCGCGAGCAGCTCTGGTCGCCGGCGACCAAC
>JBDTQT010000198.1:0-7574 GCA_039932055.1 Thermoanaerobaculia bacterium
GGCGATCCGGTCGGTGCGCGCGATGCCGCCGAAGATGTTGATCAGCACCGCCTTGGTGTCGGGATCCGCGATCAGGATGCGGAAGGCGTTGGCGACCGCTTCCTGCGAGGCCGAGCCACCGACGTCGAGGAAGTTCGCCGGCGACGAGCCCTCGAGCTGGATGATGTCCATCGTCGCCATCGCCAGGCCGGCGCCGTTCACCATGCAGCCGATCTCGCCGTCGAGCTTGATGTAGTTGAGGTTGTACTTCGAAGCCTCGACCTCGAGCGCGTTCTCCTCGGCGAGGTCGCGCATGGCAACGATGTCCTTGTGGCGGAAGAGGGCGTTGTCGTCGAAGTTCATCTTGGCATCGAGCGCCATCACTTCGCCCTGCCCGGTGATCATCAGCGGGTTCACTTCGGCGAGCGAAGCGTCGGTGTCGAGGTAGGCGGCGACGAGCGCGGTCACCAGCTTGGCGGCGCGGGCCGCGACGTCGCCCTTGAGGCCCAGGCCGCGGGCGACGCGGCGCGCCTGGAACGGCACCAGGCCGATCTGCGGATCGATCTCTTCGCGATGGATCGCCTCGGGGGTCTTGGCAGCTACTGCTTCGATGTCCATGCCGCCGAACGGCGAGGAGATGATCACGGGCCGTCCCGACTGGCGGTCCAGGGTCACCGCGACGTAGAGCTCCTGAGCGATGTCGGCGGCCTCTTCGATGAGGACCTTGCGCACCTTCTGACCTTCGGGACCTGTCTGGTGGGTGACGAGCTGCATGCCGAGGATCCTGCCGGCATACTCGGTGGCCTCGGCGGGGCTCTTGGCGACCTTGACGCCACCGCCCTTGCCACGTCCGCCGGCGTGGATCTGCGCCTTGACGACGCAGCGCCCGCCCATCTCCTCGCAGATCGCCCTGGCGTCCGCCGGATCGTCGATCACCTTGCCCCGCGGCGTCGCGACACCGTAACGGCGCAGGATCTCCTTCGCCTGATACTCGTGGATCTTCACGTTGGGCTCCTATTGGGAAACTGCCGAACCGCATGGCGATTCTATCCCACCGCCACCCTCCCCAACGGCCACCCAAACGGTCAGGGCATGCGCAGGACGAGCACCGTCAGGTCGTCCTCCCGCTCGGCCCCCTGGGTGAAGGTATCCAGGGCCGCGAGGACCTTGTCGCGCACGACGCTGGCGCCGTGCCCGCCGAACTTCCCGAGCACCTCTTCGAGCCGGTCGAAACCGAAGTGCTCGTCCGAACCCTCCTTGCGCGATTCGACGACACCGTCGCTGCACAGGAAGATGATGTCGCCTGGATCGAGCTTGGCCGTGTGCGAGTCGATATCGAGCAGCTCGCGAACTCCGAGCGGATAGGCCACCGATTCGAGACTCTCGACCTTGCCGAGGCGCGAGATCCGGTAAGGGAAGAGGTGGCCGGCGCTGGCGAAATGCATCTCGCGCCGCACCGGGTCGATGAGCGCGTAGCACAGCGTCGCCAGCAGGCGCTTCCTGGCGCTCTGGAAGACCATTCGATTGAGCGTCGTGAAGACCGCCGCTACTTCCGGGTTGAAGGTCACCTGTACGGCAAGCGCCGATTTCGCCATCGACATCACCAGACCCGAAGACACACCGTGTCCCGCGACGTCGCCCACCGCCACGGCGAGCCGCCCGTCCTCGAGCGCCAGAACGTCGTAGAAGTCGCCGCCCACCTCGGTCGCCGGCAGGTAGACATGGGAGAGCTCGACGCCACAGAGCTGCGGCGGCAGTTGCGGCAGGATCGAGCTCTGGATGTTGCGGGCCGTCTCGAGCTCGACCCGCTGGCGTTCGCGCTCGGCGATCCGGCGGACGTGCGGCGGCACGTCCTCGTAGCGATAGACGAAGACCTGATCCGAAACCAGGTACCGGGCGGTGAGGATCAGCGGAACCGCGCCCGCCAGAACACCAATCCAGCCATGCAACTGCAGCATCGGATCGGCGGCGAAGACGAACGGAAACAGCGACAGCACCGCTGCCGAGGTGAACGAGGCGAGGATCGTCGTCAGGAGATCCGTCCAGAGAAAGAGGAGTACGGTCGCCAGGCTGTTGAGGATCCAGATCGGCGCGCCCAGCGAGAGCGGCAGCACGATCACCGGCGAGAAGAAGACGAAGCTCGTGGCGAGCGCCGCGATCGTTCCGCCCCCCAGCTTGCCGAGCTTGCGAACCAGCCAGGGGAGCAGGAAGAGTCGCCCGAAGAGCGTCGTGTAGAGGCTGAAGATCGCCAGGAAGGAGATGACCGCGAGACTCGGCCAGCGAGCGTGATTCCAGAATGGGCCGAACTGGTAGGCGATCGGCGCGATGCCGCCGAAGCGGCCGAGCGGCACGAGGCAGGCAAAAACGCCGCCGGCGATGGCGAAGCCGGCGGCGTAGCCGCGCAGCGAGGCGAGCGCCACGGTGCCGTTCTTCCACTGCCGCTGGAACAGGGCGTCGAAGGCCGCGAGCTTGCTGCCCCAGCCTTCGCGGCAGAGCGACTCGCCGACCGACCAGGAGAGCAGCGCCGCAATGGCCATCGGCAGGAAGAAGAGAACGATCATCTGGCCGCCCCAGACCCAGGTCGTCTGCTGGCGGGAAAGGACGCCGAAGCTGGTCCCCTGCGTCGCCCCTGCCGCCACCTGGGCCATGAAGACGACCGCCAGCCCGAGGATGAGCAGCAGGATCTGGACCCCGCGGCGGACACCGAGCTCGCCCTCGTGGTAGCGCTTGAGAAAGATCGGCGCCACCAGCGGGAGGATGAGAAACGTCGAGAAAAAGGCGACGTTGCCCATCAGGCCGATCGGTTGCAGAAGCTTCGTCACCTCTTCCGGGTGGACATCCTCGGCGAACGAGCCGACCCCGGCGAGCTGGTCGCCGGCGAATGTCACCTGTACGCCGGAGCGCAGGCGACTGGCGAGCGAGACGTCGATCGACGCGAAACGCACCACCCGATCGGTCCGGTTGTCGAGATCCTTGATCTTCACTTCGGGGGCGGCGTATCGCGCCAGATCGATGCCGCGCTCGGTGAGCAGCGCGCGAGCGCGGTCGAGCGCCTGGGTCTCGGTCAGCGCTCCGGCGGCGTCGGTCGCTTTGTAGCCCTTGAGCAGCGAAAGCACGGTGCCGTCGAAAGCAATCTGCGCCTGGTACAACCAATCTCTCGGTTGCGCCTGCGGGGCGTAGACGGTGACTTGCCACTGCAGCACCCGCTTCTCCAGACCCGACTGGCGCACCGGCCCCTCGAGCCCGTCCCGCGACGCCTGAATCAAGCGCACTTCGAGTCCTGCGTCCTCGTCCATCTGCGCCACGACGTAGGGGTCCTCGGGCATCTCTCCGAGGACGCGCAACTCTTCGAGCGCTATCTTCTCGGCCTCGACGCGCGACACCTGCCAGTTGGCGGGAAAGAACGGAAAAGCGCGTGGGAAAGCCCAGGCGCTCACCAAGGCTCCGGCGAGGAGCACCGCCAGCCAGGTCAGGGTCTTGCGGTCAGACTCTCGCATGCTGAAGAACTCCTCGCTTCAAGGTACGCACACGCCGAGGGGAGGTTTACTTCCGGCCGGTGCCGGCGGTCGCTGCGGAGCCTGGCAACGGCTATCAGGGCGGTGTCGCGGGCGGAAATTAGCACAGCCGGATCGATGCTAGGCTGAAATCGTGAACTGGGAGCCCTTGCTGGCTGCCGCCGTCGAGGCCCGGCGTCATTCGCACAGCCCTTACAGCCGTTTCGCTGTCGGGGCGGCGGTGGAGGCCGACGACGGTGCGATCTTCGGCGGCGCCAACGTCGAAAATCGGAGCTTCGGGGTCACTTTGTGCGCCGAGCGTTCGGCCTTCGCGGCGGCGGTCTCCGCCGGTCACCGGCGCTTTCGCGGCGTGGCCATCGTCACGGAAACCTCGCCACCCTCGGCCCCTTGCGGGGTATGCCGCGAAACGATGAGTGAATTCTGCGCGCCCGGGATGCCCATCCTGCTGGCGAATCTACAGGGCGAGCGGCGGCTGACCTCCGTCGGGAAGCTTTTCCCGGAGCCGTTCCGCTTCCCGCCCGGAGCACCTCCCCACCTCTGAGTGCGTATCTCCGCGGTCACCTCAACCTCGCAACTTCCCTGCTGGAGGAATTTCCCTTGAAGACGCGACTGGCCGGAATCCTGATTCTCGCCCTGGCAGCGCCTGCTCTCTGCCGAGCTGCCGACCCGCAACCGCCCGAGCTTCGTCTGCCGGCAGCGGCACGGCCGATCGCAATGACGGTCGACCTGACGATCCTGCCCGAGCAGGAGAATTTCGACGGCAAGGTCGCCATCGAGCTCGAGCTGACTCATGCTGCATCCTTCCTCTGGCTCAACGCCCACGAGCTCGAAATCCACTCGGCGGTGCTCAACTCCGGCGGCAAGGAGTCCGCGGCACGCGTCTTCGCCGGCGGCGAGAACTTCGTCGGTTTCGATTTTGGCCGCGAGGTTTCGGCCGGCAAGACTCTCCTGACGATCGCCTATCGCGGCAAGCTCGACGCGCTCGAGACCGAAGGGCTCTTCCGCCAGAAAGATGGTGACGACTGGTACGTCTTCAGTCAGTTCGAGTCGACCTTCGCCCGCCGCGCCTTCCCCTGCTTCGACGAGCCGTCCTACCGCAGCCCCTGGAAACTGACTCTGCATGTCCGGGAGGGCCAGGTCGCGGTTTCGAACTCGCCGGTGGCCGGCGAGCGCTCGGAAGGCAACGGCCTGAAGGCGGTCGAGTTCGCCCCGACCCGGCCGATCCCCTCCTATCTCGTGGCCTTGGGCGTCGGTCCCTTCGCCGTGGTCGACGCCGGCACCTGGGGAGGTTCGAAGACGCCCGTGCGCATGGTCGTCGCCAAGGGCAAGGCGGCCCAGACCGCCTATGCGGTTGAGGTCACCGGACCGATCCTCGCCGCCCTCGAGGAGTACTTCGAGATCCCCTATCCGTTCGGCAAGCTCGACAACCTGGCCATCCCGCAGACCGTCGGCTTCGGCGCCATGGAGAATCCCGGCCTCATCACCTACGTCGACCGCTACCTTCTCGCCGATCCCGCCCACCCGCAGCTCGATCGCCAGCGCGCCTATGCCGGCACCGCGGCGCACGAGAACGCGCACCTCTGGTTCGGCGACCTGGTGACGATGCAGTGGTGGGACGACATCTGGCTGAACGAGGGCTTCGCGACCTGGATGGCAGGCAAGATCGTCGCCCAGTGGAAGCCGGAGTGGGGCGGCGAAGACGAGAATGCCGGACGACGCAGCGAAGCGATGCGGTCCGACAGTTTGGCCTCTTCGCAACCGGTGCGTCGGCCGATCCGCAACAACGGCGACATCGCCAGCGCCTTCGACGGCATCTCCTATGCCAAAGGCGGTTCGCTGCTCTCGATGTTCGAGACCTGGATGGGCCCCGAGCGCTTCCGCAAGGGCGTGCAGCGCTACCTCAAGACGCACGCCTGGGGCAACGCGACCTCGGACGACTTCCTGGCGGCCCTCGCGGCGGAGGGCGCGCCCGAGGTCTCGAAGTCCTTCGCCACATTCCTCGACCAGCCTGGCGTGCCGGTCGTCTCGGTTGCCCTCACCTGTGCGGGCGGCAGGGGAAAGCTGACGCTCTCCCAGCGGCGCTACGTGCCGCTCGGCTCGCCGGTCTCCAAAGAGCAAATCTGGCAAGTGCCCATGACGCTGCGCTACGGCACGACTGGAGAAGGCTCCAGGAGCGAGATCGCCAAGGTGATGGTCGACGGCGCGACGAAGAGCGCCGAGCTCGCCTTCTGCCCCGACTGGGTGCAGGCGAATCACGGCGGCTTCGGCTACTACGTCTCGGAATACAGCGAACCGCTCCTCGAGCGGCTCGCCGCGACATCCTCCACCCTGCCGATCGCCGAACAGATCGCGCTGCTCGGCGATACAGGCTTCCTCTTCTCCTCCGGCGAGATCTCCCCAGCCGCAGCGCTCGGCGTGGTACCCCGGTTCGCCGACAGCAAGAGCCGGCTGGTGGTCAATGCGGCGCTCGACCTGGCGTACTCGGTCGACGACAACCTGGTCGATGACAGCGTGCGCCCGAACTACGAGCGCTTCATCGCCGGACTTCTGCGGGAGCGCGCGAAGAGCCTCGGCTTTGCGCCGCATGCCGGCGAGAGCATGGACGACACCCTCCTCCGGCCGCGGGTCATCCGCGGCATGGGCGTGGTGGGCGGCGATCCTGCGACGCAGGCGGAAGCACGCCGCCTCACCGAGGCCTGGCTCGCCGATTCGAGGGCGATCAGCCAGGAGATGCTCCGGAGCGTCCTCGGAGTCGCCGCAGTGACTGGGGACACGAAGCTCTTCGATCGCCTGGAGGCCGCGGCAGAGAAGGAGCAGGACCGCCGCGTACGCCGCCAGATCCTCGAATCGATGGGCGAGTTCCGCGATCCGGCGGCGGTCGCGAAAGGCCTCGCGCTGGTGCTCTCCGACAAGTTCGACATCCGCGAATCGAGTAGCGTCGCCTGGAACCTCTCCGGCGAGCAGGCCACCCGGCAGATGGTCTACGACTGGGTGGAGAGCTCGTTCGATTCGCTGGCGGCGGCGATGCCGGAGCAGGTCACCGCCGGGCTCGTCTACACCTCGATCGGATTCTGCGACACCGCCCACCGCGACGAGATCCAGAAGTTCTTCGGACAGCGCCTCGCGAAAGTCTCGGGAGGGCCGAACAACCTCGAGCGGGTGCTCGACGTCGTCGGCATCTGCATCGGCCGACGCGAGAAGCAGGAGGCCGGCGTCACCGCCTTCCTCAAGGCCTACTGAGGGAGCGCTTCGAGCCAGGCGGCGAGCGCCGCGGGGCTGCGGGCGGAGTTCCCGTCCGCCAGCCCCGGGCGGTCTTCGGCCACCGCGTAGCCCCATTTCACCCAGACGAACTGAGACCCGGCGGCGCGCGCCGTCTCGGCGTCGATCCGGCTGTCGCCCACCAGCAGCGTCGTCTCCGGGGCGGCGCCCAGTGCGGCGGCGACCTCGAGAAGACCGCGCCCGTCGGGCTTGCGGTACGGCAGGCTGTCGCCACCGACCACGGCGCGGAAGAATCGCCCCCAACGCAAGGCCTCGACCAGCGCCCGGGTCATCGCGATCGGCTTGTTCGTGAGCAGCGCGAGCGGCCAGCGGCGGGCGCACCCGTCGAGCAGCTCCTGGACGCCCTCGTACGGTCGGGTCTCCGCCGTGCATACCACCGCGTACTGCTCGAGGAACCGGGCGTGGGAGCGCTCGAAACGGTCTGCGTCCATCGCGGCCATTGCCGGCAGACCGCGGGAGAGCGCCCGCCGGACGAGGTTGCGCGAGCCCTCTCCCATCATCCCGCCGACGTCGGCGAGGCTCAGGGCGGCAAGACCGAGCTCGGAACGGATCCGGTTCATCGCCGTGGCGATGTCGGGGCGGGAATCGACCAGGGTGCCGTCGAGGTCGAAAACGACGGCGGCCAGGTTCATCGCTAGTCCGACTCGACCCACTCGGCGATCACGCGCTGCGGCAGGATGCCGGCGTCGTGGCCGCGATCGAGCAGGCGTTGCACCGCCCGCCGCCCGGCCGCGCCGTAGTCGCGCGTCCAGTCGTTGACGTACATGCCGACGAAGCGGTCCGAGCGTACCGGGTCGTCCT
>JBDTQT010000199.1:0-7544 GCA_039932055.1 Thermoanaerobaculia bacterium
CCCATGCGCCGCCGCTCATCCGCGAGCAGCTCTGGTCGCCGGCGACCAACTCGTGGAGCGAAGCGCTGATCGACCTCTCGGCGCCCGGGGTTCTGGCCGACGCGGGCGATCTCGACCTGCCGCCAACGGGCGCGGCGCGCGAGCGGATCGCGGCCGGGGTAGCGAACATCTACGCGGCCGGCGGTCGGGTGATCGCGCTCGGCGGCGACCACTCGGTCACCTACCCCGTGCTCCAGGCCGTCGGCGCGCGTTTTCCCGGCCTCACTCTCCTCCACATCGACGCTCACCCCGATCTCAACGACATCTTCGAAGGCGACCGCTTCTCGCACGCCTGCCCGTTCGCGCGCATTCTCGAAGAGGGGCTGGTGGTGCGCCTGGTGCAGGTCGGCATCCGCACGATGAGCGCCCACCAGCGCGCTCAGGCCGACCGTTTCGGCGTCGAGGTGATCGACATGCGATCCTGGGCGGCGGGCGCGCGGCCGGTTCTGGCCGGACCTCTCTATCTTTCGCTCGACCTCGACGGCATCGACCCCGCCTTCGCCCCCGGCGTCTCGCACCAGGAGCCTGGCGGCCTCTCGGTGCGCGAGTTGCTGACGATGATCCAGAGGCTCCCGGGCCCGCTCGTCGGTGCCGACGTCGTCGAGTACAACCCGCTCCGCGACCTCGGCGGAGCGACCGCCCGCGTCGCCGCCAAGCTGGTGAAGGAGATCGCCAGCCGGATGATCGAAACTGCCGGGCCGTCGCCTGCAGCGACACCGCAGGGCCGCCGGCCGTAAACTCCCTGAAGATGATCTCGCTGACGGCATTTGCGCTGCTCCCGCTCCTCGCGACCACGCCGGGGACGCTCGATCCGCTGCCGACGCCGCTCTCGCCGCCGCTCTTTCCTGGCGTCCGCTCCCTGCTCTGGATCGGCGCCCACCCGGACGACGAGGTCCTGATGGCGCCGGCGCTGGCCAAACTCTGCCGGCTCGAGCGCCTCGACTGTCACTTCCTGGTCCTGACTCGCGGCGAGGCCGGCATCTGCCTGCTGCCCGGGGGCTGCCTACCGAACCTGGCCACCGTCCGGACGCTCGAGATGCAGCAAGCGGCGGTGCTCTTCGGCGCCGGGCTCACGCAGTGGAGCCTTCCCGATGGCGGCGGAATTCCCGGCTGGGATGTGGCCTCGGGCGGGCACAGCGCGCTGGTCGCGCGCCTGACGAGCTTTCTCCGGGCGCGGGCGCCCGACCTCGTCCTCACCTTCGATCCTCGCCACGGCTCCACCTGCCACGGCGACCACCGCGCGGCTGCCGAACTGGTTCTCGAAGCGCGCTCCGCTCTCGCTCCCCTGCCGGCGGCCTGGCTACTCGAAACACGCGCCTTCGTGACCGCCTCTCCACCCTACGTGCGCTACTCGCCAGCCGCCACGGCGCGCGCCGGCGCGTTTGGCTATCCGGCGTCGCTCGACCGCGAGGGCACCCCTGGAACCTGGAGCTATTCAACCGCCGCTGCGCGCCTCCATCGTAGCCAGTTCGCCGCGGAGATACTGCGCGCCCTCGCGCGCATGTCTCCCACCGAACGGGTCGTCTACCTTGCGCCAGCCGAAACTGCCCTCGCCGACGACGATGTCGACACCTGCCCCTGACCCACAGGGGCAGAGACGCGTTCTACTCTTCCGGTAGCACGTCCGGCCACCACTCGTTCGGCACGTCGAGCGGCCAGGGGCAGGTGCGCTGCAGGCCGAGCTCCTCGAACATCGGCGAGGCGGCACGCAGCGGGATGACGACTCCATGTCGTCCGCCGCAGCGAAAGTTGGGCCCGCCGGCGGCCAAAGCCAACAGGATGGCGATCGACGCTGTCGCCGCGGCGACGAGTCCGCGCCGCGCGGCGTCCGCAGTCGGCGGAGCGTCCAGTTTCCGTCCCAGCCAGAAGATCACCGGGACCACCGCCGCCTGGAAGAGCGGCACCGCCTGCCAGCTTTGCGGCGTCGTCGGCGCGGCCGCGAAGACCACGATCGCCGCGACGAAGCTCCAGAAGGCGTAGTCCCCGACGAACTGTCGCGCCTCCACCCTGTTCGAACGGGCGAACGCCTCGCGCAACCCGCCGGCGAAACGGCGGCGGAAGAAGTCGACGTTCGCCAGCAGCACGGCGAACATCGTCGCCGCGCCGGCGATTCCGACCAGGCCCTTGGCGAACGGCGCCAGCAGGCGATCCGCACCGGCGCCGGCGAGGGCGGTGAAGTCGAAGATCGCGCTCTGCTTGTTGATCAGCAGCGAGGGATAGCGCAGCCAGTACGAGAGCCCCTTGATCCACGGCTGGAACCAGATCAGGCCGCGGAAGGGAAACCCGGAGCTCGCCGTCACGATGGCCGGCTCCGAGGCCGCCGCCAGCCACCAGGGGACGAGCAGGACGCCGGTGATCGCCACCCCGGCGGCGACACCCCCCCAGTGCACCTGCACGATGCCGCGCCGCCAGAGCAGGAGCGAGGAGACGATGAGCAGGAGCATTGCCGGGTGCAGTTGCGCCCCGACGCCGAGCGCCAGCAGATGCAGACAGGAGGCGCCGAATCGGGGGCCTTCGCGCTGGTCGAACGCCGTGGCGAAGTGCAGTGCGCCGAAGAAGTAGAGAAAGTTCGGATTCCACAGAAAGGCCGAGGCCTCGAGGCGCCAGGGATTGAGCCAGTAAACGACGGCGAGCGCGGCGCGCTCCCACGGCGTGAAAACCGACCGCAGGCGGCGATCGAGCAGCGCCCAGGCGGCGAAGTGCAGCAGCCAGATGAGGATCACCGGCGCCCGGTGATCGCGCCAGACGGAAAGCGGCCCGGCCATGAGCAGCGTGGTCGCGACCCCCGGACCATCGCCGCCCGAGGAGAGCGGATTGCCGTAAGGAATCAAAACGCCGCGCGCCTCGAGCAGCCAGCCGCGGGCGAGCAGGTTGAGCTGGTCGCCGCCGACCTGCGACCGCGTTACCATCAGCGCCGAGATCGCCAGGCCGAGGACGAGCGCCCAACGGCGGAGACCGTCGGGGGTCAGGCTCAGTCGGCGTAAGGTCTCGAGATCACGCACGCGTTGATGCCTCCGACGCCCATCGAGAGCTTGCCGGCGGCGCCCGGCGGCACCGGGCAACCCTCGTTGAAGGCGAAGCGCTCGTGGACACGGGCGATCTCCGGATTGAGCTCGGCGCGCGCAAGGGGGGTCGGGAAGATCACGCCGCGCTCGTATCCCAGGTACTGCGCAGTGAGCTCCCAGCCGCCGGAGGCACCCATGCCGTGGCCGAAGGTTCCCTTGCGCGCCGTCACCAGCACGTCATCGTGCAGGATACTGCGCAGGTTCTCGACCTCGAGGTAGTCGCCCGGCGTCGCGGTGGCGTGCAGATCCCACGACCCGATCTCCTCGGGCGCGACTCCCGCGGCGGCGAGCGCCTGCAGGATGGCCGTCGTCGGTCCGGTCTTCGAGGGCGTGATGATGTGTTCGGCGTCCGACGAGACGCCCACGGCAAGCGGCTCCATGCCGATCGCGTGGAAGCCTTTCGCGCGCAGGAAGTCGAGGTCGCCGACGATCCAGATTGCCGCGCCGCCGCCGACGTGTGTGCCGCGCAGCCCGGTCATCGGTTTCGAGACCGAGCCGTCCGCCGCGCCGACCCGGGCGTTGTGGAAGGCGCCGACCATCAGGCGCAGGGGCGGTGGATCGGTAGCGCCGATCACGACGACCTTGGCCTCGCCGCGGCGAATGGCGTCGATCGCCAGCTTGAGGGTCACGCCGAAGGTGGCGCAGGCGGCCACCGGCGAGAAGGTCAGGCCGGTGATCTTGCCCATCATCGAAATCTGCGCCGCCGGTGCGTTGTGGATGTTCCACAACAGATTCGCCGACACTTCGCGCCAGGGCGGCGAGGGGCACGCCCAGGCCTTGAGCATGCGATTGATGCGTCGTTGCTTCTCCTTGATCAGACCGAGTTTGCCGGTCTCGACCGTGCCCTGCACGGCGAGCGACTCGATCTCGCGCATCTCGGTGAGGAAGACCCGAAGCTCCGGCGATTGCCCGGCCCAAAAGTGCCACCACTGCTCTTCGACCTCCTCGCGGTCCTCGTCGGGGAGCGTCGCCGGATCGACCGGCGGCGGGGCGCCCTCCGGGGCGCCTTCGCCGGCGAGGAAGCGACGCAGCGGCTCGTTGCGCTCCGGCGCCGCCCAGAACCGGTCCCAACGGCGCTGCGCGCGGTGCAACTGGAGCGAAACCGACTCGATCGTGCCGAGCGCGCCCAGGCCGGTGCCGACGTAGACGTGAGCCTGCGAGCCGAGTTCGCGCAAGACCTGTTCGATTCCAGGGTTCTGTCCGAGCGCCTGAATGAAGGCGGCGATCGCGAACTGGGCCGGCATGTCCATCTTCTCGGTGATCTGCGAGAAGCGGCTCGGCGGAAAACGCGTTTCGATCCACGGCTTGTAATCGCTGAAATCGAAATCCGGCTGACCGACGAGGAAGTTCGAAGGCCCGAAGCCGTCGTAGGGCCGAAGCCAGCTCTCCTTCGACTCGAGATGACGCTCGAAGGCCTCGATGTCCTTCGACCGCGGCGCCACGACCCCCCAACCGAAGACTCCGATCCGCGTCACGATCCGTTCCTCACGGTCTGCGCTCCTCCGCCGGCGAGCAGAAAGAGCAGGTCGACGACCCGCTGCGAGTAGCCCCACTCGTTGTCGTACCAGGCGACGACGCGGGCGAAGCCGTCTCCCAGGGCCTGAGTCGACAGGGAGTCGAAGATCGCCGAATGCGGGTTGCCGATGATGTCGGTCGACACCAACGGGCGGGCGCTGTACTCGACGATGCGCCGGAGGTCGCCCGCCGCCGCGCGCTCGACGGCGGCGTTGATCTCGGCGACGCCCGGCCGGCTCGCGAGCCGGCAGGTGAAGTCGATCAGCGACCCGTCGGGCACAGGCACGCGCAGCGCCACGCCGTCGAGCTTGCCCTTGAGGCGCGGCAGCACCTTGCCGACGGCGCGCGCCGCGCCGGTCGACGTCGGAATGATGTTCAGGGCGGCGGCGCGGCTGCGCCGCAGATCGTCGTGCGCCACGTCGGCCAGCCGCTGGTCGTTGGTGTAGGCGTGCACGGTCGAGACGAACCCTTCCTCGATGCCGAAGGCCTCGTCGAGGACGCGCGCGATCGGCGCCAGGCAGTTCGTCGTACACGACGCGTTGGAGACGATGCGGTCGGTCGCCAGGAGCTCGCCGTCGTTGACGCCGATGACCACCATCCGGTCGACTTCGTCCTTGGGTGGCACG
Source organism: Thermoanaerobaculia bacterium (assembly GCA_039932055.1). Taxonomy (GTDB): domain Bacteria; phylum Acidobacteriota; class Thermoanaerobaculia; order Multivoradales; family JAGPDF01; genus JAGPDF01. Next base: position 5,246 of record JBDTQT010000199.1, read on the forward strand.
GTGAGAATCACCTTCTTCGCCCCGCCGGCGAGATGGCGCTCGAGCTTCTCGCGGCTGCGAAAGGCGCCGGTCGATTCGATGACGACATCGACCCCGAGCTCGCCCCATGGAATCTTCGCCGGATCACGCTCCGCGGTCATGCGGATCGACCGCCCGTCGACCGTCATCGTCTCCTCGTCGAAGCTCACCTGCCGGCCGAACGGGCCCATGACCGAGTCGAACTCGAGCAGATAGGCGAGGTGCTCGTTTTCGAAGAGGTCGTTGATGCAGACCACCTCGACCTCCGGCCGGTTGCTGAGGATCCTATAGACCGAGCGCCCGATGCGCCCGAAACCGTTGATGCCGACCCGAATCGTCATCGCGCGTCTCCCGCGGCGAAGGTCGACAGCCGGCGCAAAAGGTCGATCACGCGGTGGCAATAGCCCCAGCCGTTGTCGAAGAAGGTGAGGGTCTTCGAGACTCGGCCGCCGACGACCATCGTCGACAGGGAATCGAAAGTCCCGGAGTAGGTCGAATGCAGGATGTCGGACGAGACGATCGGCTCCGTCTCATAGGCGAGAATGCCGCAAAGACTCTGCTCGGAGGCGCTGCGGAGGGCGGCATTGATCGACTCGGCCGTGACCACTCCGGGATGCCAGCAGGTGATGTCGACCAGCGAGCCGTTCGGCACGGGGACGTTGATCGCCAGACCCGAGATCCTGCCCTTGAGCCCGGGGACGAGCGCCGCGATGAGCTCGTCGGCGTTGGTCGGCTGCGGAATGATGTTCTCTGCCGCCGCCCGCCCGCTGCGCATATCGTCGGCCGGCACGTCGGCGAGCCGCAGCTGGTTGGAATAGGCGTGCACCGAGGTCAGGAAGGCGCGGTCGATGCCGAACTCCGCCGCCAGCACCTTGAGGATCGGAGCGGCGCAATTGGCCGTCACCGAACCGGCGGAGACGATCCGGTGTTCGACGCCGAGGTCCTTGTCGTTGACCCCGACGACGATGGTCGCGTCGGTGAGGTCGTCCGACGGCGAGCACACCAGCACTCTCGAGGCCCCATTGCCGAGATGGGCCTCGAGCGCCGGTCGGGTCTGCTGCGTCTCGGTGGCCTCGATGACGATGTCGACTCCGAGCGCCTTCCAGTCGGGTGCCGCCGGGCCCGGCGAAGCCCCCGCCGAAGACGGCGGCGCGAGCAGCGCGATCTCGCGGCCGTCGATTTCGAGTCGGCCCTCGCGGCGGGAGATCGGCACCGGAAAGCGCCCCAGCAGCGTGTCGAAGCGCAGCAGGTACTCGAGGGTCTCCGGATCGGTGCGGTCGACGATCGCCCGCAGCTCGATCCCGGAGGACCGTCCCAGGGAGGAGCCTGCAAGTATGCGAACCAGGTTGCGGCCGATACGCCCGCAACCGACGACACCCACCGAAATCGTGCTCATGAATGGAGGTCCCTCGAGAGTTCGGGGAGGATCCCGGTTCCGTGGACTCCGGTTCGCTTCCCCACCTAGAATCCAATTATGGCAAAACTCACCCCATTCCGCGCGCTGCGCCCGACCCGCGATGGCGCCCCGCGGGTCTCCTCGGTTCCCTACGATGTCGTCAACACCGCGGAGGCCCGGGCGCTCGCCGCCGGGAATCCGCTCTCCTTTCTCCACGTGACGCGCTCCGAGATCGACCTGCCTGAAGGCACCGACCCGCATTCCGACGAGGTCTACGCCCTGGCGCGAACGAATCTCGAAGCCCTGAGGAACCAGGCACCGCTCGAAGTCGACGCCGAACCGGCGCTCTACGTCTATCGCCTGAGAATGGGCAGCCACACTCAGACAGGGGTCGCCGGAACCTGGAGCGTCGCCGAATACGAAAAGGACCTGATCAAGAAACACGAAAAGACCCGGCGCGACAAGGAGGACGACCGAACGCACCACATGTGCTCGCTGCGCGCCCAGACAGGAAAGGTATTCCTTACTTACAAAGCTTCAGTAACGGTAAACGACATCGTGGCGCGGGTGGCCACTGGACAGCCTCTGTTCGACTTCACCGCGGCCGACGGCGTAGCGCACACGATCTGGCGCGCCGAGGCTGCGGATCGGGACGCGCTGGCCGAAGCGTTCGCGCAGATTCCGGAGCTCTACATCGCCGACGGCCACCATCGCGCCGCCTCCGCCTGGCGAACCCGCGGCGAGATCGCCGCGGGCCACTCCCCGCACACCGCCAGCCCGAACGCCGGCAGCGCCGGGAACTTCCTCGCGGTGGCCTTCCCCGACGACCAGGTGCAGGTCCTCCCCTACCACCGGCTGGTGAAGGACCTCCACGGCAAGACCGCC
>JBDTQT010000200.1:0-7511 GCA_039932055.1 Thermoanaerobaculia bacterium
TTCTGGGAAGTGATGCTGATCCCGATGTACCTGATCATCGGCATCTGGGGCGGCGACCGGCGAGTCTACGCGGCGGTGAAGTTCTTCCTCTTCACCATGGCGGGAAGCCTGCTCATGCTGCTCGGCATCCTGTGGATGGCCTGGAGCTACGGCGAGCTCACCGGAGTCTGGAGCTTCCGCTACGAGGATCTCCTGCAACTGCAGTTCCCGCTCAGCCAGCAGCTCTGGCTCTTCGGCGCCTTCGCCATCGCCTTCGCCATCAAGGTCCCCATGTTCCCGTTCCATACCTGGCTCCCCGACGCGCACGTCGAGGCCCCGACCGGTGGCTCGGTGATCCTGGCTGGCGTCCTTCTCAAGCTCGGAACCTACGGTTTCCTGCGCTTCGCCATCCCGTTCTTTCCCCAGGCCGCCACCCAGCTGGCACCCTGGATCGTCGGCCTGGCGCTTGTCGGAGTGATCTACGGCGCCCTGGTCGCCTGGGCGCAGATCGACATGAAGAAGCTCGTCGCCTACTCCTCGATCGCCCACCTCGGCTTCGTCATGCTGGGTCTCTTCGCCTTCAACGAGATCGCCTGGCAGGGGGCGCTGCTGCAGATGGTCAACCACGGAATCTCGACCGGCGCGCTCTTCCTGCTCGTCGGGATGCTGTACGACCGGCGGCACACCAAGAAGTTTGACGAATTCGGCGGCCTGGCCAAGTCGATTCCCTGGTTCGCGGTCATGCTCGTCTTCGCGACTCTCGCCTCGGTCGGCCTGCCGGCTCTCAACGGCTTCGTCGGCGAATTCATGATTCTCCTGGGCGCCTGGCAAGGCGGGCTGCGATGGGCGACCGGAATCGCCACCTTCGGCGTCGTGCTCGCTGCGGTCTACCTGCTGAAGATGCTCCAGGAGACCCTCTGGGGACCAATCACCAAGGACGAGAACAGGACACTCAAGGACCTCAGCCTGCGTGAGGTTCTGACACTCCTGCCGCTTTGCGCCCTGATGCTCTGGATCGGCGTTGCTCCGGGCAGGTTTCTCGAACCGAGCCGCCCTGCACTCACCGCCGTCCTCGCCACCTATCGCGCCCAGATGGCGGCCGGTTCGCCCGGTTCGGTGACCCTTGTCGCTCCGGTCTCCGCAGCGGCGCCGGCCTCGACCTTCGTCGCGGGCAGCGCCCCGGCGGGCAGCGGGAGCGCGAGATGAACACGCTCTTCTCCTTGCCGCAGGCGGACTGGCTTTCGCTCCTTCCCGAGATCGTGCTCACCGGAGTGGCGTCGCTCATCCTGCTGCTCGAAGCGTTCACTCCGCGCCTGCGGCCGGTCTTCAACGGCATGGCTCTGGCCGGTGTCGCGGCCGCCGCGGCGCTCCTCGCGCAGCAGCCCGCCGGACTCTATTTCCATGGCCTGATCGAATCGACTGCTCTGACCGGCGCGTTCTCGCAGACCATCCTCCTGGCGACCGCCATCGGGCTGCTCGCCGCCCAGGGCTATCTCAAGCGCGAGCGTCTCCTCTTCGGCGAGTACCCGGCGCTGCTGCTCTGGTGCGCGACCGGCCTCCTCCTCCTGGTGCGCGGCGTCGAGCTGGTGACGATCTTCGTGGCACTCGAGCTACTTTCGGTCGCTCTCTACGGCCTGGCTGCCTTTCATCGCCGCGAAGCCGTTTCGTCCGAGGCTGCAATCAAGTACTTCCTGATGGGCGCACTGGTGAGCTCCTTCGTGCTCTACGGCGCCGCGCTCGTCTATGGCGAGACCGGGTCGACTACCCTCGCCGGGATCGCCGAAGGCCTGGCGTCGGGCACCGGTTCCCCTGGGCTGATCTTTCTCGGCTTTCTCCTTCTGGTCTGCGGATTCGGCTTCAAGCTCGGACTGGTGCCGTTCCACGCCTGGGCTCCCGACGTCTACCAGGGAGCGCCGTCGCCGTTCGTCGCCTTCCTGTCGGTAGCGCCGAAGATCGCCTCTGCAGTTGTCCTCGCCCGTCTCGTCCTCCTCGTCACTTCGGCTCCGTCGGCCGGCGATTGGACGAAGCTGGTGAGCGTGCTGGCTATCGCCTCGATGCTGGTGGGCAACCTGTTCGCCTTGGCGCAGCGCGACATCAAGCGCATGCTGGCCTATTCGGGTATCGCCCACATGGGCTACCTCCTGATCCCGCTCGCCTCTCCGGGCGAGTCGGTTTGGCGACCGATGCTGGTCTACCTCATCTCGTACACCCTGATGAACGGCGGCGCATTCGTGCTGGTCTCGATGCTCTACGCCAAGCCCGGCGAACAGCACGCGATTGCGAACCTCTCCGGTTGGGCCTTCCGCTTTCCGGTCGCTGCCGCCTGCATGGCGGTCTGCATGCTCTCCCTGGGCGGCATCCCGCCGACTGCGGGCTTCGTCGGCAAGTATCTGATCTTCGCTCACGCCATTCAGCACGGGCATCTCGCGCTGGCCCTGGTCGGCATCTTCGCCAGTCTCATCGGCGTGGTCTTCTACCTGCGCGTCATCTACATGCTCTACATGCGCGACGAGATCGCCAGCCCCGGCACTCTGAAGCTCGACTGGAGCGGCCAACTCGCCGCCGTGCTGGCGGCCGTCGGAACGCTGGCGCTCGGAGCCTTCCCGGGGCCGTTCCTCGCCTGGCTCGAGTCGACGCTCACCAGCCTCTAGAGGGCAGCTGCACAGCCCGCCGTCCCGGCGCGAGCTATACTCCGCTGCGGGAGTGAGCCATGACGACAGCCCGACGCCCCAACCCGCAGAGCCAAGCCGGTTTCACACTGATGGAAACGCTGGTCGTGCTCGCCGTGGTCGGCATTCTCCTGCTGATCTCCGCGCCCGCATTCCTGCGCATGATCAATCGCTACAAGCTGACGGGGACGACTCGTGAACTGGCTTCGCTGATGCAGGCGGCGAGAATGGAGGCGATCAAGCTGAACGCCCCCGCGCAGGTCAACTACGACACCACCGTCAACGGATTTTTCGCCTTCGTCGACCTCGATCGCGACGGTACGCTCAGCGCTCCTGATCGGATTCTGGCCGGAAGAGTGCCGATTCCGGTCAAGGTGGAGTTCTGGGGGCCGGGAGACGGCGCGGCTAATGGCGCCAACGCCATCGATGGTTGGGACGACGCCCCCGCCGCACTCGGACCGGTTTTCAGGCCGGACGGCTCGGCGGATCGCGTCGGCGCCTTCCGCCTCAAGGACTCCAACGACAACTATATCGAGGTCCGAATCGAGACTCCGGCTACCGGCAGGATAGTGCTCAAGAAGTACTTTCCGGCCGACACCAAATTCTTCCTGAACGGCGAAGAGAACCACCAGTGGACCTGGTACTAGGCGCCAGCTGGTCCTAGGCTGGACGCCCTCACCTGGTTCGCAGCGAGGCGTCCTAGCCGCTTTCGCTCCCTCGCTTGCCGTAAAAGGAGAGCGCCGACTCGCCGTAGCGCCGGCTGTCGGTGCGCACCAGATCTCCCGCTTCGATCGGCAGAACTACGCGCGAGCTGTGCTCGACGGCGAGCAGCCCCCCGGCGCGCAGCAGCGCCGAGCAACCGGCGAACAACCCGGCGTCCGGGATCCAGGCATAGGGCGGATCGGCGAAGACGAGGTCGAACTGCTCACCGCGCCCGCCCAGCTCGAGCAAAGCCCGCTCCACAGGCTGCGCCATCAGCCGATAGCTCCCGGCCGGCAACAGCGCGAGGTTCCGCCTCTGCACCTCGAGGGCCGTCCGGTTGGACTCGACCGCCGTCGCCGCCAACGCCCCACGGCTCACCGCCTCGATCGCCACCGCGCCACTCCCGGAGAAGAGATCGAGCACGGTCGCCTCGGTAAGGCGTTCCCCCCAGATCGAAAACAGCGCCTCTCTGACCTTCTGCTCGGTCGGACGGATGCCTGCCGGGACGTCCAGCTTGCGGCCGCGCAGCGCACCGCTCGAGACGCGCACTCCGGGCGGCTTCACCGCGACGGCCCTCGGTGCAGCAGGCGCACGAACTGGCGGTGGAGCTCGTCGAGCGTGAGGTACATGCTGAGCGGCTGAACTTTTCCGCGGAGCTCGAAACCGTGTCCGTCCACCGTCTGCCCGACGACCTCGAACTCGACGTCATCGACGCGCAGCAGTAGATCGCCGAACCGCGGCAGGTAGTCAGCTGGCAAGCCCCCTGCCACTGGCGCTGTCTGCGCGCGCACAGCGAGCTCCTCCGCGATGCGCAGCAGGTCCGCCAGCGCCAACGGGTGGGTGTCCAGACGACCGAACTCAAAGCTGCGGACAGCCGCATCGGGTAGGGAGATGACGAGCTCGCAGCGCTCCACCCAGTCGCCTGCCACTCCTCCAGGGCTCTCCCTGAGCCCGGAGAGGTCGGAGGCCTCGAGGCGCCGAACATAGGCCTCGACTTCGTCCCGGCCGAGCTCCGTCAGTCGCATCGTCTGGCGATCCTCCTGCCACTCGCGCCAGCGAATCGTGCCGTTGGCGAAGAGGGTGACTTCGTTGCGGCCGAGTCGATTCGAGCAGTCCCGGTGCAGAATCTCGACAGCGGGGTCGACTGCGTGGAGCGCCGTGGCTCCGCCGCTACCAAAAAGCGCGGCGAGCAAAATGGCGACCCCCCAGATACCGGCGCCGCGAGGACGCGCGAGCCCCCTGGCCCACCGGTTCATTCCGCTTCCCCAGCGGCGGCCCCCAGCGCGAAGGCCAGCTCGTCGCCGGCGTCGATTCGTCCGTCGAGCCTGGCTTCGAGAGTGACCGCGAGCGCTCGTCCCAGGGTGGGACCGGCAGGCAGCCCGGCCGCGATCAGATCGCGGCCGTCGATTCGCAGGCGGAACCGGCGCAGCTCGGCGCATTCTCGCTCCACCCAGGCGCGCGCGCCTTCGCCGCGGGCAGCGACGACCGCGAGCTCCTCGTCCGAAAGCAGGGCGAGGGAAGCGTGGACGGCGCTCGCCAGCGGCTCACCTCCGAGCGCGAGCCAAGCCGCCCGGATGTGCTCGGGACCACCGACGACCAACGCCCTCTCCGCCGCCGGCAGAGCGAACCGCTTCGCCAGACGCTCGCGCGGTTCGTCATCGAGGTCGAGAGCCAGACTGAGCAGCGCCAGGCGGAACGTCCCCGCCAGCGGCCTCCCCGCAGCTCGCCGGAAAGCACCTTGTGCCGCGTCGAAACGCGCCGCTGCGTCGCCAGCCCGCGCGAGGCCGGGTTCGATGGCGCTCAGCGCATTCAGCCCGCGCAGCCGGCGAAGAACACCGGCAGCGCTCTCCGCGCGCCCGAGCGCTCGCCGCATGGCCTCGCCGAGTCGGGCCGGCGAAAGCCGCAGCAGCATGCCTTCGGCGATGGCGCTTTCGGCCTCGCGCTCGGTCTCCGGCGCGAAGGAAAACCCCAGCCGCGCCTCGAACTCCAGACCGCGCAGAATGCGCGTCGGATCGTCCCGGAACGAGGCCGGATGCAACGTCCGCAAGCACCGGCGCTCGAGATCCCGGATCCCGCCGCAGTTGTCGACCAGGCGATCGCCGAAGGCGGGAGCGAGAGGAACCGCCAGACAGTTGATCGTGAAGTCGCGGCGCGCGAGGTCGCTCGCGAAGGTCCCTGGCGACACCAGCGGCAGACTCGCCGGCGCGACATAGCGTTCGGACCGGACCGCTGCCAGATCGACGCGCATCCCGCCCGGCGCCAGGAACTCGGCGGTGAGAAACTGCGGGTGCGAGCGCAACTGGGCTCCGAGCATCGCGGCGAGACGCTCGGCGAACGGTTCCAGCGCGCCGTCGACGACGAGGTCGATGTCCAATTCGCTCGTCCCCAGCCAGAGATCGCGCACGCCGCCGCCGACCCAGAAGAGATCGCGCCCGCAGGCGAGAGCGACTCCTCCCGCCCGGCGCAGGATCGCCAGGCGCTCTTCGGGAAGCGCATGAAAGCGCCGCAGCAGCTCCCGGCCGGTCGCGGTGAGGTCGCCGCCGGGCGCCGACGGGCGCGAAGCGCAGGAGACCGGAAAGTCGGGGAGGGGCCGCATGCTGGCGGCGATTCTACTGCCGGTCAGAGTCCGAGTCGCTGAACGCTTCCGGCACCGAGGATGCCCTCGATGGCGGCGAAGAGCGCCGGCGTCGCGTCGACGCGGAAGCGCTCCTGCGGGGCGATTCGTACGAGCTCCTCGCCGACGAGCACTTCGAACTCGACCGCGACCTCGCCGGGGTGGTCGGTCAGGACATCGCGCAGGCGGAGCATCTCGGTCTGCGGCAGGTCGCGATCGAGCGAGACCCGCACGCCGGAGACCAGCTTCTCCACCGCCTTCGCCAGCAGCGTCATCTCCTCTACGGTCATCTCGTTCTCGGCGCCACGCTCGCGCACCTGCCCCCTGACGATGACGGCGGCATCTTCGACGAGGAGAGTGTCGAAGCGCTGCAGCTGGTCGGCGAACAGAGTCACCGGCAGGGATCCGTTCAGATCCTCGAGCACGAAGCGGCCCATCACGCGGCCGGCGTTCGGTCCGCTCTTGATCTTGGCGCGCGAGATGCGGGTGACCAGCCCGCCGACCGTGGCGGTCCCCTGGAAGCCGCCGCGCAGCTGATCGGTGGTGTGGGAAACGAGTCGCTTGAGATGGGACTCGAACTCGACCAGCGGATTTCCCGAGAGGTAGAAACCGAGCGCCTCCTTCTCGAGGCGCAGTCGCTCGCTCTCCGACCAGGCGGGGACCGTCGACGGCGGCTCGGGCGGCAGCGTGCTGGCGCTACCCGACCCGAACAGATTGCTCTGTCCGGCCTCGAGCTCCCGGCGCCGCCGCTGGGCCTGCTCGGCGAGGCCGGTGATCGCGCCAGCGAGCGCCGCGCGATGAGCAGAACCAAGCGAGTCGCAGGCGCCGGACTTCACCAGCGCGTCGAAGACCTTCTGGTTGACCGCCTGGCCGTCCACCTCGAGCAGGAAGTGCGCGAAGCTCTTGAAGCTCCCCTGGCTGCGGCGGGCGGCGAGCACTGCCTCGCCGGCGCCTTCGCCGACACCCTTGATCGCGCCCAAACCGAAGCGAATCGCATTGTCGACGACAGAAAAGGTCCATTCACTCTGATTGACATCGGGCGGCAGGATCGGGATGCCCATTTCACGGCTCTCGTTGATGTACTTGACGATCTCGTCCGTGGCGCCCATCTCGCAGGACAGCATCGCCGCCATGAACGCCACCGGGTAGTGCGCTTTCAGATAGGCGGTCTTGTAAGCCAGCATCGCGTAGGCGACGCTATGGCTCTTGTTGAAGCCGTAGCCGGCGAACGGCTCGATGTACTCCCAGAGCTCCTCGGCCTTCTTTTTGGCGAATCCGCGCGTGACGGCACCGGAGACGAACTTCTCCCTCTGCTTCGCCATCGCCACCGGGTCCTTCTTGCCCATCGCCTTGCGCAGCACGTCCGCCTCGCCCATCGTGAAGCCACCGATGGTCACGGCGACTTGCATGACCTGCTCCTGATAGGCGATGACGCCGAAGGTCTCCTCCAGAATCGGCTTGGTTTCGGGCAGGATGTACTGCACCTTCTTCTTGCCCAACTTGCGCTGGATGAACTCCTCCACCATGCCGACCGAGAGCGCGCCCGG
>JBDTQT010000201.1:0-7499 GCA_039932055.1 Thermoanaerobaculia bacterium
CCCGGCGCGGCGCCCGCGCATGTCAACCCCGGGATCGGCGAGGGCCCACTCGGGCGATCCGACGCGGAGAACTTCCATGGCTGAAATTTCCGAGATGGCCGCGCGCGCGCGGCAAACGCCTCTCGACCCGGCGCCCGACGACCCCTTCGGCCCCCACCCGGCCTGGTCGAGCGGCGTGCGGCTCGACACCGGCGTCGAACCCGATCGAATCGTCGACACTCATTGCTGTTTCTGCGGCCAGCAGTGCGGCATCCGGCTGAAGGTCAAGGACGAGCAGGTCATCGGCTTCGAACCGCGCTACGACTTCCCGTTCAATCGCGGCATGCTCTGCCCGAAGGGAATCAAGCGTTACCTGCAGGGGGCGCACCCCGACCGGCTCCTCACGGCGCTCGAGCGCGACGAGACGGCGCCGGGCGGCTTCCGGGAGATGCCTTACGCGAGCGCGATCGCGCGCTCGGCGGCCGAGATCCGGCGCATCCAGGAGACGTACGGCCGCGACGCCATGGCGGTCCTCTCCGGCGCCAGCTTGACCACCGAGAAGGCCTATCTCATGGGCAAGTTCGCCCACATGACGCTCGGCACTTCGAACATCGACTACAACGGTCGCCTGTGCATGGTCTCGGCCGGCGCCGGCAACAGCAAGGCATTCGGCATCGACCGCGCCGCCAATCCGATGAGCGATCTGCTCGGCACCGAGCTGATCTGGATCTCGGGGGCCAACGTCGCCGAGTGCGCGCCGATCACCACCGACTACATCTGGCAGGCGCGCGAGCACGGCGCGAAGGTGATCGTCGTCGATCCGCGCCTGACGCCGATCGCCCGCACCTGCGATCTCTTTCTGCCGATCCGCCCGGGCACGGACGTGGCGCTGTTCAACGGCGTTCTCCACCTGATGCTCGAGAACGGCTGGGTCGACCGCGATTTCATTGCTCGCTCGACGGTCGGCTTCGACGAGGTCGAGCGCCACGTCGCTGACTGGACGCCGGCACGCACGGCGAAGACCACCGGCATCGCCGAGGCGGCGATCCGCAAGGCGGCCGAGTGGTGGGGGACGGCGAAGTCGAGCTTTCTGATGCACGCCCGCGGCATCGAGCATTCGAGCCACGGTGTCCAGAACGTTCTCGGTGCGATCAACATGGTGCTCGCCTCCGGTCGGATCGGCCGCGAATTCTGCGGCTACGCGACGATCACCGGCCAGGGCAACGGCCAGGGCGGGCGCGAGCACGGCCAGAAGTGCGATCAGCTGCCGGGGGGCCGCAAGCTCGCGGACCCCGAGGCGCGCGCCTACATCGCCGGCGTCTGGGGCATCACCCCCGAGGAACTGCCACAGCCGGGCGTCGACGCCTACGAGATCTTCCGCCGCATCGAGCGCGGCGAGATCAAGGGTCTGCTTTCGATGTGCTTCAACCCGGTCGTCTCGCTGCCCGACAGCGACTACGTGCGCCGGATGCTCGGCCGCCTCGATTTCTACGTCGCGATCGACTTCTTCCTGAACGAGACCGCCCGTCACGCCGACATCGTTCTCCCCGGTTCGCTCCACGAAGAGGACGAAGGAACGGTCACCACCACCGAGGGGCGGGTAATCAAGATCAACAAGGCCGTCGAATGCCCCGGTGAGGCGCGCGCTGACTGGCGGATCATCCAGGATCTGGCGCGCTCTCTCGGCCGCGAGAAGGGCCTCACCTTCGCCGGCCCGCGCGAGATGTTCGAAGAGCTGCGCGTCGCGTCGAAGGGGGGCGTCGCCGACTACTCGGGGATCACCTGGGAGAAGGTCGAACGCCAGCAAGGCGTGTTCTGGCCCTGCCCGGCGGAGGACCACCCCGGAACGCCGCGGCTGTTCGAGCCGGGGTCGTGGAACGTGGTGGCGAAGGGAGCGGGGCCGTTCTACTTCCCCGACGGCATGGCGCGCTTCAACGTCGCCGTCTACGCACCACCGACCGAAGTCCCGGACGAGGAGTATCCCCTGATTCTCACCTCCGGCCGTCTGGTCAGCCAGTTCCTCTCCGGTTCCCAGACGCGCCGGATCGGGCCTCTGCTCGACATGGACCCCGAACCGTTCATCGAGCTCCACCCGCATCTCGCCGGACACCTGGGGATCGGTGATGGCGCCTGGGCGACTGCCCAGACTCGACGTGGAAGCTTGACTCTCCGCGCCCGCGTCGTCGCCACGATCCGACCCGACACCATCTTCGTCCCCTACCACTGGCCCGGGCGCCGCAGCGTCAATCGACTGACCATCGCCGCGCAGGACCCGATCTCGAAGATTCCCGAGTTCAAGGCCTGCGCGGTGAGGCTGCGGCCCGCGACCGTGGACGAAGCACACGCCGCGGCCGCCGTCTCGACTCCGTCGCGTCGCCCCGCCCTGCCGCTGGCGGGAGCCTGACGAGTCCCCCATGCCGGTACCCGCCGATCGCTACTTCTACATCGACCCCGCGCGCTGCATCGGCTGCAACGCCTGCGTCCAGGCCTGCTCGGAGTGCGACACCCACAAGGGGACGTCGATGATCCAGCTCGACTTCGTCGATCGCTCGCGCTCGACGCAGACGGTGCCGGTGGTGTGCATGCACTGCGACCAGCCGACCTGCGCCGAGGTCTGCCCGGCCGACGCGATCAAGCGCACGGAGGACGGCGTCGTGCAGACCGCGCGCAAGGCGCGCTGCATCGCCTGCAACAACTGCGTGCTGGCCTGCCCATTCGGCGTGCCCAAGATGCACGACGAGGCCAACCTGATGATGAAGTGCGACATGTGCTACGACCGCACGTCCCAGGGGCTGAAGCCGATGTGCGCCTCGGTCTGCCCGTCGCAGGCGCTCTTCTTCGGCACACGCGAAGAGCTCGAGGTGCTCCGGCCCGCCTCGCGTCCGATCGACACGTTCCGTTTCGGCGCCCAGGTGGTTTCGACGAGAGTGCGAATGCTGGTGCCGAAGTCGTTCGCGGAACCCCTTCTCGCGGTCACCGAACCGCTCGAGCGTCGCAGCAACAGGGCCGCAACGGAGCCGCTGGATCCGCCAGATCCACTCCTGGCGAACCTTTATCAGGAGGAGGGTGCGTGAGCGCGCGAGACCCGGACGAGCTGACGATTCCACCCGACGGACGGCCGATGGCCGAGCAGCCTCAATGGCGACAGGACTTCCCCATCGACGTGCCGCAGGACCAGTATGTCGCGCGGCGCGAGTTCACCAAGTTCATGGTGCTCACGAGCTTCGCCTTCGTCGCCGGGCAGGCCTGGATCCTCGCCAAGACCCTCCTCGGTCGCCGATCCATGACCCCCGCGCAAGCGGTGACCCGCTTCGACGCGGTCCCCGTCGGCGGCAGCCTGCAGTTCGACTTCCCGGCTCCCGGCCAACCGAAGCTTCTGGTGCGTCTCGATGAGCGGACGGTGGTTGCCTTCGACCAACGCTGCACCCATCTTTCCTGCCCGGTTCTTCCCCAGGTCGACCAGGGTCGTTTTCATTGCCCCTGCCACCAGGGCAACTTCGACATCGCGACCGGACGCCCGCTTTCCGGCCCGCCGCGCCGTCCGCTGCCGCGAGTCGAGCTCGAGATTCGGGACGGCGTGGTCTGGGCGGTCGGGATCACGGAGCGCACCTCGTGAGCGGCTGGCGCGAAGCACCCGGCCGCCGCCGCTTCTCGCGCGACCAGCGCCTGCGCATCCTGGCGGGCATCGTTTCGTTCGTCGTCCTGATCGTCGTCCTACAGCTCTGGCTGTTCACCGCGACGATGAACGCCTATCTGGGAGGGGAGTTCGGCGTGGCGCTGCCGGCAGCCGTCGTGAGCCTCGTCTGCCTGTTGCTCAACCTCGGGCTGCTGCGCTACGTCTACCGGCTCGAGCGCTGATTTTCCGCACCACGGCCATGCCATCCCCGGACTCCTCCGAAGCGCCGCCTCTCGGGCGCCTGTCTGCCGCGATCGCCGACCTCTTCCCGGGCTACTTCGCCCTGGTCATGGCGACCGCCATCGTCTCGATCGCCAGCCACTTGCTCGGATGGCCGCGCGTCGCCGCGGCGCTGCTGGTGGTCAACGTGCCAGCGTACGGGCTGCTCGTCGCCCTGACCTTGGCCCGGTTGGTGCTCTTTCCGCGGCGTCTCGCGGCGGATTTCGCCGACCATGCGCGCGGCTCCGGCTACTTCACCATCGTCGCCGGTACCTGTGTCCTCGGCAGCCAATGCCTGCTCGTCACCGGATGGCGCGGCGCGGCGGAGGCACTTCTGGCCGGTGGAATCGCGCTCTGGGTCCTCGTGATGTACACCTTCTTCACCGCGGTCATCGTGCGCGAGAAGAAGCCGACCCTCGAACAGGGGATCAACGGCGCCTGGCTGCTCGCCACCGTCGCGACACAGTCGGTCGCCCTGCTCGCTCTCACCCTGCGCGATCCGTTCGGCTGGCCGGCCGACGCCGTCGGTTTCGGTGCCGTCGTCTTTTTCCTGATCGGCTGCATGCTCTACCTCGCGATCATCACGCTGATCTTCTATCGCTTCACCTTCCTGCCGCTCGCCACGGCGGCGCTCACCCCGCCCTACTGGATCAACATGGGCGCGGTCGCCATCAGCACTCTGGCGGGCGCCTCGCTCGTCCTCGCCCGCGAGCGCTCCCAACTCCTTACCGACCTCAGCCCCTTCCTCAGAGGATTCACGCTCTTCTTCTGGGCCGCCGGCACCTGGTGGATCCCGCTGCTCGTACTCCTCGGAGTCTGGCGCCACGTCGTCCGGCGCCATCCCCTCGCCTACGATCCCCAGTACTGGGGCATGGTCTTCCCGCTCGGCATGTACACGGCGGCGACATTTCGACTGTCGGAGGCGTTGCCGTTCGCTCCGCTCGCCGGGATCGCGCAGGCGTTCTACCCGGTGGCGCTCTTCGCCTGGTTTGCGACTTCGATCGGGCTGGTCCGTCAGGCCTTCACGCGACCGAACACGCGTTGACTCGCGGCAGACGTTTCGCAGGTTGGTTGAGCGAGCGCCCCCGGCGGATCGGGCGCGAATGCACACCCACAATCGTTCCTCATTCAGCCCTGGTCACGGAGTCCACTCCGAACTAGCCGGATCCCGGCCTTCGCGAGACCTCTCCGTCAGTGGCTCTTCGTTCGTGATCGGCAGAGTGTGGAGAGCGCGCAGGACCCACAAGTCGATCGGGACCGGCGCCTCCGGAGACGGTGTACGGAACCCGGAGACAGGCCTTTCACCGGCATCGACCTCATGCCGCCTGCCTCAGTGCCGCGACTTCCCGAAGCCAGAAAAGCAGGGTGTTCGAACTCAGAGTGATTTGCTCCACCATTTCACTCCGGTTTCCTCTTCCGCGCCACGCGCCGGTTGAGCGCTGCGGTGCCTTGTTTCTGCGAGCGGAGATCGCTTCCAGCGATCCCGAGGTGGTCGTCGAGCTTGACGATCGGCAGGCCGGGGATCGCTGGAAGTTCGCGGTCGTTGGTGACGAACGAGGTCGCGCGCGCGGAGAGCGCGGCTGCGATCTGCAACGCGTCCGGCGTCCGCAGGCCGCGATGCATGGCGCGGAGCTGGGCGGCGGCTCGCAGAAGCGGTCGGGTCAGCTCGAGCAGGCGCAGGCCACGGCTCTGGCCGAGAAGCAATTCGTAACGTTCACCTAAAGCAAGATCTCCCTGTCGATAAGGCACGACCAGCACCTCGAGCAGGGTCACCATTGACGTCACGGCGACGATCACGCCGGCGTCGACCGCTTCGAACAGCTCGGTGACCAGCGGCAAATATCGCGGGTCCTCCTCGATGAAGTAGATGAAGGCAACCGTGTCGATCGCCACCGGGCCGCGGCCGAGCGCGGCGATCAGGCCCATGAGCCGCGCTCGTCCTCGACGTGGTGAGCGGAATCGGTACCCTGCCACGCCGAACGCCCCAATCCCCGCAGCTCTAGCAACGAGTGCATCTCCGGCTCTTCGAGCGCCGCGCTCAGGATATGGGTGACCTCCTGTGCCGTCGAGCGGTGGCGCTCCTTGGCGCGGCGACGCAGGCGGCGGTACAGCCCGTCGGGAAGGTTCTTGATGTTCAAGGTCGCCATCTGCGGTTCCTCCGTTCTTCCTCCATGCTGGAGGAGCCCGGTGCGCCTGTCAAGCGCTCGACCTTGCGCGTCCCGGCGGGCGCCAGCCTCTCGTCCGACCGCCGCAAGCATTAGGATTGCAAATCGGCGTCTGACCAACCGCTGAGCTTCGAGAGCTCCAGGTTCGCGACCTGGGAGTCGACGGTCCGAGCCCATTCCGCTCCACTATTCTTTTCTTCTTCGCTTCTTTCTCCCGCGGGCGGTTTCAGCTGGAGGGCGCGGCGCGGTTCGCGGTGAATCGAGCCCACCCAAAAATCGGCGCCTCCTCCGACCCGGCGCCCCCTTCCGCCCGGACACCTATCAGGCGGCGAGAACGTGCTACCTTCAAGGCGGAATTGTCGGGAGGCGATCGATGAGGAGAGGCTGGCTGGCGTTGCTTCTCGCCCTGGCAGCGGGTTCGGAGGCGCGCGGCGACACGATCTACGCCATGTGGATTGTCTACCCGTCGGGCGCCGCGCAACTGACTCGCTTCGACGGCGAAACGCCCGGCTTGCCGGAGTATCCGTTTCCGCCGGACCCTGATTTGCCACCCTTCTCGATCGAGTTCGACCCCTCGACGCAGCAGCTTTGGGGTTTCGACTACTTCGTCTGTCAGGTCCTCTGCCCTCCGGCGCACGATCCGCTGCTGATCGATCCGCTGACCGGGAGCTGGTCCTTTGTCCACTTGCCGGGACTGGAGCTCGGATCCCTCCTGGGCATGGATGCGGACATCGATCCCCGCACTCGAGAGTTGCGATACTTCGGTGGATCCAGCGGGAACTCGAGCTACTCGTTCGATCACCTGGAGAATCGCGCGGACGAGCCGCTCAGCCCGCCTTTCTATGTCGCAGCCGTCGCTCACAAGCCGCCCATCGGCGGTTCCCTCGGCGTGGAGACTTACGTCATCGGAAGACTCGCCACACAAGACCGGGGGGCCGCCGGAACGCCCTGGTACCAGCTCGCGCGAATCGGCGGGCCGGGCGGAGACCCACCCGCGTCCTCCGGGCAGGTGACCATCCTCGGTCCGGTCGACGTGGAGGCCGAGCGCCTCTGGTTCGACATCTCGGCAAACGGGACGGCTTACCTCGCGACGCTCATCCCGTCCGGGCCAACCGGCGAGGAGAACAAGCTCTTCAGGGTGAATCTCGAAAACGGGACGCTCGACGCGATCGGGGAAATCGCTCCACCGTCAGAGTCGTCGTTCCTGTCCGGCATCGCCGTCGCGCCGCCGGGCCTGGGAGGTGGTGTCGTCGAAGTCCCCGCTCTGTCGCGATTCGGCCTCGGGCTCTTTGCCGTAACCCTCGGCGCCGTCGCGCTCCGGATGTCGCAGCGGCGACGAGACGGAGCCTGAGGCCCGCGACTCTTGCGGGACGCCAGAGTGCCGTCCTGTAACTCTGGCCCGGGCCCGGCTGGGGTGCCAGGTGCTTTTCGTTTCCAAGTTTCTCACCCTGAGTGCAAGA
>JBDTQT010000202.1:0-7492 GCA_039932055.1 Thermoanaerobaculia bacterium
GCGCTCGCCTCCGGGCGAGTCACGCTCGTCGTCCTGGGCACCGAACCGCCGACCTACTGGTTCGATCCGACTCGGCCCGACAGCCGTCTCGCCCACCTCGAGGTCGATCAGGCTCTCGAGCGGGCCGCCGGCCGCGGCGACCAGTTCACGCCGCAAGTACTCGAGATGACCGAGCGCGGCGCGCGCTATATCGACTTTCTCGTCCCTGGGCTCCTGGGCATGAACCTGATGGGCACCGGCATGTGGGCGATCGGCTTCTCGCTCGTCCAACAGCGCGCCGGCAAGCTCCTCAAGCTGTTCATCGCCTCGCCGATGCGGCGCTGGCACCTGCTCGCCGCCCAGTTGCTGGCACGCCTGGTCTTCCTCACCCTGGAAGTCTCGATCCTGCTCGGCTTCGCCGTCCTGGCGCTCGACGTGCCGATGCGCGGGCCGGTCGCCGCGGTCGCCGTCGTCTGCGTGCTCGGAGCGCTCTCGTTCGTCGGCCTCGGGCTCCTCGTCGCGGCGCGCCCGCGAACGATCGAGGGGGTCTCTGGCCTGATGAACTTCGTCATGTTCCCGATGTGGATCTTCTCCGGCGTCTTCTTCTCCAACGAGCGCTTTCCGGCGGCGCTCCAGCCGTTCATCCAGGCGCTGCCGCTCACCGCCCTGAACGACGCGCTGCGCGCCGTCATGCTCGAGGGCGCGACGCTCGCCTCGCAGGTCCCCGAGCTCGCGATCCTCCTCGGCTGGGGCCTGATCGGTTTCGCCGGCGCCCTCAAGCTCTTCCGCTGGAGCTAGCCCGGACTTCTCTCCCGCCTTCTGCTGCGGTGCCGCAACGAACGAAGCCCCCGCTCCGACGACGAATCGGAACGGGGGCTTTTCTTTGCAGCAGTGTGGCTCCGAAGCGTGGCTCGGAGCCTCAGGCCCGGTCCCGCAGGCGCTCCTCGCCGCTCTGCTCGGCGCAGTGAACACAGCAGTACATCACCCCCGCCGCCTCGAGCCCGTGTCCGACGATGCGGCAGGCGCAGTGCGCGCAGGTCGGCGCCAGCAGGTGGATCGCGCACTCGAAACTATCGAAGGTATAGCGCTTGCCGTCCCGGAGAACCTCGAACGCCTTGTCGTAGACGTTGCCGCAAACGCTGCAGGGTTGCTTTACCGCGCCCGACATCTCAGAACGTCCAGCGGACGCCGGCGTTCACGCCGATGCCATCCAGCTTCAGAGCGGCGTTGGGGTCGACGTTGATGTCGTCGATGTCGCTGAAGTGCTCCGGGTCGATCTTCACGTGCGCGGTCGCCTTGCGGTAGACGCCCTCGAAGAAGAAGTCGGCGCCCCTGCCGTCACCCACCGTCGCGCCGAGCGCCGCGTAGTAGCCGAGCTCGTCCTTGATCTCACCAAAATCGCTGTCGAGCAGGAAGTAGGACGCTCCGCCGCCGACGTAGGGGCGGAACATCTGACCGGGAGCGAAGCCAAAGCGCACGCCGGCTTCGAGCGGCAGCGCCTGGATACCCTGCTTGAGAAAGACCGGGTCGTGGCTGTGGAATGCGTTCTCGAGAGTATCGTCGCTCAACTGCTCGAAGTACGTCGCGCGCAGCTCGATGGCGAAGGTCTTGCTCAGCGGGAGGCCGAGGATGACCCCGCCGCCGGCGGTGTTGCCGGCGACGTCTGTATCCCAGAAGCTTCCCATCAAAGCGAAATCGCCGGCGAGAAGCGGCGAGGCGGCGAGCACGGTGAGCGTCGAGAAACAGAGAGCGGCGATCGAACTGCGGCGAATCTGCATGCAATTTCTCCTCGGGTCGAGCCGAATTGAGTTTGGCTTGTGTGACCGGGGCGCGGGCACGGTGCGGCAATCGCAACGCTCACGCGAGTCCGGTCCCGCTCAGTAAGGCAAGACCGGTGCCACCGCGCAAGAGGCCTTCCGACAAGGCTTCGCGCCCGCCGGAGGCGCTCCAAGCCACCCTCTGGCGCGGCGCTTTCTACACTCTTCTGGTTCGCGGTGCGCGGCCGGGAGATCAGTGCGGCGGACCGGCGGTGGGCGGCAGCAGCGGCGACGGCGGCTGGACGGCCGGCTTCGGGTTGAGCTCGGCGGCGCGCGCCTGGGCGTCGGCGAGCGGCGGCAGGCCCCACTCGGCGCGCGCGGCGTCGCTGACCGCGGGATCGACGGCGTAGAGCTGCCACTTGCCGTCGACTTCGACGATCTGCGTGCCGAAGCGCTGCGGCTTCCCGGCGAGCATCGCGCTGCGATCCTCGGCGGTGGCGACGAGCGGGCGCGCGGCGAGCAGGTCGGGATCGACCGCCAGCGCCTGGCGCGCGAGCTCGGCGGCGCGCGCAACTTCGGCCGGCCGATCGCTCGCCACCAGGAGGACGGCGGCATGGTAGGCGTCGTCGGGCTGCGTCGCCCGCCCCGCGGCCACCAGGTCCCACGCCTCCTTGCGCCGCGCCGCGCTGCGCTCGATGGCAGCGGTGCCGCCGGCGACGGCTGCGGCCGGAACCGGCGCGCCGTTCGGCAGCGCCGCCGGCAGGTCGGAATTGCGCCGCCCGAGTTCCGCCTGCTGCTCGAGGTAGAGCCGCAGGAGGTCGGGATCGAGCGTCTTTTGGTGCGCCTGCTGGTGCTCCTCGGTCAAGGCGACGAAGTGAAACCAGCGCGCGTCGGCGCGCAGCGTGTCGAGACGCGGGTCGGTGAGCGCCCGCTCGAGGTCGATGAAGCCGTTGGCGAGCGCCAGGGAGAGCGCCTGGAAACCGCCGTCGAGGTCGTTGCGCACCGCCGCGCAGCAGGCCGCGCCGTAAGCGGCGCGCGCCGCGAGACCGGCCCGGGGCGCCGCGGTCGCGGCCTGGTTGAAAGCGATCTGGCACTCCTTGAACTTGCCGTCGAGAAACAGCGCCACTGCCTCGCGGAAACGCGGCGGCAGCTCTTCCGCGCCGAGCGTCGGCGGCGCGAGCCCCGCGGTGAGCAGGATGAGGCAGAACGATGCCGCCGGCGCCAGAATCTGGCGGTGCAAGCAGTCCCTGGTTGGATTCATGGTCTCTCCCCTCTGTCGGCAACCGATCCTAGACCGTAACGTTGGTGGACGCTGTCGCGCCCGCAGCAGCCGGATCTCCCGGCTGGGCGACGAGCGCCTCGAGACCGAGCAGGGCAGCCACCGCCTCCTCGGAGCGCCGGGCGAGCGCCGCGCGATCGCGGTGGGCGAGCGCGGCCACCACAATGGGTTCGCCGAAGCGCACCTCGACGGTTCCCGGGCGGACCTTGAAGCCGTCGCGCGGCAGGATCCGCCCCGCCCCGACGATCGCCACCGGCACGACGTCGACGTCGCGCACCCCGGAGTCGAGCACCGCCGCGAAGCCGCCGCTCTTGAAGCGGCCGAACTCGCCGGGAGCGGAGCGCGTTCCCTCGGGGAAGGAGACCAGACTGCCTCCCGCAGCGAGAAGCTCGCCTGCCCGATCGACGCTGGCGACCGCCCTGCGGCGGTCGGCGCGATCGACGAAGACCATTCCCATTGCGGCGATGTACCAGCCGAGAAACGGCACCCGTGCAAGCTCCTTCTTGGCGAGGAAGTGCAGCGGCGCCGGCACCGCCGCGAAGAGGACCGGGATGTCGAGCCAGGACTGGTGGTTGGCGACGAAGAAGTAGGAGCGCCCGAAGTCGAGCCGCTCACGGCCGCTGACTCGCAGGCGGGAGAGCCCGATGGCGACCATTCCGGGCGCCCAGACGTGACGCGCCAGCCAGAGTGCCGGCGCGCGCTTTCGGCTGACGACCGCCACCACGAGCGCGACGCTGATCCAGAACGCCGACCAGAGCAGCGTCGCGACGAGCTGCAGCGCATTCAGCGGTAGCCAGAGGAGATCGCTTGGGCGCTTCATGCGCCGAGCGGCAGACGGCTCGCCGCCTCGGCGACGAGCGGGTCGTCGGCCGCGCCGCAGGCGAGCCGGGCCAGCGCCGCGAAAGCGATCATCGCCGCGTTGTCGCCGGAATAGGCGAGCGGCACCAGACGCAGCGTCACCGCGCGCTCGGCGGCCCACTCGGGCAGCCGGCGACGCAGCAGACGATTGGCCGCCGCGCCACCCGAGACCGCGAGCTCGGCGAACGGCTCGCGCCGGTGGAGGCGGGTGAGACGGTCGAGGACCTGCCGCACCGCCGAATCCCGGAAACCGGCGGCGAGGTCCAGGAAAGGTTGCGGGATCGCCGCGATCGCGTCCTCGGGCTCCGCCGTGAAACGCGACGACAGCGGCATGGCGAGACCCTCTGCCTCGAGCTTCTGGAGCTCATGCACCGCCTGCGTCTTGAGCCCCGAGTAGGAGAAGAACAGCTCGTCGCTCCCCGGGCGGCTGGCGAGCGCCGGCAGCCGCGCGGCGGCGGCGGCGCCGCGCTCCGCCAGCCGGTCGAGGAGAGGCCCCTGCGGATAGGGCAATCCCAGACGCTTGCCGAACTTGTCGAAGGCCTCGCCGAAGGCGTCGTCGCGGGTCTCGGCGAGGAGCACGATCGAAGCGGCGCTCGCCGGCGCGACGCGGTAGAGGCTCGTATGTCCACCGGAGACCACGAGCGCTACGAAGCGCTCCGGGAACGGCGCCGCGGGGCCACCATCGGTCGTCAGCCACGGCGAGTAGATATGCCCCTCGAGGTGGTGGACAGCGAAGAACGGCAGGCCGCGCGACCAGGCCATCGCCCGCCCGAGCGACAGCCCGACCAGGAGCGAGCCGATGAGCCCCGGTCCGCAGGTCGCGGCGACGGCGCCGATATCGGCGAGCGTCACCCCGGCGCGCGTCAGCGCCTCTTCGTAGACCGCCGGCCAGTTGGTGAGCTGCTCGCGCGAGGCGAGCTCGGGTACGACCCCGCCATACGGCCGGTGCACCGCGAGCTGGCTCGAGACGATCGAGGCGAGGACCCGGCCATCGCCGTCGAGCACCGCGCAGGCGGTGTCGTCACAACTGGTCTCGATGCCGAGAACGAGCGGCGGACGCATGCAAACAGCATAACCGCGCCCGGGCCGCAATGTGGAGCCGGAGACTTTCTTACCGGGGGAGATCTGCTAGCCTCCCCGTTCTCTTCAGGCGCCGGAGACCGCTCCCCATGTCCATTCGCAAAGGCTCGCAATCGCTTTCGCTCTGTCTGTTCGTGCTGGTCGGGGTCGCGCTCGCGCCCGTGGCGCAAGGCCAATCCAGCGCGCCGCTGACCGAGACGATGGTGCGCTTCGAGGCAGATTCGCTGCCGGGCGAGGCGCTGGTTCCCGAACACGAAGTGCCGTGCGTCGGCGGAATGTCCGGCAGCTATCCCTGCAGTAACGTCGATCTGCTCGAGTTCATGCCGCTGTCGGCCATGGGCTCCCCGTCCGCGGACAACGACATCTGGGGCTGGACGGCTCAGCCGAGCGGCCGGGAATTTGCTCTGGTCGGACAGTCCAACGGGACGGCGTTTGTCGAGATCACCGATCCTGAAGCGGCGGTCTACCTCGGGCGGCTCCCGAGCACTGGTAACGGGAATTCGAGCTGGCGCGACATCAAGGTCTACGCCGATCACGCGTTCATCGTTTCGGACAACAACGGCAATCACGGCATGCAGGTCTTCGACCTCACGCAACTGCTCGCCGTGGGCGCGCCGCCGGTGACCTTTACCGAGAGCTTTCACTACAACCAGATCGGCAGCGCGCACAACATCGCGATCAACGAGGCGACCGGTTTTGCCTACATCGTCGGCGGCTCGAGCGCCGGCAGCGGAACGATCTGCTCGGGCGGGCTGCACATGGTGGACATCCACAATCCGGACGCGCCCGTCTTCGCCGGCTGCTTCTCGGCCGACGGTTACACGCACGACACGCAGTGCATCGTCTACTCGGGTCCCGACACCGAGCACGTCGGACAGGAGATCTGCTTCAATTCCAACGAAGACACGCTGACGATCGTCAATGTGACGAACAAGTCGGCGCCCGTCCAGATCTCCCGCACCGGCTATCCGGGGAGCGGCTACACCCATCAGGCGTGGCTCACCGAGGACCAGCACTACATTCTCCTCGACGACGAGCTCGACGAATCGCACGACGGCCACAACACCTACACCTATGTTTGGGACGTCGCGAATCTCGAGTCGCCGGTGCTGCGCGGGCACTTCACGTCGCCGACCCCGGCAATCGACCACAACCAATACGTCAAGGGCAATTTCGTCTTCCAGGCAAACTACCGGAGCGGGCTGCGGATTCTCCGCATTGAGGATCTAGCCAACGCGGCGCTGACACCGGTCGGATACTTCGACATCTATCCCGCCAACGACACGGCCAACTTCAACGGCGCCTGGAGCGTCTATCCGTACTTTCCGAGCGGCAACATCGTCGTCAACGGAATCGAGCAGGGCCTGTTCGTCCTGCGCCCAAACCTTTGCACGGTGCCCCCCGGTCCGACGAACCTCTCGGCCATCCCGAATGGAGATCAGCGCATCGACGTCGCCTGGACTGGCTCGGGGACGGCGGGCAATCTGTTCACCGTCGAACGGGCAGCCGGCGGTTGCAGCGGAGCGTTCGAGACGATCGCGTCCGGGCTGCCGCTCGCGAGCTACTCCGACACCTCGGCCTCGGGCCAGATCAGTTACGGCTACCGCGCCCGCGAGAAGGACTCGACCGGCTATTGCGCCTCCGTCACGTCGGACTGCGCCGAGGCGACGACGACCGGTGCGTGCACCGCCCCGCCGATCTTCCCTGGTCTTGCCAGCGCGACGAACGCGGCCACGAGCTCCTGCCGCGTCGACCTGTCCTGGACGGAGGTCGGTTCCCTGTGCGGCGGCCCGGTGACGTACGATATCTACCGCGGAACCGACGAGCTCTTTCTTCCGAGCGCGAGCAACCGTATCGCCCAAGGAGTCTCCGGAAACGGTTTCGCTGATGGCGGGGCTCCTTCGGGCTTCCCGAGCTTCTACGTCGTCCGCGCCCGCGACGGCGGCAACGGCAGTGAAGAGGGGAACCTGGTGCGCCGGCAGGTCACGGCGACCGGGCCCGTCGGTGACGGTTCCTTCACCTCCGGCGCCGAGATCGGCGACAGCCCGCTCGACACACTGACGGGAGGCGACACCGGCAGCGCCCTGGTGCCCGAACATGCCGGTTGGCATCCGGTCGAGACTCGCGAGCACTCCGGCGCCCGCAGCTTCAGCTCCGGAGCAGCGGCCAACGCCTGCATCACGCTCGAGGGCGACTTCACTCTGACCGCGGGTCAGAGCTCGCAGCTCTCCTTCTGGACGGTCTGGGATCTCGAAGCGACCTACGACGGCGGCATCGTTCAGGTGTCGACCAACGGGGGCGGAACCTGGACGACCGTGACTCCCGCCGGCGGCTATCCGAACTCGATCAGCAACCCCGACAACGCTTGTCCGGCCATGCCGGTGGGCACCGCTGCCTTCTCGAGCGACGACCAATTCACCTGGCTGCAGAAAACTGTCAATCTTGCGGCTTACGCCGGGCAGTCGATCCGTGTGGCGTGGCGCTTCGGCAGCGATAGCGCAGTCAACGGCGAAGGCTGGTACGTCGACGACATCACCCT
>JBDTQT010000203.1:0-7456 GCA_039932055.1 Thermoanaerobaculia bacterium
AGCTGGCGCGCGTCGCGCCGATGTGCGTTGCCGACTTCCTCAACGAGAAGTTCGAAACCTCCTTCCTCGTCGAGGCGCTTGCCGCCCCCGCGGTCGCCTCCACCTGGAGCGGACCGTGGTCAGCAGGCAGCAACACGAATCTTCTGCTGCGCGAGTGTTCCGGTGGCGCGCCCATCGCCGGTGGCCCGGCGGCGCTCGTTACCGCGCTCGCTGCCGCGGCACAGGCCGCCGGAGCCGAGCTCCGACTGAATGCGGCCGTCGCGCGCATCCGACTTTCCGGTGGAGCCGTCGCCGGCGTCACTCTCGCCTCCGGCGAGACGATCGACGCGCCCGTCGTGCTGTCGTCCGTGGACCCGAAGCAGACGATGCTGGCGCTGGTCGCACCCGGCTCTCTGCCGATCACCATCGAGGAGGAGTTCCGCCGCTTCCGCGCCCGCGGCTCGGCGGCGAAGGTTCACCTCGCGCTCTCCGGCCCGCTCGAGCTGCCGGCAGCGGGCAGCGCGAAGCATGAAGCGATCCGCATCGGCGGAGGACACGTTGACGATCTGGAACGCGCCTTCGACGCCATCAAGTACCGCCAGTTCTCGGCGCGGCCGAATCTCGATCTGCGGGTGCCCTCGGTCAGCGATCCGACGCTCGCCCCGGCGGGCCACCATGTGGTGTCGATTCTCGCCAGCTACGCCCCCTACGCGCTCGACGGCGGCTGGACCGATGCGGCGAAGCACGCCCTCGGCGAGGCCGTCCTCGGCGAGCTCGAGCGCCACGCGCCGGATGTGCGCGAGCGCATCGTCGCCATGGAAGTGCTCACACCGCTCGATCTCGAGCAGGAGTTCGCGCTCACCGGCGGCCAGATCCACCACGGCGAGCTCGCCCTCGATCAGCTCCTCGTCCTGCGCCCCTCGGCGAGCGCCGCGCGCTACGCCACCAGCGTCCCCGGCCTTTTCCTCGGCGGCGCCGGCAACCACCCCGGCGGCGGCGTCCGCCCGACGGCCGGCCTTCTCGCCGCCGAAGCGGTTCTCGCCCGCTAACCGATCAGCCACTCCGCGAAGCGGTTCCACAGCGGCGTGCCGGAGAGGATCAGCCGCAAGGGCTGCGAGGTGACGAGCAGCAGACCGCCGACCACCGTGACCACGTGCGGGCGGCGGCGGGTATAGAGATCCCAGGCCAGCAGCGGCAGCAGAAACAGGTCGGTCACGCCGAAGAACATCGGTGGCCCGCCGTTCGCCATGAATCCGAACGGCCAGCGCGCGATCGCCGCGGTGAGGATGGCGATCGAGGCGATCAGCATCCAGCGCTTGTGCGCCTGCGGATTCTTCCGCTGGGAGATCGCCAGGCCGACGAAGAGCGCGAAGAGCACCATGTCGAAGAACGGCACGACCAGGAACTGCAGCGGCGGCACCGGAATGTCCATGAAGCCGCCGGGCCGGCGCGCCGCGACGATGGCGCCGTGCATCCCCAGCACGATCATGAGGCCGGCGAGGGCGGCGCCAGCCCAGCCCAGCGTGCGGTGGAGATCGATCCGCCGGGCCGCGACCAGCCGCGCCTGCACGACGAGCAGGACATACCAGAGGGCGACGGTCGTCCCGTGAACGTAGAAGATCGTCTCCGGAGCACCGTGGTGCGCCGTGAAAGCGGGGAAAAGGGCGCGCAGAAAATAGGTGCGCGCGAAGCCGAGGAAGACCGCCGCGAAGAGCGCAACCGCCATGCCGGTGAAGAAACTCCGCTCGGACTGCCGAGAATGCGTCGTCCCTGGCGTGCCCATCCGCGAACCTCCGGAACCTGCTGACTGTTGCCGACCGCTGGAGCGAGCGCGAGCCTAGTCGATTCGAAAGTCCGCAGACAACAGCGGCACCTCCCGGGTGGCCAGCGGCACCCAGGAGTTGGCGCGGCTCACTCCACCGCGTTTGACCAGTAGAAAGTATTGCCGCGCTCGAAACCGTCGGCAAAGAACCAGCTGCAGCCCGCCGGGAGGTACTCGACTGCGCCGATGTCGATGCCCGCGCCTTGCGGGCGCGCCACCGAGCGCTGGTCCAAGAAGGCGTTGCCGACCGGCAGCGGGATGCCGGTGTCGCGCGCCGGGCTGGTCGGGGCGAGGTCGTGGGTCCGGGTCAACTCGATGGTGACCGGCGGACAGCTGAAGTCGAGCGGGGCGAGCAGTGCATCGGTACCCGGCTGATTGCCGTTGGTGGCGCTCGCACCGCAGGTCGTGCCCTGCCAGAGGCTCGAAGCAATATCGGGAGTGGGCGTGGTGATCTCGCACTCCTCGCCGCTCGTCGTCGCGGCGTTGCCGGCCAGAATGACGTTGCGCAGGAGGAGCGTCGGCCCCGACGAAGCGATGCCGCCGCCGGTAGCCGCCTGATTCCAGGCGATCGTCGTGGCGCGCAGCGTCGTCGATCCGAAGCTGTAGATACCGCCACCCGCACCCACGCTGCTGTTGCCCGAAACCGTAGCGTTCTCGAGCGTCATCGTGCCGAGGTTGGCGATCGCCCCGCCGCGGGCGCTGGCGGCGAGCGCGTGGTTGCCCGACAGGGTGACCTGGCCCCCAATCGAAGAGGTGCCGGCCTCGAGGAAGAGACCACCGCCTTCGGCGGCGCTGTTGCCGCCGATCGTGCCGTAGTTGAGCGACACTGCCGAGCCGCCGGCCAGGTTCATGCCGCCACCGTTGCCGGTCGCCGTGTTCAGGACAATCTCGCTCTGGTCGATGAAGCCCGAGCATCCGGAGATATCGAGTCCGCCGCCGTTCGCACCGGCGACGTTGTCGTCGAACGACGCCAGAAGCACCGCGAGCTGGTTGCAGTTGGTGATCGAGACAGCGCCGCCCGCCCCACCGGCGATATTGCCGTGCAGCAGCACCAGGCCGAGGTCGAGCCGGCCGCCGACGAGATGTAGCGCCCCGCCCGCGCCGGCCGCCTGGTTGTCGGCTACGCGACTGTTGTTGCCGTGGACCACGGCGCCGTTGGCCGCGATCGCGCCGCCGACCGTCGTCGAGACGTTGTTGGTGATCGTCGTGTAGAAGAAGTGGACCTCGCTCGTTGCCTCGGCGAGGATCGAGCCGCCGCCGGCGGCCTGTCCCCGGACCAGAGCAATGTCACGCAGTGTCAGGTAGCCGCCGGCCGCCACCACGAAGTGGCGCGTCGCATTCCCGCCCGAGAGCGTGACGAGCAGATCGCTGTCGACCGTCACGAAGGCGGTGATGGTCTTGGCGCCGCTCAGCTGGATCGTGACTGGATCCGCACCGCAGGCGAAGGTGATCGTGCCGCCGCCGCTGTTGGCGGAAGCGACGGCAGAGTCGAGCGCCGCCTCGGTGCAACTCGCGGCGGAGCCGTTGCCGACCACCGCATCGACGGCATGCGCGAGGCGCGGCGCACCGGCGAGAAGCAGGAGCAGCGGCAAGACAAAATGGGCAGATCGGCGGATGGTCAAGCGCGGCCTCCAGTCGGAAACGGTCGAGGAATGGATCGTGAGCGGAAGCATCTTCAAGCCGCCCGAAACAGCGAACGGAAACTCCAGGCTGAACCGGACATCGACGGCAACACATAGACTGGCGACGGTGCCCTCCCCCTTGCGGATACCTGAATCTCTTCCGACGCCCGAGCGCGTCGATCTCGCCGACCTTGTCGTGATTGGCGCTGGCGCGGCTGGACTGATGGCGGCCATCCAGGCGGCGCGCGAGGCGCCGGGCCTGCGCATCCTCGTCCTCGACGGCGCGCGGTCGCTTGGCGCCAAGATCCTCGTCGCCGGCGGCGGGCGCTGCAACGTCACCCATTTCGAAGTCTCCGCCGCCGACTTCGCCGGCTCGTCCCGCAACGCGATCGCCAAAGTCCTGCGGCAGTTGCCGGTGGCGGCGACGATCGACTTCTTTCGCGGTATCGGCATCGAGCTGAAGCGCGAGCCGACCGGCAAGCTCTTTCCGGTGACCGACCAGGCACGGACCGTTCTCGAAGCGCTGCTGCGAACGGCGCGCGAGGCCGGCGTGAAGCTTCTCTACCCGCGGCGGGTGACGGCCATCGCGGCGGTGCCCGAAGGTTTCACCCTCACCGGCGAATGGGGAGGGGTCACGGCTCGCCGCGTCGTCCTCGCGGCCGGCGGACAGGCGCTGCCGAAGAGCGGCTCAGATGGCTCCGGTTTCACCCTCGCGCGCGCCCTCGGACACACGACGACGGCGACCATCTTCCCCTCGCTGGTGCCGCTGGTGGTGCCCGAAACGCACTGGATGCGTGGCGTCCAGGGGATCGCCGTACCGGCGCGGATCGAGGTCCGCAGCGGCAGCGGCAAGCGCCTGACAACCTTCCGCGGCGACCTGCTCTGCACCCACTTCGGTCTCTCTGGCCCGGTGGTGCTCGACGCCAGCCGGCACTTCCTCGCCGCGCGCCAAGCCGACCCGCAGGCGCGCTTCGTCGTCGCCTTCCTGCCGGACGCCACGGCCGAGAATCTGGCGCTCGAGCTCACCAGCCTCGGCCGGCGTAGTCTCGGTCGCTGGCTGGCGGAGAAGCTCCCCGACCGTCTCGCCGATGCCCTGCTGGCGAGTGCCAGCCTCGACCCGGCCGGCAACGCCCTGCGCCTGAAGAAGGAGGAGCGGCAGGCCCTCTTGCGCGCGCTCACCGAACAGGAGATCCCGATCGTCGGCGATCGCGGCTTCGGACACGCCGAGGCGACCGCCGGCGGCATCCCGCTCGACCAGATCCGCCTGGAGACGATGGAGTCACGGGCCTGCCTGGGCCTTCACCTCTGCGGCGAGATCCTCGATGTCGACGGGCGCATCGGCGGCTTCAACTTCCAGTGGGCCTGGGCGAGCGGCACGGTCGCCGGAAGGGCCGCCGCCGGGGCACTGCAGACCGGCGCCTGACGAACCGACCCGACACCCCCGGCACAAGACATGCAATCCTTCGCAGCATGAGACGCTCGCCTTTCTTCGGCCATCTTGCGCTGCTCATCGCGGCGCTGGTTCTCACTTCCTGTCTGTCCGTGCAGACCCGGCACCACCCGATGACCTTTGCCGGCGGCGCCGCTGACGGCAGCGGCGGCATCGCCCTTCGGGTCTTCGCCGACGACGACGCGCAGAAGGCCGGCACCCCCGGGCCGCGCGGCCTGTTCATCGAGCTCGAGCGCAAGGTGGGCAACGGCTTCACGCCGGTTTTCCGTTCGCTCGAGCCGGCCTGGAGCGTCATGGGCCTGCCACCGGGCGAGTACCGCCTGCGCTTCCCGGCGCGGCTCGACGATGAGGGCAACACCGTCAAACTCGACGAGGATTCGCGCCCGGTCAAGGTGCACGTGGGCGAGGTGACCGAAGTCGACACGGTCCTCGAGCATGTCGACAAAGGTCTCATCGTCGTCGGCGTCATCGCGGCAGTGGCGCTGGCAGTCTTCCTCGACACCCACGACCTGCCGCTGCCACCGCTGCCGCCGATTCCGCCGCCGTCCGACGTGCTCGACGCGGTCTTCTGGATTTCGCTCGACACCGCGACGACGCCGGTCTACGGTCCGCCCGGCGGCTGGATCGCGGCCGGGCCGGGGCGCACGCCGGTGGTGACCTCGCACTTCCCGCCCGAAGGCGCCCGCGTCGCCGCGGACCGGGTACGCATCACCTTCGCGCTCTCCGGGCCGCTCGCTACCCATACGCTGCGGGATGACGGCATCACCGTCCTCGGTGAGCAGAGCGGCCTGCTCTCCGGCCACACCACCTACGACGGAGAACGCTGGTGGCTGATCTGGGAAGGGGACGCCGACCTGCCGCGCGACGAGACCTTCCACGTGACACTCGCCGCCGACGCCGTCGAGGGTCCGGCCGGCGACGAGCTCCCGGCCGCGGTCAGCTTTGCTTTCGAGACCGCGCCCTAGACCGCAGGCAGCAGGACCTCAGTCGCCCAGCTGCCACGACCGCAGGAACGACCAGATCCGCTCGTGCTGCCCGGCGATGACGTGCCCGCCGTTGGTCACCAGGATGAGTTGGTAGCGACTGCAGCTCGCCCCCCAGGCCGAGAGGTCGTAGCGGTTCGCGCTGTTGCCGCCCACTGGAAAGGTCTCCTGCAGCACGCCATTGTTGTTGCCGCCGGGGTTCCCGTCGAAGCAGCCGTGCTGCTCCGCCCAGAACTTCATCGGCCAGAAGACCCGCCAATCGATCCCCCAGTCGACCGGCACGTGGAACGTGGCCGTGGGCGGCGGTTCGACCGCCGGATCGTTGGTCCCGTGGAGATGGAGGATCGGCGTCGCGGCCGCGTGCAGGGTCGGATTCGAGCCCCCGGCGTCGCACTCGGTGTCGCCTGCCTGGCAGTAGAGCAGCCCCGCATTGACGGCCACCGCGGCGAGCCGCTCGCGCGTCGAGGCGCGCTGCAGCAGGAAGTAGGGCATGTAGGCGCCGCGCGACTCGCCGCCGAGATAGATCCGCGCCGGGTCGACGGTGGAGCCGCCGACACCGGACGCGATCAACATGTCGATGAGCAGACTGAGGAACTGCGAATCCTGCGGCTGGCCCACGAGGTCGCTCGCCGCATGGGTCCAGGTCTGATTCGTGCCGCTCGGTGTGACGACGATTCCGCCGTCTGGATCCGTAAACGGGTAGAAAGCCGTGCCGTAGCCGTTGCCCGAGCCACCGTCGCCGTGCAGCCAGATCAGCACCGGCCTGCCCGCGGCCGGACTCGCGGTCGCGGGCACGTGAAAGTAGTAGGTGTGGGTCGCCCCGTCGGTGGTCTCGAGCGTTCCCGACCCCGACACCAAGTTCAACCAGGCGTTCTGGGTGCCATCCTCGAAGCCGTCGGAGAAAACTTCGACGAAGTCTCCTCGCGCCATCGAGGGCGACAGGCAGACAGCGAGCAAGAGCGCGGCGATACGGGTACCGGTCGATCCCATGGCGAGACTCCTGAGGACACCTCTGTCGTGCTCAACCTGCTTCGATGCCCGCATGATATTCCCAGGCGAGCCGCACCGGCCACCGCGCCTACTTCGCGATCGTTTCGATCTTGAGCAGCGGCACTTCGACCGAGGTCGCGCGGCGCAGGTCGACGCGGGCGCGGACGCCCCAGAAGTTGTCGAGCAGCGGGTCCATCAGGGTCTGCTGCACCTCCCACTGGCGATCGCCGATCGGGCGGATCTGCGTCCAATGGTGGCGGCGGCTCTCGGGCGAGGTGATGAGGTCGGTGTACTCCTCGAAGAACGGCGCGAGCGCGGCCTCGAGCCGTGCGGCGTCCCACTCGTCGGCGGCGACGGGCACGGCGGCCTCCCCCACCACCGCAGTCGGCGAGTGGACGATGCGGATCGCCGCCTCCTCCCAGTTGCGGTTCGCCAGCGCCTGCACGAAGAGATGCATCTCCGAGCGCACGCGGGCCGCGAAGACTTTCGGATTCTCGACCAGCTCGCGCACCCAGATCGCCTCGACCGCCTTCTCGCGCTCGTCGCGCTTCCTGAGCAGGAGCTCGGGGTGGAGCATGCTCTCCCACTCTTCGAGCAGGCTCGTGTCGGT
>JBDTQT010000204.1:0-7434 GCA_039932055.1 Thermoanaerobaculia bacterium
GCCGGCGGGGTGCCCGAAGGCGGTGGGACCGGGGGGGGCGCCGGCGGGCGCTGGGCGGTTCGGTCGACGGTCTCCTCGGGGAGCTCCGGGACTTCCTGCGTGGCCGAAGTGTCGTCGTCGTCGTCCGCTGCCGCGACCTCCGCTTGCCGGGCGGCGCCGCGGCGCAGCTCGGCGGCGATCTCGGCCGCTCGCGGATAGCGCCGGTTGGGGTCCTTCTCCAGGCAGCGCGTCATGATCGCGGTCAGCCCGGGTGGCAAATCCTTGATGAGGTCCTCGGCGGGCGTGAACGGCTCGTAGACGATCTTGTGCGTGACCGCGGTCAGATTCTCGCCCTGAAAGGGCTTCTTTCGCGTCAGCATCTCGTAGAAAACCACACCGAGCGAGAAGATGTCGGCCCGGTGGTCGACCTCCTTGCCCTGGATCTGCTCCGGCGCCATGTAGTTCGGCGTGCCGAGCAGCTGACCCTCCATCGTCAGGTTGGAAGTATCGAGCCTGGCGATGCCGAAGTCGGTGATCTTGACCTTGCCGTCCGGGGCGATGAGGATGTTGGCCGGCTTGATGTCGCGGTGGACGACGCCGCGCGAATGGGCGTAGTCGAGGCCCTCGGCGATCTGCGACAGAATATCGATCACGCGGTCGTAGCCGAACGGCTCCGGGCGCTGCATGAGCTGCTTCAGGTTCGTCCCGTTGACGTATTCCATGGCGATGAAGCAGGTGCCCTCGCCGCCCTCGTCCACGACATCATGAATGGTGACGATGTTGGGGTGCGAGAGGATCCCGGCGCTCTGCGCCTCGCGGACGAACCGGCTGCGGAACTGGGCGAGCTCCTGATCTTTGGCCGAGAACCCGACGCGGAAGGTCTTCAGCGCGACCTGGCGGCCGATGAGCGGATCGCGCGCCAGGTAAACGACCCCCATGGCGCCCTTGCCGATCTCTTCGATGATCTCGTAGCGACCTAGTTTCTGCGGCGCGTTGGTTGTCATTCGGGATGGGCTCGGGGAGCGACAGAAGGCATTCTAGGCGCGGGGCACTGGACGGTCAATCCGGCGAGGTCACGCTGCCGGGATTTCCGCACGCGAAGCGGCAGGAAACGCGCCCAACATGCCGGATTTCCGGGTCTGCTTTGATAGGATGCAGAGGCCGTCCGAAGCGACGCTAAAGGAGATTGCGCCCGATGCAGGTCGACAGTCCATCCAAGATTCGCAACATCGCGATCACCGGTCACAACGACACCGGAAAGACCACTTTGACCAGTGCCCTGCTCTTCACCGCGGGCGCGGCCGCTCGATTCGGCAAGATCGAGGACGGCAACACGGTCACCGATTTCGACCCCGAAGAGATCGAACGCGGAATCTCGATCGGCCTCGGCGTCTGCCATCTGCCGTGGAAGCAGCACAAGATCAACCTCCTCGATGCGCCGGGCTACGGCATCTTCTTCTCGGAGACTCGCACGGCGCTGCGCGTCGCCGACTCCGCCGTCGTCTGCGTGAGCGCGGTCGCCGGCACGGAGGTCAACACCGAAAAGGTCTGGGAGGCCGCTTCCGAGCTCGGACTACCGGTCATCCTTCACGCCAACAAGATGGATCGCGACCGCGCCGATCTTGGACGCTGTCTCGAAAGCCTCCAGCAGACATTCGGCCGCCAGGTGCTGCCGGTGCAGCTGCCGATCGGCGCCGAGAAGGACTTCGTCGGCGTCGTCGACCTGGTGAGGCTCAAGGCCTATCGCTTCGAGCGCGACGGTAGCGGCAAGGCGAAGGAGGAAGCGATTCCGGCGGACCTCGCCACCGAGGCCGCCGAGGCGCGCACCCGCCTGATCGAGGCCGTCGCCGAAGCCGATGAGCACCTGCTCGAGAAGTTCTTCGAGGAGGGAACGCTCGACGCGGCCGATCTCGAGGCCGGGCTGCGCAGCGCCATCCTGGGCCGCAAGCTCTTCCCGCTGACGCTCGGTTCCTCGCTCCACCTGGTCGGCAGCTCGACGCTGCTCGACTTCCTGGTCGACTACGCGCCCTCCCCCGTCGAACATCCCTATCCGGCGCACACCATCGACGGCAAGACCGTGATGCTCGAGGCCGATCCCGCGAAGCCCGTGGTCGCGCTCGTCTTCAAGACGCTCAACGATCCGTTCACGGGCCGGCTATCGATCCTCCGCGTGCTCTCCGGAACGATGCACAACGACGCGCAACTCTGGAACGTCCGCGCGGAAGAGACCGAGAAGACGCACGGCCTCGCCTACCTGCAGGGCAAGCAAGGGACGGCCACGCCGAAGCTCATCGCCGGTGACATCGGCGGTGTCCCGAAGCTCAGGCTCGCGATGTCGGGTGACACGCTCGCCGCCAAGGAGCAGGTGCTCGCGGCCGATTGGATCCAGATCCCCGAGCCGGCAATGTCGTTCGCGATCGAGCCCAAGGCGAAGGGCGACGACGAGAAGATCGGCGACGCCTTGCACCGGTTGATCGAGGAAGATCCCAGCCTGCGCACTGGCCGCGACCCCCAGACGCACGAGGTGCTGCTCTCGGGCAGCGGCCAGCTCCACGTCGAAATCGCCCTCGCCAAGATGAAGCGGCGGTCGAACGTCGAGGTGATCCTGCATCCGCCGAAGGTGCCTTACCGCGAGACGATCCAGAAGCCCGCGGAAGGACACGGCCGGCACAAGAAGCAGAGCGGCGGTCGCGGGCAATTCGCCGACTGCCGGATCAAGATCGAGCCGCTGCCGCGCGGTGGCGAGTTCGAATTCAAGGACGAGATCTTCGGCGGCTCGATCCCCCAGAACTACCGCCCGGCGGTGGAAAAGGGCATCCAGGAGGCCCGGACGCGCGGCTTCCTCGCCGGCTACCCGATGGTCGACTTCCGGGTGCGCCTGCTCGACGGCCAGTACCACGATGTCGACTCTTCGGAACTCGCTTTCAAGATCGCCGGCTCGCTCGCCTACAAGGACGCCATGGAGCGCGCCGGAGCGACGATTCTCGAGCCGGTGATGAAGGTCGAGATCCACACCAACGAGGAGTTCATGGGCGACATCATGAGCGACCTTTCGCACCGCCGGGGCCGGCCGCAGGGCATGGACGTCAAGAACGGTGTCCAGATCGTCCAGGCGCAGGTGCCGATGGCCGAGATGCTCACTTACGCCCCGTCTCTCCGGGCGATGACCCAGGGGCGCTCGAGCTTCCACATGGAGTACTCGCACTACGAAGAAGTTCCGCGCCTGGTGCAGGACAAGATCATCGCCGATGCGCGCAAGAAAATGCACGAAGAACAGGAAGCTTGATTCCACCTTACCCTGAGGAGCACGTCTGATGCAGGCCAACGCTTTGCGCGCAGGAATGTGCGTGCTGCACAACAACGAAGTGTGCAGCATCATGTCGGTGACCCACCGCACGCCCGGGAACCTCCGCGCATTCGTTCAGGTGCGGATGCGAAATCTCAAGAACGGCAACAGCTTCGAGCACCGCTTCGCCTCGACCGAATCGGTCGAACGCGCCATCCTCGACACCGTGCCGATGGAATACCTCTACTCCGACGGCGGCATGCACCACTTCATGAGCCAGGAGAACTACGAGCAGGTGACGATGTCGGACGACGTGCTCGGCGACACCCTGCTCTACATGCTGCCGAACAGCGTCATCAAGGTCGACTTCTACGAAGGCCTGGCTGTCGGCATCGAGCTCCCCAACACGGTCATTCTCGAGATCGTCGAGACCGAGCCCGGCATGAAGGGCGCGACCGCCTCGTCCTCCTACAAGCCCGCCAAGATGCAGACCGGCCTCGTCGTCCAGATCCCGCCCTTCGTCGAAGCCGGCGCCAAGATCGAAATCGACACCCGCGAGAACAAGTACCTGCGGAGGGTCTGAGGCTACGGCGGGAGCCTCCGATCTCGCGACCCTCCATGCGCGCGAACCAGGCGGCTCAGCTCCTCGGCGTTCTCGCTCTCCTCTCCGCTGAGAGTGGCTCCGGCGAGGCACTCCCGGCGTCCACATGGCCGGAGAAGCTCGGCAAAAAAGATGTGGCCTGCCTCGCGCTGCTGCGTCCGGCCGACGAGCCTCCCACCAGCAGGACGGACTTCCGCGTCCGCTACGAGCTTATTCGCACTGCCTGGCCGGCCTGTAGCGCACCGGAGGTCGATCCCCGATTCTTCTCACGGGCGACGCGCCTTCGATTGACTCTCCCCGAGCTCACGGACGACGCGGACCGATTGGCAATGCTGGTGGAAGCGAGGCGGCGGCTCGAGAGCCTGCCGTTCCCGAGTCCGGAGCTGGTCCATGTCATCGACGAGTTTGCCGACCGGGCCGCCGCCGCCGGCCGCCACGATGAAGTCCGTGACTTCCGCGAGTCCAACCTCGAACGACGACGCGCTGTCTACGGCGAGCTGAGTCACGAAGTCACGGAAGGGATGATCTACATCGCCTACAGCTACGCCGCAGAGACCGGCGACCCAGACTTCCGGATTCGCCAGGCCCGCGGGTGGGCGGAGGAAGCCGTGCAGCGGTTCAAGGGCTGCGCAACGTGCCTGCCGCAGCTCATGGACGCGATCGTGTCCTACATGGGAGTCCTCGATCACCTCGACCTCAAAGAGGCGCATGAAGAGTTCCACAAGCTGTTCTACGGCCTGTATGAGGACACCCCCGGCACCCATGCGCACCGCAAGCGCTGGGATGAGGCGTTGCCCGAGGCGCTCGCCGAATAGAAAGATGGTGACAGGTCCTACTTCTCTCGCATTTACCGACGAGGGGTGGCCGGGCCGAGGGATCCCATGGGCGCGGAGCGCTTCTTCAGCGAGCACCCATGGGAGACGGACCGGACAGGACCCCGAGCACGTATCTCAGCGACCACGACAATCGGCATGAGCACATAGGGGCAGTCCCCACTTGATCCGAGGCCGTTTGCCAGGACCTATTGGAACTGGGGACAGTCCCCAATTTTCTTGAGGTACTCGGCGGGGCGCAAGACAAGCATGCCGGCGAGGCGTTTGCCGTACCATCCACCGAAGGCGCGCCGGTCGCCAGACAGGAGATGGGTGGCGCCCGCCGCCATCGCCGCGCGCAGAACGGGACGGTCGTTCTCGGGTAGCGCGGCCTCACTCTCCGGGTCGAGCGCCGCAGCCGGATCGCCCAGTTGCTCGACCCGCTCGAGAAGCACTTCCAGGCGCTTCCGAGCAGCCTCGGAGTCGAGGTTGCGCCGCGCCTCTTCGATCACATAACCGGAGGCCAACAATCGCGCACCCTTGCGATTCCACAGCTCCGAGAGCCCGCTGCCCTCGGCGTAGGCGGCCGAGAACAGAATGTTGGCGTCGAGGAAGACCCGGTCCACGTCTCAGGGACGCTGGTGGGTGATCGAATCCGGGTCGAGGCCGAGCTCGCGCACCAGCCGGCGGGCCCGCTCGTAGTCCCTGGCGTCGACGGCGTTCTCGAGCAGGAGCTCGGCCCGGCGTGCAGGCGAGTAGATCTCGATCGCCATCGCCGCCGCCGGGCGCAAGCGCACGCCACCCTCGGCGTCCTCCTCGAGGAGGACCAGGGAACCTTCGGAGAGACCGAGTCGCTTGCGCATCGACGCTGGCAGCACCAGGGTCCCTCGTTTGCCGATGATCGCCGTATCCGCCATGCCGACCTCCGGAGGCCAGATTAGCAGATTCTCTGATTTTCTGCCGCCACTCCGCACAGAGCGGCCCGCACTGGGCACTGGAAGGGTGCCTGGAAGGGTGCCAGTCGCCGATTTTCCCGCAGCGCTCCTGCACCATCCGCACTCGGGCATTTGTGGGTAGCGGTATCTAGCAGAACGGCGCGGAGCGCCCCTTCAGCGAGCACCTATGGGAAGCGGGCCAGACAGGACCCCGAGCAGGCACCTCGTACGTCAAAGTGTCCCCGCAAGGTGTCCTTTCAACGTATCCCGCGGGCAAAAAAAGGCCGGCGAGTGACGCCGGCCTGGGTACAAAAGGAGTGAAGCGAAGAGAACTGCTTGTTTAACCGCCACCGACCTTCTTGGGAGCGGAGGTCTTCTTGGGGGCGTTCGGCGCCTTGGTGGTCTTGGCCTTCGGGGCTGCGGCACCCCGGCCCGCGGCCTTCTTGTCACCGGCCGAGCGCTTGGTGCCCGGGACCTTCTCGGCCTTCTCCTTCTTCGGCTTGGCGGCCTTCTCTTCTCCACCCTCGCCTGCCGCTTCCGCGTCGCCGCCCTTGGCTTTCTTCGCCTTGGTCTCCGGCGCCGGTGCGGACGACTTCTTCTTCAGCTCGAAGTCGACGAACTCGAGGACGGCCATCTCGGCGCCGTCACCTTGGCGCGAGCCGAGCTTGACGATCCGCAGGTAGCCGCCTTCGCGGGTCGCGAAGCGCGGGGCGATCACATCGAACAGCTTCTGGATGTGGTCGCGGTCGAGCAGCCAGCGGCCGACGATGCGGCGATCATGCACCGAACCGTTCTTCGCCTTGGTGATCACCTTCTCGGCGATCGGACGGAGCTCCTTGGCCTTCGGCAAGGTCGTGACGATGCGCTCCGTCATCACCAGCGATGCCAGCTGGTTGCGGAACATCGCCACGCGATGCGAGGCCGTCCGTCCGAGCTTTCTGTGTGCCATGTTGTGACGCATTTTCGATTCCCCTTACGCTCCGAAGCCCGCGCTGGAAGACCCGCCGGCACCCGCGGCACCGGCCGATCCGTTCATGCCGAAAGAGAGGCCGAGGCGTTCCAGCAGCTCCTGCAGCTCTTCGAGCGACTTCTTGCCGAAGTTCTTGATCTCGAGGATCTCGCGCTCCGACTTCGAGACCAGCTCGCGCACGGTCTGGATGTTGGCGTTTTTCAGGCAGTTGGCGGTGCGCACCGAAAGGTCGAACTCCTCGAGGTTCCTGGCGAGAACCGCATCCATTCCGGTCAGATCCTGACCAGCACCCGCGGCGTCGCCGCGCAGCGTCTCCTCCGCAGCGATGAAGATCGCCAGGTGGTCCTTGAGCAAGGTCGACGCCAGGGAGACCGACTCCTCGGGGGTCACGGTGCCGTTGGTCCAGACGTCGAGTGTCAGCTTCTCGTAGTCGGTGATCCGGCCGAGGCGCGCGGCCTCGACGCGATAGTTCACCCGCTTCACCGGGCTGTGCACGGAGTCGAGCGGAATCCACCCGAGACCGAGAGCCTCGTCGAAGTTCTTGTCGGCGGTGACGTAACCACGGCCGCGGCGGATCTGCACCTGCAGACGGAGACGGCCCTCGCCGTTGACCGTCGCGATGTGCACACTCGGATCGCAGATCTCGACCGACGGATCGCCGATCAGGTCTCCCGCCGTGACATCGCGGGGGCCCTTGACGTCGATGGTCAGGATCTTTTCCTCCTCGCTGTGGAGGCGGACCGGGATCTGCTTGAGGTTCAGAACGACGTTGGTCACGTCTTCCTGCACTCCGGGAATCGAGGAGAACTCGTGCAGCACGCCCTCGATCTGGACGGAGGTGATGGCTGCGC
>JBDTQT010000205.1:0-7415 GCA_039932055.1 Thermoanaerobaculia bacterium
GGACCTCCTCGAACGTGCGGTCCGGGGGTAGGGTCCGCGCCTCGGCGGCGATCTCCGGCCAGGTGGCGAAATTCCCGCGCAGGATCGGCGCCGAGAACCAGGCCTCGAGGTTCGTTCCTTCGCCGCCGAGCACCAGCCGACCCTCGAGTCGCGCCGCCGTTTCGGTCTCGCGCACGAAATGCGCCAGGCCGCGAAGCGAGATCCCGTGCGGCAGACGGGGATGGTGAAACCAGACCTCGATCTCCCCTGGCCCTGCCTGACCGGTCGGCCCTCCAATACTCTCCGGAATGCGCGCGACGAGCGAGCGCACCTCGTCGGCCGCCGCCAGGTCGTCGCGCAGGGCAGCGCTCGCCAGCGCCGTCTCCGGCAGCTCGCGATCGGCAAGCACGACCAGGAGCTCGCCGCTCGCGCCGTCGCCGGACTCGCCGAGGACGTAGGCATACCGCAGAACGGTGCGTTCGCGCGCCACCTCGAGCCAGCCCTCGGCACTGCCGCCCGCGGCCATCGCGGCCGACTCGTCGCCGGCCGCAGCCGTTGCGGGCGGCGTCTCTTGGCCGTTCGCCGCGCTCAGGCCGAGCGCCCCGACGACCGCAACGACCCCGACGTGGGCGGCCAGCCGCCCGGCTCTACTCCTTCGCACCGGCCGCCTTGAGCATCGCGACGACGTCGTCCTGGTCGCCGTTCTTCGCCATCTTGAGCGGCGAGTCGCCGTCCGGTGACTTCTGGTTGACGTTCACCTTGAGCTCGATGAGGAGCGCGACGATCTCGGGCTTGCCGGCGGTGATCGCACTCGAGAGCGCACTCTGACCGTACTCCTTGCTTGCGTAGTTGACGTCGGCGCCGTAGCGCACCAGAAGTCGGATGAGATCGCCGTTGCCGGCGGAAGCGGCGAACATCATCGGCGTGAGCACGAGCCCTGGCAGCTCCGGTTTCGCCTTCGCCTTGAGCAGCATCTCGGTGAGCTCGAGGCTGCCGGCTGCCGCGGCGTTCGACAGCGCCGACTGCATGTACTTGTTGACCGAATTCGGATTCGCCTTGGCTTCGAGCAGGAGCGCCAC
Source organism: Thermoanaerobaculia bacterium (assembly GCA_039932055.1). Classification (GTDB taxonomy): domain Bacteria; phylum Acidobacteriota; class Thermoanaerobaculia; order Multivoradales; family JAGPDF01; genus JAGPDF01. The sequence continues at coordinate 1,059 of JBDTQT010000205.1, forward strand.
CATCTGGACCTGATCGCGGCTGATGGCGGCCTCGAGCGCGGTGGTCTGTTCGCCGTCCTTGGCATTGACGTCGGCACCACGGGCGATGAGCAAGCGGGCGATCTCGACCGCCCCTTCGCGCGCCGCCTTCATGAGCGGCGTCGTGGAGTTCTCGCCGTAGTCGATCGGCGTGTCGGCGGCGAGCCCCGAGTCGAGAAGGGCGCGCACCTTGTCGAGGTCGTCGTCCTCGATCGCTACCGCGAACTTCGCCCCCGGCGAGAGCTCCGACTCGGGAATGACCTCGATCTGGGCGAAAACCGTCGCCGGTGGCAGCGTGACGGCAGCGAAGGACAGCAGGACTGCAACAGCGGCGCGGAATTTCATGGCGAGATCTCCCCTCGAAACACTACAACGGAGACGGCGGCAAGACTGTGCCAGCCGCTGGTCCGACGGGCGACGCATGCGTCGCCCCTACGAGCGCGGCGAGCCTGGGCTGCGCTTCTTGAGGCTGACGGCGAGGAGGGCCGCCTGAGTGCGGTCCTGGACGCCGAGTTTGTCGAGCAGGATCGAGACGTAGCCTTTGACCGTGCCTTCGGTGAGCCCCAGGCGGTTGGCGATCTGGCGGTTGCTCTTGCCTTCGGCGACGAGGTCGAGGACCGAACGTTCGCGCGGCGTCAGGTCGTCGAGCGGCGACTTCTCCGGGCGCTTCATCAGGATGCGCTGGGCTTCCGGGTGCAACGTCGGCCGGTCGCGGGCGGCGTCGCGCACCGCACGCACCAGCTCGGCGCGCGAGACGTCCTTCATCAGGTAGCCCATCGCCCCCGCCGCCACCGCTTCGCGGATCGCCGCTTCATCGGCGAGGCTGGTGAGCATCAGGACGCGCGGCGGGGCTGGCGGAGAGGGCAGCGCGAGCAGGCGGCGCGTGGCCTCGATGCCGCCCATGCCGGGCATCATGACGTCCATCAGCACGACATCCGGATGGCGCTCGGCGGCCATGCGAACGGCCGACTCGCCGTCTTCGGCCTCGCCCACCACCTCGAGGTCCTCCTCCTGCTCGAGCAGCGTCCGCAGCCCTTCGCGAACGATCTCGTGGTCGTCAACCAGCATCAGGCGAAGCGGCGGAGCAGGACTGTCGGGCATGGCGGGCATGGCTGGACTCCGGAGCGACGTCATCGCGGAAGGCGGGCTTCGACCGTGGTGCCGAGCCCGGGCGCACTTTCGACGATCAACTGACCGAACTGACCGCGAATCCTGTCACGCATCGACGCCAGACCCAGACCGCCGTCGGTGCGCGCGCGCGCGGCGTCGGCGCGCACCGCGCTCCGGGCGTCGAAGCCACGGCCGTTGTCCTGTACGGTCAGCACCACCTCGCCTTCGAGCGCGGCGACGCGGACGGTGACTTCGCTGGCGGCGGCGTGCTTGACGGCGTTGGCCAACGCCTCCTGCGCCACCCGCAGCAGCATCTCTTCGCGTTCGCGCGACTGGCGCTCGTAGGTCGAGGCTTCGAGATGGGTCGCGAGTCCCTGCGCGGCGACCGTGGCGAGCTCGGTGCGCAGCGCCTCGACCAGCCCGTGGCGGTGGAGCATCACCATCGCCGGGGCGGGGAGCTCACGGCTCGAGAAATCGGTCCCGGAGCCGCCGGGGGCAAGCTCGCGCAACAGTCCACGCATCTCGCCGAGCGCCCGGCGGTTGAGCTCGATGAGGCGCCCGAGCTTCGGCGCCGCCTCGCCCTCCCCCTTGCGCATCAGCCCGGGGAGCGATTCGGCGAGCAGCGTCGAGCTGAACAGCAGCTGGGTGACCGAATCGTGGAGATCGCGCGCCAGCCGCTGGCGCTCTTCGAGGACCGCCAGACGCCGTTCCTGGGCAAAGAGCCGGGCGTTCTCGATAGCCACCGCGAGGTGGTCGGCCACCAGCTCGAGCAGCTGGACGTCGACGGCAGTGAACGGCCGGTTGCCTTCGACGTTGACCACGCCGAGCGGCCGGCCGGCGTGGAGGATCGGCACCGCGAGCTCGGCGAGTACGGCGATCCCGGAGGGCGGCTGCACATAGCGCGGATCGGCGGCGACGTCGTTGACCACCTGCGTCCGGCGCTCGCGCACCGCCGCGCCCATCACGCCGCGCGCGACCGGGATGCGGTCCTCGTGGTGGATGCGCTCTTTGTAGCTGCCGCCGCGAATGCGCACCACCAGTGTCCCGGGATCGCGCTCGTCGACCAGCGGCAGATCGACGTTCGGGTAGCCGAGCAGCTCGTGGACGGCGTCGGCGGTCTTCTGCAGCATGTCGAAGAGCTTCAGGTCGGAGGCGATGATCCGCCCGACCCGCATGAGCAGGAGGAGCTTCTCGCCGGCGCGGGCGTCGGGCGCAAGATCGGATGGAGAACTCACGGGCGCTCGACTCGGGACGGTACCGCGAACCGGCTTCACCGGTCCATCTTCCCCCTCCGGCCGCCGCGGCACCCCCCACTTTCGTCAGGCGGGAGCACCGACAATGGTCGGAAGGGCGCTATCGCGAGGTGCTGAAGAAGTAGCGCGCCGCCGGCAGGAGGCGATACGAGCCGGAGCCAATGGGCAGCTCGCCGCCCGCGCGGTCGATGACACGGCTCGGCGCCTGCGGTGGTGTCCAGTCGAGGGCGCCGGCCGTCGACCAGGCGACGACGATCTCCTCGGCCGCGTCGCCGGCGCTGCGGGTGAAGCGCACGGCGCGCGCGCCGGGCGGGAGGTCGGCGGCGACGCTGGCTGCAAGGACGCCGTGACAGGTCGTGCCGGCGAGCTCGCGGATCAGGGTGGCGAGCGCCCGGAACGCCGGGCGCTCGCGCAGCGTTCCGTCGGCTTGCGGGTCGCACAGGCCGTAGCCCTTGGCAGCGAGCTGCCACCAGTCGATGCGCTCGACCAGACCGGTGCCCGCGGCGAGCAGGAAGTAGCGCAGCAGAAAATCGGCCTGGGTCTCCTCATCCACCGCAACGCTCTTGCCCGCCGGCGAGTGCGGCCCCTCGCGCAGCGGCCAGTTGACCTCCGGAATCCACTGCCGGGGGGAGGCGACTCGGCGCGACGTGCCGGCAATCGCCGCCAGCAGACGCACTTTTCCGGGGGTGTCGAAGCCCAGCTGCTCGTTCTCCGGCGCGCCGCGACGATCGACATAGAGCAGGCTCGCCAGGCCGTCGAAAACGAGCTCCGGAAGCCCGGCAGGCGACTGCAAATTGACCACCGCCGCGGTGATGTGGGCTTCGAAGTCGATCACCGCCGGACCGAAGAGCTCGACGCCCAACCCTTCAGGACCGGCGCGCAGGATGCTCGCGGCCCGCGCCGCGAGTACCAGATACTCGTCGTAGTTCCAGATCCCCCACTTGCTGCGGTTGATCGCCTGGCCGATCTGGAAACGCTTTCCGATCGGCCGGAAAAGTCGGGCGAGCTCGGTGATCGCCGCCTCCCAGCGCGCCGGATCTCGCACCAGCTCGCGGTTCTGCGGCAGGGTAAAGGCGAGCTCGACGCCGCGGTCGGCGAGCGCGCGGGCGAGCTTCCACTCCTCCTCGTGGCTCTCCTGCCAGGGATGAAGCCGGATCGTCGCCCGGCGCGCGCCGAGGCGATCGAAGGCGGCGAGGAGAGCCTCCCCGTTCTCCGGCCAGGGGCGCAGCGCGATTCCGGGCTCGGGCCAGGGAAAGGGCGCGAGCCCGGCGAGACGCTCCGCGTCGAGCTCGCGATACCGGCGACGGATGCGCGGCAGCGCGCCGGCGAGGGCGGCGGCCGCTCGCAGGTGCTTCGGCAGGTCGGCGAAGCGGATGCGGGCCCGGGCGAGCCGGCCCGCGTGCTGGTGCGGCTGATCGGAGAGCCGGTCCCAGACCGCCCGGTCGCGGATCTCGGCGGCCTCGGGCGGCGGCGGAATGTGCGCGTGGGTGCCGCGTGGCACCAGCCAGGACTTGAGCTTGGCGAGCGCGCCGCGCAGCCGCGCCTTGAGGCGGTTCTTCCCCAGAAAACCGCGCCGGGCGAGCTCGTAGCTCCGCCGTGCCACCTCGGGCACCTGCGCCGGCGCGAAATAGGCGGTCAGTAGGAGCTCCCTGTCCGCGGCGAGCTCGAGAGGCAAACGGCAGAGGTCGCGCATGCGATCGGTCGTCTCGACGCAGCGCATCCGCCGGCAGCGGTTGAGGTCGAGCACCGCGACGTCACCCACCTCGTCCGCCGTGGCGCCCTCCTGCAGGAGGAGATTGCCGATCGAGAAATCACGATGAAAAAGGCCGGCGTCGTGCATCCTGCGGGCGTAGCGCGCCACCGCCGCGATCGCCGCCGCGGCGCCGATCCGCGGGAAGCTGTCGCGGTCGGTGCCGGCGTTCCTTGCACGCAGCAGGTAGCGCAACTCCAGCCGTCCGTCGAGACAGGCGGTGACGAAGATCGCCGTCGGCTCACCGGCCAGCGCCTCGGCGTAGAACAGGGGCTCGGCGGTCGACAGCCCCGCCGCGGCGAACGCCGTCGCCATGCGGAAGCTCTTCGCCGCCTTCGAGCGTCCGCGGGCGCGCAGCCAGCGCGCGCGGAGGCTCCGTTCGCGGAACTGCTTGACGGCCACCGCGAGATCGCCGCCAGCAGTCGGCAGGATGGCGCGATAGATGTAGTTGCGCCCCCAATGGAGCGTCGCGGTGGCCGCCGCCGGATCGAGCAGGCGGCGAGCGGCGGCCGGCAGGTCCTCGCCGGCAAGTCGCGCGGACGCTTCGCCGCGAAAGCCTGGCCAGGCGAACGGGATCGAGGTCACGCTTCGAGGATATCGAAGCTCGTGTGGACGCAGGACAGAAGAGTCACACTTCGAGAATATCGAAACTGGAATGATGGAGCTTGGCGTCGGCCTGCATGATGATGCCGACCGCGAGCTCGCGTTCGATCTCCTCGATGATTCCACGCTCCTCGCGCTGCAGCATGCGCGCGACCTCCGGGTGAACCCGCACCAGGAGCTCCTTCGAGATCAGCGTGCCGCGCAGGGCGAGCGCCGCGCGCCGCAGCGAGAGACAGATCGTCGCGACCGACGTGATCCGGCCGCTACCCTCGCAATAGGGGCAGGTCTGGGTGAGCAGGCGCTCGAGGTTGGCGCGGCTCCTCTTGCGGGTGATCTGGACCAGCCCGAACTCGGAGATCGACAGCACCTTGTGCTTGCCGCGGTCCTTGCGCATCTCCTGCTCGAGGGCCTGAAAGACCTGCTCGCGGTGCGCCAGATCGGTCATGTCGATGAGATCGAGCACGATGATGCCGCCGAGGTCGCGCAGGCGGATCTGCCGCACCGCCTCTTCGACCGCCTCGAGGTTGGCGGCGAGCGCCGTTTCCTCGAGGTTGTGCTGGCCGACGAAACGGCCGGTGTTGACGTCGATCGCCACCAGCGCCTCGGTCGGGTTGATCACCAGATAACCGCCCGACTTGAGCCACACCTTGGGCTTGAGCGCGGCCTCGATCTCCTTCTCGATACCGAAGCGCTCGAACAGGCCGCGCTCCTCGCGATCGAGCTTGACGCGCGAGACCAGCTGCGGCTGCACCTGGTCGAGAAATTCGACGATGCGCTCGTAGGTCTGTTCACCGTCGACCCAGAGGAGCGAGAACTCCGCCGAGAAGAGGTCGCGCACCAGGCGCAGTGCGAGATCGAAGTCCTGGTGCATGAGCGCCGGGGCCACCGCGGTCTCGGCGCGGCTGCGCACCGATTCCCAGCGCGCCCGCAGATAGGCGAGATCGGACGCGAAATCCTCGGCGCTCCGGCCCTCGCCGGCGGTGCGCACGATCACTCCACCGCCGCCTGTCCCCACTGTTCCACCGGCGGCACGCGGCAGCGCTTCGAGAAGCTCGCGCAAACGGAGGCGTTCGGCTTCGTCCTCGATCTTCCTCGACACGCCGACGTGCGACACGGTAGGCAGGAAGACGACGAAGCGCCCCGGGAAGGTCACCTGGGTGGTGACCCGCGCCCCCTTGTTCGCCAGCGGGTCCTTGGTGACCTGGACGAGCAACTCCTGGCCGACCTTGAGCAGCGAATCGATCGTCGGCGCCGAGCCGTAGTCGGCGCGCTGGGGGGCGCCGGAGAGCGTGTCGTCGTCCTGCAGGTTCGGCACGAGATCGAGCTCGTCTTCACCGGCAAGGGCGCCGACGAGGCTGCCGGCCGCGGCGTCCGCGACAGCTTCGGTGTCACTCTCGCTCGGCACGTAGACGTCGGCGACGTAGAGGAAGGCGTCGCGGTCGAGGCCGATGTCGACGAACGCCGCCTGCATCCCCGGCAGCACGCGCGACACCCGCCCCTTGTAGACATTCCCGACGACGCCGCGATGGTAGCGACGCTCGAGGTAGATCTCGGTCAGCAGATCCTCCTCGAGCACCGCCACGCGGGTCTCGTGCGGATCGCTCTCGACCAGCATCTTGTGGG
>JBDTQT010000206.1:0-7344 GCA_039932055.1 Thermoanaerobaculia bacterium
ACGCCGCCGCGGCGGTGACCGCCGGCTTGTCGATGACCGGCCTGCGCTCGGCCAACTTCTCTTCCGGCCAGGGCATCGCCTACATGCACGAGTCGCTCTACGCGGCGGTCGGCAAGCGCCTGACTTACGTTCTCAATGTCGGCGCGCGGGCGATGACCAAATCGACCCTGAACGTGCATGCCGGGCACGACGATTACCATTGCGTCGACGATGCCGGCTTCTTCCAGCTGTTCGCCAAGAACGTGCAGGCGGCGGCCGATCTCAACATCATCTCCCACCGCATCGCCGAGCTGGCTCTGAACCCGGGGATCATCGCCCAGGACGGCTTCCTGACCACTCACCTGATCGAGTCGTTCAAGGTTCCCGAGCGCGAGTTGATCCATGAGTACCTGGGGCTTCCCGAGGACATCATCGAAACACCGACGCCGGCGCAGCGCATCCTCTACGGCGACACCCGGCGGCGCATTCCGCTGCTCTGGGACGTCGACAATCCGGTGATGGCCGGTCTGGTCCAGAACCAGGACGCTTACATGCAAAGCGTCGCCTCGCAGCGGCCCTACTTCTTCGACCACATCCAGGGGCTGACCGACCGGGCCTTCGAGGAATTCCGCGCCCTCACCGGCAGGGCCTATGCGCGCGTCATGGGCTACCGCACCGAAGACGCCGAGTACCTGATCCTCGGCCAGGGGAGTGTCGTGCCGTCGGCCGAAGCGGTGGCGGACTATTTGCGCGACACCCGCGGCATCAAGGTCGGCGTCGTCGACCTGGTGATGTTCCGGCCGTTCCCCTCGGACCTGCTCGGTCGGGTTCTCAAGGGCCGCAAGGGTGTGGCCGTCCTCGAGCGTCTCGACCAGCCCCTGGCGGTCGACCTGCCGTTGATGAAGGAGGTCCGCGCCGTCGTCAGCCGGTGCCTCGAGAACGGACGCGAGCCGAAGCGCCTGGCGTACCCCGAGCTCGAGGTCTACCGCGAGCTTGCGGAAGCTCCGGCGCTCTACTCGGGCTCATTCGGCATGGGCAGCCGCGACCTGCAGCCCGAGGGGCTGATCGCCGCGGTCGAGAACATGCTGCCGGCCGGCAAGCAGAAGAAGATGTTCTATCTGTCGATCGATTTCCTGCGCGACAAGCCGATCTCGGACCAGCAGGAGGCCTACCAGAAAACGATCGAAGAGGCCTACCCCAAGGTCCGTGAGCTCGCGATCCACGGCTCGGAGAACCCCAACCTGATGCCCAAGGGGAGCATCTCGGTGCGCTTCCACTCGGTGGGCGGCTGGGGCGCGATCACCACCGGCAAGAACCTGGCGATGACGCTCTTCGACCTCCTCGGCTACCACATCAAGGCGAACCCGAAGTACGGCTCGGAGAAGAAGGGGCAGCCGACGACCTACTATCTGTCGGTCGCGCCGGAGCCGATCCGCATCAACTGCGAGTACTTCTTCGTCGATGTCGTGATGTCGCCCGACCCCAACGTCTTCCATCACACCAACGCTCTCGCCGGCCTGAAAGAGGGCGGCGTCTTCATCCTCCAGACCGAGCAGACATCGCCGGAAAAGGTCTGGCAGGAGATTCCAGCGCTGTTTCAGAAGAAGATCATCGACCAGAAGATCCGGGTCTATTTCCTCGACGCCTTCAAGATCGCGCGCGAGGAGGCGAGCGACACCGAGCTCCAGCTGCGCATGCAGGGCATCGCCTTCCAGGGCGCCTTCTTCGCCGCGTCGCCGCTCAAGAATCAGGCCGGTTTCGACGATGCGACGCTGCTCACGGCGATCCGCTCGCAGCTCGAGCACAAGTTCGGCGCCAAGGGCGCGCGGGTGGTCGAGGACAACATGCGGGTCGTGCAGCGCGGCTTCGACGAGGTTCGCGAAGTGCCGCACCTCGCGGTCTCGGCGGTAGTCGTCGGCGGACGCATCGCCGGCGCCGAGGCCAAGGTGCCGGTGATGGTTCAGGAGCTTCCCAAGAGCCGGGCGGCGATCTCCGACGTCCATCGTTTCTGGGAGCAGACCGGCAACTTCTACTCCCGCGGCATGGGCAACGACAACATCACGGATCCGTTCATCGGCCTGGGGGTGATGCCGGCGTCGACGGCGCTCTTCCGTGACATGACGTCGATCCGCTTCGAGCATCCGGACTGGATTGCCGAGAACTGCACGGCCTGCGGCAAGTGCTACACCGTCTGTCCCGACACGGCGATTCCGGGTCTGGTGAGCGAAGTCGGCGCGGTTTTCGATACCGTCCTGAAGCGCGCGCGCAAACAGGGCGAAACGCTCGTGCACCTGCCGCGGGCGGTCAAGACCGTCGAGACGAATCTCCGCCAGCTCTTCGACGCCGGCAAGGAGAGCGATCCGGTCGAGGAGCTCCTGGCGGAGGCGATCGACCTGACCCTGGCCGGCAGCGTTCTCGAAGGCGAGGAACGCGTACGCCTCGGCGAAGAGATGACGATCTTCCGCCGCGAGCTCGGCGGCTTCCGCTTCGCGCTCTCGCGGCCCTACTACTCCGTGCCGGAGAAGCGCGAGCCGGGCTCGGGCGGGCTACTCTCGATCACCGTCAATCCCTACACCTGCAAGGGCTGCATGGAGTGCGTCGAGGTCTGCGAGGACGACGCCCTGCGGCCGGTACGGCAGAGCGAAGCCTCGGTCCAGAAGCTCCGCGATCAGTGGGATTTCTGGCTCGATCTGCCGAACACCCCCAAGAAGTACGGCCGCATCGACGACCTCGAACAGGGCATCGGCGCACTCGAGACCCTGATGCTCGACAAGTCGAACTACCTGGCGTTCTCGAGCGGCGACGGCGCTTGCCTCGGCTGCTCGGAGAAGACGATCGTCCATCTGTTCACGGCGACGATCGAGGCACTGATGCAGCAGCGCGTGGCGAAGCACGTCGAGGACCTGACGAAGCTCATCGCGGATCTCGAACGCCACATCCAGATCAGGCTGGTATCCGATCTCGATCTCTCCGACCCGGCGGCGATGGCGCGCCTGGTCGCCGACGCCAAGGACCACGAGCTCACGCTAGCCGGCATCGCCGGCCGGATGGAGAAGCGCGAGGGCGGACAGCCGATCGACCAGGAGTGGCTGCGACGGACGACGCAGCTGCTGGCGCGGCTGCGGGATCTCGAGTGGCGCTACCGCGAGGGGATCTCGGGCCGCGGTCGCTCGCGCATGGGCATGATCAACTCGACCGGCTGCACCTCGGTCTGGGCCTCGACCTATCCGTTCAACCCCTATCCGTTCCCGTGGACGAACCATCTCTTCCAGGACTCGCCGTCGATGGCGATGGGGATCTTCGAAGGCCACATGGCGAAGATGGCCGACGGCTTCCGGGCGATCCGGCAGGCGCGCCTCGAGCTCGAGGGAGGTTTCGATCCTGCCACGCAGGGCGACTTCTTCACCTATTTCGACTGGCGCCAGTTCAGCGACGAGGAGTGGGAACTCTGCCCGCCGGTGGTGGCGGTGGGCGGCGACGGCGCGATGTACGACATCGGCTTCCAGAACCTGTCGCGCCTCATGGCCTCGGGCAAGCCGATCAAGGTGCTGGTGGTCGACACCCAGGTCTACTCGAACACCGGTGGCCAGGCATGCACCTCGGGCTTCGTCGGGCAGATCTCCGACATGGCGCAATACGGCAAGGTGCAGAAAGGCAAGCAGGAGCCACGCAAGGAGATCGGCCTGATCGGCATGGCGCATCGCACGACCTACATCATGCAGGGGACGATCGCCAACGCCAGCCACATGATCGAGGGCTTCATCCGCGGGCTCAAGGCACGGCGGCCGGCGCTGTTCAACCTCTACAGCTCCTGCCAGCCGGAGCACGGCATCGGCGACGACATGAGCGCGCATCAGGCCCGCCTGGCGGTCGAGTCGCGCGCCTATCCGATCTTCCGTTACGACCCGGACGCCGGCAAGACCCCGGCCGAGTGTTTCGACCTCGAGGGCAATCCGGCACTCGACCAAAACTGGCCGACCTATCAGCTCAAGTACATGTCCGGGCACCGCGAGAAGGAGATGGAGGTGCATCTCACCTTCGCCGACTTCGCGATCACCGAGGCGCGCTTCCGCAAGCACTACCGGATCGCGCCGGCGGACACCTGGACCGAGAAGATGGTTCCGCTGGTCGAATTCCTGGAGCTTTCACCCGAGGAGCGCAAGGACAGGTTCCCCTACATCTGGTCGGTCGACCGCAAGCAGCAGCTGTCGCGTCTGCTGGTCGACAGCACGATGGTCGAGTCGTGCGAGGACCGGCGCGACTTCTGGACGATGCTGCGGTCTCTTGCCGGGCTCGGCAAGCCCGAAGTGTCGCGCACCGAGATCGAAGCCGAAGTGCGCCACGACTTCGCCGGCCGGATCGGCGCCGCGCTGCTCGACCTGGCCGCCGACGGCGGTGGCGCCAGCGGACTCTTCGCGGCGCTGGCTCCAATACCTGCGATGGCGCCGACTTCCGGAATCGGCGGCGGAACGGCGCCGTCAGCCGTGCCCGCTTCCGCCGGTGCGGCCGGAGACTCCCTGGCGCCGTGGATCGACAGCGAACAGTGCACGGCCTGTGACGAGTGCATTCGGATCAACGGCAAGATCTTCGCCTACAACGCGAACAAGAAGGCCTATATTCAGAATCCGGCGGGCGGCCCGTTCCAGGATCTCGTCAAGGCGGCGGAGAAGTGCACGGCGCGGATCATTCATCCCGGACTGCCGCGCGATCGCGCGATCAAGGATCTCGCCAAGTGGATCGCGCGCGCCGGGAAGTACAACTGAGCGGGAGACGACAGCGATGAGCGAAGCGATCGAGGGGATCCAGCGGCTGGAGGAGTACGACACGTCGGCCCGAGTTCGGGCGCGATTGGTGGCCAGTCAGCGCATCACGCCAGCGAGTTCGGAGGATGAGGTCCGCGAGTTGTTGCTGGAAGTCGATCGCGGCGACTTCTCCTGGGAGATCGGCCAGAGCGTGGGCGTGGTGGCGCCTGGGGCGGCGGAGTTCGGCAAGAAGGAACACTTCCGGCTTTACAGCATCGCCGACCTGCTGGAAACCGGTCCTTCGGGCCTGCCGCGGATCAAGCTCGCCGTCCGCCGCTGCAGCTATATCGACGACTACAGCGGCGAGCGTTATCCGGGAGTCGCCTCGAACTATCTCTGCGACCTCCAGCCCGGCGCGGAGCTCGACCTCGCCGGGCCTTTCGGCCTGGCCTTCCCGGTGCCGGAAGAGCACGACGCCAATCTGATCCTGATCGGCAGCGGCACCGGCATCGCGCCGTTCCGGGCGCTGGTCAAGCACATCTATCGCGACGTGCGCGACTGGCGCGGGCTCGTCTGGCTCCTCTACGGCGCCAAGAGCGGCCTCGAGCTCCTCTACATGAACGAGGAGCGCGACGACTTCGCCCAGTACTACGACGAGGAGACCTTCCGTGCCTTCAAGGCGCTCTCGCCGCGGCCCAACTGGTCGGATCCGATCGCCTGGGATCAGGCGATCGAGGAGCGCGGCGAAGAGCTCTGGGATCTCCTGGGCAATTCCAAGACCTACGTCTACGTCGCCGGGCTCGAGAAGTCGATCGCCGGCCTCGATTCGGTGCTGGCAAGGCTCGCCGGTTCGAAGGAAAAGTGGCAGCGGCGCAAGGCGGAGCTCGCTGCGGGCATGCGCTGGGTCGAACTGATCTACTGATCGGGACCATTTCCTTTTGCCGCGCCGGGCGGCCGTCGAGTCCGACCCTGGGCTAGACTGCGCCCATTCGCCAACGGAAATTCAGACAGGGAGACCGGATGGACGCCACCGAGTCGAAGTCGCTGCCCGAGAACGCCTATCTTCCGCTGCAGCCCGGCGAAACCTACGCCCCGATGGTTCCGGCCGCCGCCACGGTGGCCGAGTCCACGCCTCGCTCGGTCGGCTGGGGCCTCTTCCTGTGCGTGATCTTCACTATTGCCTCCGCTTACTCCGGCTTGAAGGTCGGGCAGGTGATGGAGGCCGCCATTCCGATTTCGATCCTCGCCATCGGCCTAGCGCGGGTCTACGCTCGGCGGTCGACGCTGCTCGAGAACGTCATCATGACCGGCATCGGCGGCACCTCGGGCGCGATGGTCGCGGGGGCGATCTTTACGCTGCCGGCGCTTTATATCCTGAATCTCGACCCGCATCCCCTGCAGACGACTTTCATCAGCCTCGCCGGCGGCTGCATGGGACTGCTCTTTCTGATTCCCCTGCGGCGATACTTCGTCCGCGAGACCCACGGCGAGTTCCCTTTCCCGGAAGCGACCGCGATCACCGAAGTGCTGGTCACCGGCGAGAAAGGCGGCTCGCAGGCCAAGCTCCTGCTACAGGCGACGGCGATCGCCGGGCTCTACGACTTCTTCGTCACGACCTTCCATGTCTGGCGCGAGTTCGTGGACTTCCAGTTCGTGCCTCAGGTGCGGGCCCTGGCCGAAAAGGCGCGAGTCGTCGCGAGTTTCGACGCCATCGCCTTCATCCTCGGGCTCGGCTACGTCATGGGCTTGCGCTCGTCGATGATCCTGTGCGCCGGCGGAGTGCTGTCGAACTTCGTCCTGGTGCCGATGATCTGGATGATCGGGCGCCATTACCCGGACGCGATCTACCCGGCAACCCGGGCGATCTCGGAAATGGATGCCACGCAGATTTTCCGCGGGTACGTCCGCTTCATCGGCGTCGGAGCGATCGCGACGGCAGGCATCTTCGGCATCATCAAGTCGCTCAGGATCGTCGCCGGCTCTTTCAAGATCGCCGCGCACGCCTTCAAGCACGGTGAAACCGCGGGGCAGGAGCGCACCGACACGGATCTCTCGACGACGACGGTACTGATCGGCGTCCTCGTCACCACGCTCGGCGCCGGCATCTTTTTCGCCAGCCTCGGGACGAGCCTGACGGTAGCGCTCGTCGGCCTTGTCCTGACCCTCCTGTTCTCCTTCTTCTTCGCATCTGTCGCCGCCAATGCTATTGCCACGACGGCCCGAAATCCAGTCTCCGGCATGACGATGTTGACGATCATCGTCTCGTCCATCGTGCTGCTGCGATTCGGGCTCTCGGGCACCACCGGCATGTTCTTCGTGATGGCGATCGCCGGCATGGTCTGCACGGCGCTCTCGGTTTCGGGCCAGGCGGTCACCGATCTCAAGGCCGGCTACTGGCTGGGCTCGACTCCGGCAGTGCAGCAGCGGGTCAAGTTCTGGGGCATCCTGGCTTCGGCGGTGGCGGGCGCGCTCACCATCATGTTGCTCGCCAAGACCTTCCAGTTCGGCGAGGCGGCGGTGGGCGATGCCCGGGTCGTGCTCGCGGCGCCGCAGGCGTCGATCATGAAAGCGCTGGTCGAGGGCTTCATGAGCCAGCAGCCGGTGGCCTACATCCTGTTCGGCG
>JBDTQT010000207.1:0-7332 GCA_039932055.1 Thermoanaerobaculia bacterium
GACGCACGTCGGCGCTCGAGGAATTGCTCGAGAGCATGGGGGTCGAGGCTGAAGACTTCGCTCATGACGAAGCACTCTGGACGCTGTCGTAAACCGCTGGAAAGATACCAGAAGTTCCGCGCAGGTCCCTGTGCAGCCGCTCAGCGCAGCGCGCGCGCGAGGCGCCGCGCCCTGATCAGGGTATCGGTGCGGAGCTCCTCGGCGGCGGCCAACTCCGGCGCGTAGCGCAGGTAGTGCAGCTCCCTGGTCACCTCGGCGAGCTCCGTGGCGGTCGCCGGATCGACCTTGGCAGCGACCAATCGGGCCTGCCAATGGGAGGCCGGCGTGCCGGGCGCGATCTCGAAGCGCGACTCGAGATGATGCCGCAACGCCTCTTCGATCTCCGCCGCGGTCTCGCGCGGGGTCGCCCTCGTGGCGCCGGCCTCGATCGCCCGTAGCGCGGCGACGAGCGAGCGTCCACCGCCTTGCGTGCGCGCCGCTCCGAGCCGGAGGCGCCACGCTCCGGCGGCGAGCAGGCCGGTGGCTAGGAGTCCGCCGCCGAACGCCCATAGCCAGCCGCGGCCGGACGGCGCCGCAAGGGCGCGCGCGCTGTCGGCGGAGTAAGGTCCGGGGGATCCGGCCGGAGCGCCCGCAGCGGCAGGCTCCGCCGACGGCCCCGCGCCATCGGGCACTGGCGCGGCGGTCGGACTGGCCACCGCCTCGCCGGTCACCGTGAGCACGAGCGGGCGTGTCGCGGCGCTCTTGAAGGCCTTGGCTGCCGGATCGAAGTAGGGCAGGGCGAGCGCCGGCAGCTCGTAGGTCCCTGGACGCTGGGGCACGAGCACGTAGCTCCACTCCTGGGAAGAGACGAGGTTGCCGTCGGTGAGTCGCTCAGTGCTCTCCTGCCGCGGCGGGAAGAGACGTATGCCGTCCGGGATCGCGAGCTCCGGCGGTCGCAGGCTCTGGAGATTGCCGCGTCCGGTCGAGCGGATGGTGAGCGTCGCGGCCTCGCCGACGGAGAGAGCCGCTCGGTCGAGTCGCGCCGAGACGGCGAGGTCGCCGACCGCGCCGGTGAAGTCGACGGGCGCAGCGGGGAGGACCTGAACGTCGAGCGGCAGCGCTGCGGTCTTGAGGTGCTGGGTCTCCGAGCGTCCGAAAGGTGTGCCGAACGGTCCGATCTCGGCCACCCGGGCGACCAGATCGACCTCGGTCGGCTCGATGGTGAACTTCCCCGCCTGCAGCGGAAAGAGGGCGCGACGCAGCATGGCGACGCGGCCGAAGCGTTCGCCGTCCTGCTCCAGCCACTCGGGCTTGAGCTCCGCCGGCTGTGGAATCTCGCGAACCCAGAAGCCCTTGAAGGCCGGCATGTGGGTCGGCTGGAAGGCGCCGACATCGGTCTGCGTATAGAGCCAGAGCGTGTAGGTCGTCTGCTGCCCGACGTAGACCGCCGGCGGATCGAGCTCGGCGCGCAGGAAGATCTTGGGCCGCCTGGTTTCTGCCGGTGGCGGCCGGCGGCGGCCGGCGCCGGCGCGGCCGACGAGATCCTCGAACGGATCGAAGGCGCCGCCCGCCGGCGGCGCTGGCGCGACCTCCTGCCGCGGCGGCGCCTGCTGCTGCACCTGGATCTCCTTGTCCGAGAGCCGGAACGCCTTGCCTGAGACGGTGAGCGTGAGGGCGCGGACCCGCGCCGGTCCCACGCCCTTGGGACGCAGGCGCCAGGTGAGCTGCAGAGTGCTCGAGGTCGTGCCGTTCACCCAGCGCTGGCTCTGCGACTGAAACGGCCCCGCGGCGACCTCGAAGTTGTCGAGCTCGAACTCCGGATGGACATCCAGGCCGCCGAAGCCGCTCGAGCTCACGGTGATGGTGAAGCTCGCCAGCTCGTCGACTCCGACGAGCCCCGGCTCGAGCACCGCGGTGGCCTCGGTGCGCGCCTCCTCGGCCGGCGCTGCGGCGGCCAGCCCCAGCAGGATCGCCAAGGCAGCGGACCCGGCGCGGAGGAGGCCGGAGCCGCCTCTCACCAGTCTTTCTCCACGCTGGTCTTGGCGCGGGCGAGGGCGCGAGCCTGCTCGCGGCGTTGCTGGCGCTCGAGGTTCTCCACCGCCTGGAGGATGGCCGCGGCCTGCTCGGCGGTCATGTCCTTCTGGTCCTGGAACTGCGGCAGCGGCCGCTCCTGCGGCTGCGGCTGGCCCTGTTGCGGCTGGTCCTGCTGCGACGGGTTTTGCTGCGCGTCGGGCTGCGGCTTCTGCTGGCCATCGGGATTCTGCTGCGGCTTCTGCTGTGGGTCCTTGCCCTCGCCCTGACCGCCCTGCTGATTCTGCTGTTGCTGATCTTTGTCGTCCTTCTTCTGGTCGTTCTGCTGGTCCTTCTGCTGCTGCTCCTGCTGCTGCTTCTGCTCTTCGAGCAGGCGCACGGCGAGCTCGAGGTTGCGTTTGGCGTTTGCGAGGTCGGGCTGGGCGCGCAGCGCGCCCTTGTAGGCGTCGATCGCGCCCCGCGCATCCTTCGCATCGAGGCGTGCGTTGCCGAGGTTGTAGTAGGCGTCCGCGGCGAGCGTGGGGGGTGCGTGCTTCGCAGCCTGCTCGAGGAGCGCTGCGGCGTCGGGCTGATTCGCGCCGAAATGCGCCGTGCCGGCGTTGAACTCGACGAGCGGATCGCCCGGCTGCAGCCGCAGCGCGCTGTCGAGCGGCGCGACAGCGTCCTCCGGTTTGCCCTTCCCCCAGGCGGCAAGGGCGCGCGCGGTGCGTTCGCGGGCGTTGAAGCGATAGGGCTCGAGCAGCGGAGCTTCCGCCGCGCCGGCTGGAACCGGTGCCGGAGCGGATGTCGTGCGGGCGTCCGGCGCGGTGCTTGCCGGCTGCGCCGTCGCGGGTACTCCCCAAGCCAGCGCGATGGCGAGCGCCATCGGCAGGGTAACCGCTAGGCCGGTCGCGAGCCGATTGCGCCGGTTCACGCGGTCTCCTCCGGCGCGACCCGGCGTGGCCAACGCATGTAGGGGCTCACCGCGAGCCAGAGCGCGATCGCCGCGGCGGCTGCGGCGAGGGGCCACTGGAAGCGTTCCTCCAGGGTGGCGACCGTCGAGCTGGCGAGGCCGCGCTTCTGCATCGCCGAAATGCGCTCGAGGATCGGCCGCGGGTCGGCATTGGCGTTCGATGCCTCGAGGAAGACCCCGCCGGTCGCCGCGGCGAGCTTCTGGAGGACACCGGGCTGAAGGCGGCTGATCACGACCTTGCCGCCGGTCGTGCGCTTGAACTCACCCTCCCGGCCCGCCACTGGAACCGGTGCGCCCTGGGTCGTCCCGACGCCGATCGTGTGGACGATGATGCCAGCCTCGACCAGTTGGTCGATGACCGGCGCCAACTCCTCGTCGTGGTCCTCGCCGTCCGACAGGAGAACCAGGACGCGCTGCTTGTCGTGGCCGGCGGGAAAGAGGTCGATCGCCTTGCGCAGAGCGGGCGCGAACTGCGTGCCCGGCAGCGGCAAGGAACCGGGCTCGACGGCGTCGAGCAGCAGGTCGAGAACGGCGACATCGACGGTGAGCGGCGCCATGACCACCCCCACGCCTTCCGCTTGAACCAGAGCCACGCGATTGCCGGGCAACTGCTGTGCCATCCGGCGCACCAGTGACTGGGCGAGCCAGATCCGCGACGGCAGAACGTCGTAGCTCCCCATCGAGGCCGAGGTGTCGAGCATGAAGACGATGTCGACGCCGCGCTGGTCGACCTTCTCGATCGACTCGCCCCAACGCGGCCGGGCAAGCGCGAGCACGATGCCGAGCGTCGCCACGCCGAGCAGGACAGCCGCCCACAGGGGGCCGCGCGGACGGCTGCCGGAGCGCAGCCGCGGTTCGATGGCACGCGAGGCCCAGGCGGCCTCCGCGGCCGCCCGGCGACGCTGCAACCAGTAGGCGGCGAGCGCGGCCGCCGGCGCCGCGAGAGCGAGCCAGATCAGGCGGGGATCGGCGAAGTTCATGGTTCGGCGGTCATCCGCAGGAGGCCGGCGGCGAACGGCAGCAGGAGGAAAGCGAGCGCCGCCCAGGCGAACGGCTGGAAGCTCTCACGGTAGCGGATGTAGCGTTTCACCTGCATCGGTGTCTTCTCGAGCAGATCGATGCGGTCGAAGACGGCGGCGAGCGCGCCCGGATCCGTCGCGGTGAAGAAGCTGCCGCCAGTGCGCTCGGCGATCGTCCGCAGGAGCTTCTCGTCGACCTGCACCTCCATCATGATGTGACGGGTCTCGATGCGCCCGGTGAGCGGGTCGCGCACCTGCGCCGGCACCGGCACGCGGCCGTCGCGGCCGACGCCGATCGTGTAGACACGCAGCCCCAGGCCCTTGGCGACCGCGGCCGCCGAGAGCGGGTCGATCTCGCCGGCGTTGTTGACGCCGTCGGTCACCAGCACGATGACCTTCGATTTGGCGGCGCTGTCCTTGAGCCGACTGGCGGCGTTGGCGAGGGCGACGCCGATCGCGGTGCCGTCCTGGACGGTGTTGAGCGCGATCGAGTCGACGAGCTCGTCGAGCATCGCCCGGTCGGTGGTCAGCGGCGAGCGCGTCAGCGCCGTGCCGCCGAAGATCGTCACGCCGATTCGGTCGCCGGGTCGCTTGGCGATGAAATCGCGCACCACCTGCTTGGCGACCGTGAGGCGGTTCTTCGGCTGGAAGTCCTCGGCCCCCATGCTGCCCGAGGTGTCGACGACGATCTGGATGTCGATCCCTTCGGTCGTCGCCTCTTCCCAGGAGTAGCCGAGGCGCGGCCGCCCGAGGGCGAAGATGAGGGCGAGGAGGGCGAAGAGCCGGAGATAGAACGGCAGATGCAGGCGCCAGCTGCGGCCGGTCGAGCGCGGCAGGCGGCTGGCGAGCAGCGCGCCGTGCGAGCTCGTGCGGTGGTGCCGCCAGACGAGGACCGGCAGCGCCAGCGCCGCGAGCAGCCAGAGCGGATCAGCGAACTGTGGCAGGACGTTCATGCGGCGCCCTCGCGCCGCCTGGCTCGCTGGCTCGGCTGGCTCCCATGGCTCCCATGGCTTCCATGGCTTCCAGGGCTTCCAATACCCCCGGGAGACGCCGGCGGTGCCGACGCCGCGGCCTCTTCCAGGGGGGCCAGGTGACTCTCGATCGCCGCGGCGATCTCGCGCGTCTCGGTGATGCGCGCCGCGGCTTCGGAGCTCTCCGCCGGGCGGCGCGCGAACTTGATCTGGTCGGAGAGCCGCAGCACCCGGACCGAGCGCTGCACCAGCGCCGGGTCGAGGCGCAGTGCCGCCAGCCGGCGCTGCACTTCGGTGGTGGTGCTCTCGAGGGCGCGGAAGCCGAGCCGGCGGCCAAAATAGCGGCGCAGCGCCTGACTGAGATGCGCGAACGCCCCGGCAGGCGGCTCGGCGGCGAGGAGGCCCAGGGCGCGCTCGAGCTCGGCGAGCGGTGCGAGCTCCGGTGCCGCCAGCGGATCGACTTCCCGGCGGCGCTTCCAGGCGAGCACCGCGGCGCCGGCGGCGAGCGCGCCGCCGATGGCGAGCGCCCACCAGAAGCTGCGCGCGACGGCGAGCGACCGCGGCGGCGAAGGCGGTGCCGGTTTGAGCTCCTTGTCGTCGGACGCAATCACCGAACGCACCTCGAGCGCGAGATCCGGCGGCGTCGACGCGTGCAGGGCGGGCTCACCGGAGAGTTGCACTTCGACCGGCGGCAAAGCGGTCTTGCCGGACTTCCAGGCGGTGAGGCGCAGCCGCTGTACCAGGTGGGTGCCGTCCGTGGCAGTCGTGCGCTCGACCGGCCCCGCCTGGAGAACCTCCGCCTCGCCCCAACCCTTCGACCAATCGGGGAAGGTCGCTTCACGCTGCGCCTCGGCGGCGGTAAGGGTGAGGGAGAGGGTCGCCGTCACCGGATCGCCTACCGCCAAGGTAGCCGGTTCGAGCTCTACCGCGACCCGGAGCGATGTCGCCAGAGTAGCGGGGGCGGCGGCCGGCGCGCTGGCGACGCTCGCAGGATCGGCCGCGCGCGCGCCGGCGGTCGCGGCCAGCGCGAGAGCGACAGCCAGCGCGGCTGCGGGAACGGCGGCGGTGCGGCGCTCCAGCCTCATCGCCGGAGCCTTTTCTTGCGCGATTCGAAGAAGGCCACCAGCTCGGGCATGTAGGGCCGATCGGTGGCGAGCGTCAGGTGGTCGAGCCCGAGGCTGCGGATCGTGGTGTGCAGCGCCTCGCGCTCGCCGCCGGCGCGCGCGCCCTCGGCGGCGGCGTGGCGGCGGCCGTCGTAGAAGGCGACCGCGCCGGTCTCGGCGTCGCGCAGCACCAGCGGCCCGGTGTCCGGCGGCCGCAGGTCCTTGGGGTCGGCGAGCTCCACGACGATGACGTCATGGCGGGTCGCGGCGCGCTGCAACGCCTGCACCGGCGGCGCGCCGACGAAATCGGAGATCACGAACAGCACGGAGCGCTGTCGGAGATTGGACAGCACGGCGCCGAGGCCCTTCTCGAGGTCGGTGCCGCCGGCCGCCGGATGCTGGAGGACATCGTGCACCAGCCGCAGCACCTGATTGCGCCGTCGCTGCGGCGGTAGGAAGAGCTCGAGCCGGTCGGAGAGCAGCGCCGCGCCGACGCGGTCGTGGTTGCTCAGGGCGGCAAAGGCGAGCAGGGCGGAGATCTCGGCGGCGAGCTCGCGCTTCAGGATGGCGCGCGAGCCGAAGCCGAGGCTGCCCGAGACGTCGATGGCGAGGAAGACAGTGAGGTCGCGCTCCTCGACGAACTGCTTGACGAATGGCGTGCCCATGCGGGCGGTGCGGTTCCAGTCGATCGTGCGCACGTCGTCGCCGGGTTGGTAGGGGCGCACTTCGGCGAATTCCATGCCACGGCCCTTGAAGACCGAATGGTAGGTGCCAGCCACCCCCTGGTCGACGAGCTTGCGGGTCGAGATCTCGATCCGCCGCACCTTGGCCAAAAGGTCGGCGGGGACCCGCCGCACCGTCTTCGTCGGGGAGGTGGCCGCCGCGGCCTCACGGCGCCGCCAGCGCTCGCGCAGCGCGGAGAGCATCTGGGTGCCCTGAAGCTTACGGAACCTCGACGCGGTCGAGGAGCCGCGCGACGAGATCGTCGCTGGTGAGATTCTGGGCTTCGGCTTCGTAGGTCGGGACGACGCGATGCCGCAGGACGTCGGGAGCAATCTCCTTGATGTCTTCCGGAATGACGTAGCCGCGCCCGGAGAGCAGCGCCATCGCCTTGGCGGCGCGCGCCAGGAAGAGCGTCGCGCGCGGCGAAGCGCCGAAGGCGATGAGCGGTGCGAGCTCCTTCATGCCGGCGGCCGCCGGTTGCCGCGTGGCGGTCACCAGGTCGAGCAGGTAGCCGCGCAGCTTGCCGTCGAGGTAAACGCCGTCGCAGGCGCGCC
>JBDTQT010000208.1:0-7287 GCA_039932055.1 Thermoanaerobaculia bacterium
GCCTGGAGCGCCGCCGCCATCTTGCGGGCGTGCGACGCATGGACCCGCGAGTCGTTCTCGCCGGCGGTCAGGAGGACCGCCGGATAGTCGGTGCCGGCCTTCACGTTCTGGTACGGCGAGTAGGCTTTGAGGAAGGCGAACTGCGCCGCATCCTCGGCCGAACCGTACTCGGGCACCCAATAGCGCGCCATCGAGAAGTTCTGGTAGCGCAGCATGTCGAGGAGCGGCACGGCCACCAGGGCGACGCGGAAGAGATCGGGGCGCTGGACGACCGCCGCGCCGGTGAGCAGGCCGCCGTTCGAGCCGCCGGCGATCGCGAGCTTCGCCGGGCGGGTGTACCTCTCGGCGATCAGCCACTCAGCGGCGGCGATGAAGTCGTCGAAGACGTTCTGCTTTTTGCCCAGCATGCCGGCCTCGTGCCAGGCGTCGCCGTACTCACCGCCGCCACGCAGGTTGGGCATCGCCATCACCCCGCCGGCGTCGAACCACTGGAACATCGTGGCGGAGAAGACCGGGGTCTCCGAGATGCCGAAGCCGCCGTAGCCGGTGAGGATGGTCGGATTGTCGCCGGTCAGCGCCAGGCCTTTGCGATGGGCGATGAACATGCTGATCGGCGTGCCGTCCTTCGACTTGTACCAGACCTGTTTGACTTCGACGGAGGCGGGATCGACCGGCACCGGCGGGCTCTCCCAGAGCTCCGGTTCGGCGTCCGGTTTGCCGAGATCGACGCGGAAGATGCTGGTCGGATAGTTGAAGCTGGTGAAGTTGAGATAGGCCTCGTGGCGATCCGGTTCGGTGGCGAGGCTCGCCGAGCCGATTCCGGGCAGCTTGAGCTCGCCCAGCGACTTGGCGGGGGTGCCGGAGAGGGTCGAACCGACGGCGCCGGTGGCGTCGGCGTAGATCGCCGAAGCGCGCGCGACGTCGAAGATTTCGATCAGGCTGGCGGCATTCTTCAGGTACTCGACCGCAAGCAGGCCCTTGGCGACGCTGACGCTCTGGATCGTCATTCCGGGGCGCTCGGCCACGACGGTGCGCGGCTGCCCGATGGCGCCCGCCGCGGTCGACCGCAGGTCGTAGGCGTCGACCCGGCCGTTGGGCGCGCCGACGTTGGTCTGGACGAAGAAGGTATCGCCGTCGACGAAGCCGTACGAATTGCCGTCCTGGCCGATCGCCACCGCACGCTTCTCGAGCTTGCCGGTCGCCAGGAACTGCGTGAAGTCGGCCACCCAGAGGTCGTTCGAGCGCGTCCCGGTGTAGTAGACGAGAGTCAGCCACTTGCCGTCGCGGGAGAGCGTGCCGCCCGGGCCCCAGGTGGTCGCGAGCTTCTCGTTCTCCGCCTTGGTGAACTGCCGGAAGAGGATCGGGTCCGCCGCCACTTCGGTGCCCATGCGATGGTAGAGCACTCGGCCGCTATACGGATCCTCGGGATCCCTGAGGTTCTGGTAGAGAAAGCCCGAGCCGTCGGGCATCCAGTCGGGGCCCTGCGTCTTGTTCGGGATCTCGAGCGGCAGCAGCCTGCCCGAATCGACTTCCATCAGATGGAGCGTCGTGTTCTCGTCGCCGGACTTGTAGGTGCCGTAGGCGACGAGCTTGCCGTCCTGCGACGGCGAGATCCAGGTGATCGTCGTCAGGCCCGACGGATCGAGTTGCGCGGGATCGAGCAGCAGTTTTGACTCGCCCTTCGAGCCCTCGCGCCAGAAGTAGTTGGGTTGGTTCTGTGCCCCTTCGCGACGCGAGAAGAAGTAGCGCGAGCCGCGGACGACCGGCGTGGAAACCGAGCCGACCTCCATCAAAGGGCGAAGCTGCTCCTCGAGCGCCTTCCTTCCCGGCAGGTTGTCGAGGACCGCGCGGGTGTAGGCGTTCTGCTGGTCGGTCCAGGCGCCGACTTCGGGCGTCACCTCGCCCATCCGGTCGGGCTTCGAGTTGTCTCCCTCGAGCCAGCGGTAGTTGTCGACGATCTCGACGCCATGGAGTTTCTCGCTCACCGGCGCGATGCGGCTGGCCGGCGGCTTGGGGAGCGACTGCGCAACCGCGTGGCCGGCGAAGACGATCGCGGCGAACGGGGCGAAGAGTAGGAGCGTGAGCTTCATCCGGACCTCCGAGGCGTTGGGATTCCGCCGCGGAAGCGGCGCTCCGCAACTCTACCGCAGGGCCCCCTCCCGGCTGGCGACCCGGCAGGCCTCGGCAGAGCGCGAGTAGGGGTAAGATGAATGGTTCATGAGTTCCTCCGACCGGACCGAAGCGATCACCACCCGCGAGATCGAAGCCGTGGTCATTCCGCACGGCTCGCCGACGCGGATTCCGTTCGGCACCAAGGTCATGATCATGCAGAAGCTGGGCGGCACGGTCACCGTGACGACCGAGTACGGCGGCCTCTACCGGATCGACCCCGAGAACCTGGACGCCATCGGCATGGAAGTCCCCACCGCCCCGGCGGCGACGGCCGAGGCCGGCGCCGGGTCGCTAGATGACCGGGTCTGGGAGGTGCTGCGCAGCTGCTACGACCCGGAGATCCCGGTCAACATCGTCGAGCTCGGCCTGGTCTACAGCTGCCAGCTCGACGCCGCAGCCGCCGATGGCCGTCAGGTCGCCAACATCCAGATGACCCTCACCGCCCCCGGCTGCGGCATGGGCGACATCCTCGCCCAGGACATCCAGAAGCGCCTCGAAAAGCTGCCGGAGATCTCCCAGGCCAAGGTCGAAGTGGTCTTCGACCCACCCTGGAATCAGGGAATGATGAGCGAGGCCGCCCGGCTGCAGCTCGGTTTCTACTGACCGGACGCCGGCTGGCCCGGCCGCGGCGCTTTTCTGCCCGATCGGCGTAACATTTTCCCGCGCCGACAGTAGTCCCTCTAGAGAGGTCTGCTCATCTTGACGCCGCCGTCCCCGCGATTCCCCGAAGTCCAGGTCACGTTGCGCACCCGCAACCGCTGGGCGGTGGCGTCCGCCGTCCGCCAGGCGCTGCGCCAGGCCGGCAAAGACCGCCGGGACATCGACCTCTTCCTCGCCGAAGCCATGGCCACCGACGACCCCCAGGCCCTGCAGGAGACCTGCAATCGCTGGGTGAATCTCAAGCCGCTGGCATCGAACTAGAAGAGAATCCCTTTCTGCCGGCTGTGGGGTCACTCCGGCACTCTGGAGCATTGGGGGTCGGCGGTCTCCGGCACTCGGGATCCTGGGGCCGGCTCCTATAGAAGCTGGTCGCCAACCCCAGGATCCCGAGCGCCAGAGCCCGCCTCGCGACGCCAAGGAGCTTCTCTCTTCGATGTACCGGCGGGGGGTGGCCGGGCGGAGGGCGAACGCGCCAGAGGAGTAGAGTGGTCTGGCTCCTCAGGAAGGGGGCGACCGCTATCGTGACCGGATTTCCCAAGGGCGTCAGGCAGTGACCTTGTCCGCAACACCAGGTGGCTCCAGCCGTGTCGCCGCGCTGGCCCTGATGGCTCTGGCTGCCTGGATGGGCCCGATGGCCGCAGGCTGTCGATCCCGCGAGCCGGTCCGCATTGGCATCGTGGTCACCGACGAGGCTGTCGTGGCGGCACAACTTGCCGCGAGCCGAATCAACGCCACGGGCGGCATTCAGGGTCGTCGGCTCGAGCTGCGGGTCATCGCTGACGGCGGCAGCACTCGCGCCAGTCCGGCGCTCGCCGCGGCCGACGCGCTGTCGAGTGACCCGACGGTCTTCGCCGTCGTCGGGCACTCGAACAGCAGCGCCAGCCTTGCGGCGGCGCAGATCTACAACGAGCGCCACGTGGTCCAGATCGCCACGACGAGCTCCGCCCCCCTGTTGAGCAAGGCCGGACCGTACACCTTCCGGTTCGCCCCGAGCGATATCCACCAGGCGCGCTTCCTGGCGGAGCAGGTCCTCGCCGCGCACGGCACTCCGCGCACCGCGATGTTCTTCGTCAACGACGACTACGGCATTGCCCTGCACGCGGAGTTTCGCACCCGGCTGGGGCGTGCCGGAGTACCCGTGGTCTACGACGCCCCTTACAGTCACGAAGAGCTCCTGCCCGACCCTGCAGCCACCGCCCTGCGGGTCGCCGAGACGCACCCGGAGTTGCTCGTCTGGATCGGCCGCGCGCTCCAGCTGCGTCAGCTCCTGCCCGAGCTGCGGCGGCTGGAGCCCGGGCTGCCGGTACTCGCCAGCGACGGTATCGACGAAGCGATCACCGACCGCAATTCCGCGGGCCTGCTCAACGGCGTTCGCTACGTCCGGCTGGTCGACCCGGACGCTGCACGCGCGGCGCTCGGAGAGCTGCGCCAGAGGTTTCTCCCGGCGGCCGGCCTGCCGCTCACCGCGGAAGCCGCGCTCACCTACGACGGCGTCATGCTGCTCGCCACCGCGGCACGCGCTGCCGGGCCGGAGCGCGAAGCGATTCGTGCCTATCTGGCCGACGTCGGCACCCGGCGCCCGTCCTACGAGGGCGTCACGGGGACGATCGCGTTCGCCGAGAACGGCGATCCGCGGCCGTCCTACATGCTCGCGGAGATCACTGCGGCGGGGCCGCGAACCGTCGCCCCGAGCGCACCCGAGGAGTCGCCGTGAACCGCGGCCGGTCGCTGCGTCAGCTCCTGCTGCTCGGCACCCTCGCCTTCGCGCTCGCCGCGAGCCTGGTCCTGGTCGGTACGCTGGTGCTTTTCGGGTCGATGATGCGCCACCTGGAAAGCGATGCGAACCTGCATCTCGCCGAGCAACGCGCGGCTGACGAGATTGCCACCTCGGTCTACGGTCAGATTCTGGCGGCCTACAAACAGCTCGGGGAGCCGAGCGCGCCCAACCGGGAGCGTTTCGAAGCCCTCGGCCAGAAGGCCTATGCCCGCCTGCGCGAATACCTCTTTCAATCGATGCCAATCGCCGCGCGGCTCGAGGTCGAGACGATCAAGGAGCAGCACCAGGCGCTCGAAGTCGTGGCGCACCAGGCCTTCGATCTCATCGCCCGCGGCGAATCCGCGGCGGCGAGCGCCCGCGTCGCCGAGATGCATCGCCTGACCGAGCGCCTGCAGGCGGCGATGGCGCGCTTCGTCCTGCTGCGCGAGCGCGAGCTCCAGCAGCAGCGCGCGGCGCAGGTGGCGCGCTTCGAACGGCTCCTGCTGGGCCTCACCGGGGTGGGCGCGGGACTCATCGGACTGGCGCTTCTCTTCGTGCGTCTCATGCAGCGGCGCGTGGTCGAGCCGCTGGGACAGCTCGCCGCGGCGGCGGTGCGCTTCGGAAGCGGCGACCTCGCGGCGCGAATCCCTGCGCAACGGCATTCGGAGCTCGAAGCGGTGGCGCGTCGATTCAACGAGATGGCCGACAGCCTGCAGGAGGGCCGCGTCCGGATCGAGCGCCAGAACCTCGAGCTGAGTGAGAGTCTGCGCTCGCTCGAGCGGGCGCAGCAGGACCTCGTGCAGCAGGAGAAGCTGGGCGCAATCGGCTTCATGCTCGCCGGTCTGGCGCACGAGCTGAACAATCCCCTGGCCGGCATCTTGGGCAACGCCGAGTGCATTGCGGAGGAGCTCGAGCTGCACTCCGATCCGTCGATTCGCCGGGTGCGGCAGGAGCTCGTGCTGCCGCTCATCCGGGAGACCGGACGGGCCGGCGACCTGGTGCGCAATCTCCTGCAATTCTCCCGTCCGTCGAGCTCCGAGCTCGTCTCGGTCAACCTGAAGTTCGCGGTGGAGGTCGCGGCGGGCCTGCGCGCCTACGCCTTCACGCGCGCCGGCAAGGAGCTCGCGGTGGGAATTCCCGCGACCCTCTGCGTCGTCGCCGAACCGCAGCGCCTGGAACACGCCGTCCTGAACATCATGAGCAACGCCCTGGAGGCCATGTCCGCAGGCGGCGGCACGCGACTCGCCGTGGTTGCGGAGGCGAGCGGCGGCGATTGGATCACGCTCACTTTCGAGGATGACGGGCCGGGGTTCGTCGAGCCGGCGCGCGTCTTCGACGCCTTCTACACCACGAAAATGGTGGGCAGTGGCACGGGCCTGGGCCTCTCTCTCGCTGAGCGCTTCGTCACCGAGGCGGGCGGCACCATCTCGGCGGAGAACCGGCCGACAGGCGGGGCGCGCCTGACGATCCGCCTGCGTGCGGCCGTCGCTCCGCCGGCCGCGCGCGAGCCCAGTGAGCCCGAGCGGCGCTCTCGGGTCGAGGTGGACCTGGCGATCGCTGCGCTCTTGCCGGCCCGACCGCAGGCCGGCCTCACCGCCGAGGCGCGGCGGGTGCTCATCGTCGATGACGAGCCGGCCCTACGCGACATTCAGCGCCGCTTCCTGGCCAAAGCCGGCATCGCAGTCCTGGTGGCCCAGGATGCGGCCGAGGCGGTCGCCATCCTCCAGCGCGAACCCTGCGACGCCGTCGTCACCGACATCCGGATGCCGGGCGAGATGGACGGTCTCGGGCTCTATGCCTGGATCGAACAGCACCTGCCGCATCTCGCGCCGCGCTGCCTCCTGGTGACGGGAGAGATGGCCGCGAGCAGCGATCCTGCAGAGTTCGGCGTGCCGCCGGAACGGGTGCTCGCCAAGCCGTTCACCCGCGAGATCTACGTCGCCCGCGTACTGGCGGTTCTCGAAGAGGCATGTTCCTCGATCCCGCGCTGACCCGTTTCGCCGCCGAGCAGCCCGGGCTCGACCTGCGCGAGCGCTTCCTCGACCTCCCAGGCGTCCGCCTGCATGTCGTCGAGGCCGGACCCGCCGACGGCAAGCCATTGCTGCTGCTGCACGGCTTCCCCGAGTTCTGGTGGGGCTGGCGGCGGCAGATCCCGGCGCTCGCCGCGGCCGGCCGGCGGGTGGTCGTCCCCGACCTGCGCGGCTACAACCTCTCGGGGAAGCCGAAGGGGATCCGCGCCTACGGCCTGGACCCGCTGACCGACGACCTGCGCGGACTTCTGGACGATCTCGGCGGTGCCGGTGGCGCGCCCACCGACGTCGTCGCCCACGACTGGGGGGGAGCGGTCGCCTGGTTGGGGGCCCTGCGCTTTCCGGAGCGCTTCGCCCGGCTGGCGGTGCTCAACATCCCTCACCCGGCGGTGATGCGGCAGTTCCTGCGGCACGACCGCGAGCAGCGCCGGCGCAGCCGCTACATCTTCTACTTCCAGCTGCCCTTCCTGCCCGAGCGCAAGATCCGGGCGGCCGGATTCCGCGCCTTCCGGTCGATCTTCAAGCGCACCAGCCGGCCCGGTACGTTCTCCGCCGAAGATCTCGAGACGTACGTCGATGCCACACGCCAGCCGGGCGCCCTCACCGCCATGCTGAACTGGTACCGCGCCGCGCTCTGGTGTCCACCCGCGCGACCGCCCCACACTGTCG
>JBDTQT010000209.1:0-7250 GCA_039932055.1 Thermoanaerobaculia bacterium
TGATGGTCGCGGCGGCGGAGGTCGAGACCTCGATCGCGCGCCTCGCCCAGATGGCACGCGCGGTCGGCATCCATCTGATCGTCGCGACGCAGCGGCCGTCGGTCGACATCCTTACCGGTACCATCAAGGCGAACTTCCCCTGCCGCCTGTCGTTCGCGACCGCGAGCCGCCACGACTCGCGGACGATCCTCGACGGCGTCGGCGCCGAGAAGCTTCTCGGCAAAGGCGACATGCTCTTCCTGCCGCCGGGCAGCAGCCGGCCGATCCGGCTGCATGGACCGTATATTTCGGAGCAGGAGACGGCGGCGCTGGTGCGCTGGCTCAAGAAGCAGGGGAAACCCGAGCTCGATCCGGCGGTGCTCGCCGGCCCGGACGACAGCGGCAGCGAGGGCGGCGCCGGCCTGATCGACGACGACCTCTTCGACCAGGCGGCCAGGCTCGTTGTGCAGGAGCGCCAGGCCTCGGCGAGCTTCCTCCAGCGCCGCATGCGGGTCGGTTTCTCACGCGCCGCCCGGCTCATCGACATGATGGAGCGCGAAGGCCTGCTGGGGCCGGCGCAGGGCTCCAAGCCCCGCGACGTCCTCGTGCCGCCGAACTACTTCACCGAAGTCGATGAGACGCTCGAGAGGTAGTAGAGCAAGTCGACAGCTGTCGACGGGCGCGTCGCTGGTGGGGGCACTCCGGCACTCGAGAATCCAGAGTCGGCTCCTATAGAAGCTGGTCGCCCACTCTGGATTCTCGAGCGCCAGAGCGCCCCTCGCCTAGCTCAGCGGGTGATCCAGCAGCCCTTGGCGTCGACGACGAACTTCTGGGTCATCGTCTCGGTGCTGCTGCCATTGCCGTCCTTGTGCTCCTTCTTCACCGTCAGGGTGGCGCTCGCGCCATCGACGACGAGGACGCCGCCGGTCTGGATCGCAGCCTTGTAGTCCGCTTCGCTCTGCGCCATGTCCTTCATCATGCCGGACATCATCTTCCTGTCGTCGGCCGGCATCGCCTGCCACTCCTTCTGCATCTCGGGCGTCGAGAGCTTCAGTGACTCGTCCATCTTGCCGGCATGGACGAGGGCCATCTGCTGCACCGAGGTCTTGCCGCAGGCATGGTCGAGGATCGCCGCGCCCTTGATTTCGGCGGCTTGCGCTCCGGAGGCCGAGAGCAGACAGACGGCGGCGAAAGCGGCTAAGGCGGAAACTGCGGAAATTCGAAGCATGCGCATGGTCGTTGCCTCCTCAAAAGCTTGTGGATGGACCGGGTCTGCGGCGGATCCTACGACGACTCACTGCCGTTAGCGTGTGACGTCCCGGCAGGCCCGGCGTCCGGCTTGCGGGTCACCAGCACCTCGATGTACTCGGCGCGGATGCCGTGGGAGAGGTCGTCGATCCAGACGATCTCGGTGAACAGGCCCGAGGCGTCGAAGATCCACTGGCAGATGTCGTAGCCCCAGTCGAAGGTGACGAGCGAGCCCTCGGGCGTCAGCGGATTGTCGTGGTAGTCGGGAGGCTCGAGGTGCACGACCGTGTCACCTTGAGCGAGCCGGGCGCGGCGCCGGCTTGGCCGCTCCTTGCGCACCAGCGGCACGGTGCAGATGTGGGCGCCGCCGGGCGCGAGAGTGCGGGCGATCTCGCGAAAGACCCGCTCCGGCCGGAAGACGTGTTCGAGCACGTCTTGCGTCACGTGCAGGTCGAGGCTCCCGTCGGCGAACGACAACGCTTCGAGATCTTCGCAGCGCACCCCATCAACGAGAGTACCGGAGGCGTGCCCGGGAAAGTACTGCGTCGGCACGTAGCTCGGGCACTCGCGCGCGAGGCGCACGCTCGCACCGCGGCTGCCCGGCGACGACTCGTGAATCCGCAGCCCCCGCCAGTCCGGATAGTGGCGCGCGATGCTGAGCATCAGGGCCCGCTCGCGCGGGATGCTGCCGCAGCTCGAACAGGCGAAGTAGTCGCGCAACCACTCCCGCGACGCGACGAAGCGGACGTCGCGATCGCAGGTCGGGCAGTGCCCCACACTCTCCAGGAGGGCGGTCACTGCGCTCCGGCGACCTGTGCGGCGCCGACGCGCAGCTCGATCCGGTAGTCGGCGGCGGCGATCTTCGCTGTCGCACGCGGCACCGGCAGGGCTCCCAGCAGCTCGAACTCGAGCCCGCGCGCCGCCGCCTTCGGCGCGGTCCTCGAGAGCTCGAACTCGAGGCGCGGCGACTCGGTCCGCGGTGACTCGAGCGCGAAGGCGACGCGGATCTCCCCCGCCCAGACGCAATTGACATCGACCGGGCAGCGGCTGTCGGCCACGATCCGTTCGAGAGTGAGGACGAGGCCCGGCGCGACCTCGGCCTGGCCTTCGACGGCGAGCGTGAACCGGCCGGTTTCATCCGGCTTCACCAGCTTCTCGCCAGCGGGCGTTGTGGGGTCGGATGGCGCGGCGGTGGCGCCGCAGCCGAAAAGCAAAAGACCGGTAAATAGAAAAAAGGAGAAGATCGGCCGGGAGGATCGCATGCGCCTATCCTGCTACAAACAGGCGCTGCGAAGATCCTCACTGCCGTAAACGGTCTTTCTTGCCTCGCCCAGGGTGCTCCGGCGCTCGGGGACTCAGGGTCGGCGACAAGCAGGACTAGGAGCCGGCCCTGAGTCCCCGAGTGCCGGAGTGCCCGACCACGACCCTGCCGGTGGCGCTGAGCCGTGAGCCGGCGGTCAGCGGTCCCGGCGACGTCCCGGCGGGGTCTTGCCGTAACGGTTGCCGCTCGGAGCGGCGCCACGCGAGGCCGGCGCCGGGCCGCGTCCGAAGACGCTGCGCGGTGCGCCGCTCGGATTGGCCGGCGCGCCGCCGGTGTTGCCGTCCGCGACGCGTGGGCGAGCGGGAGCGCCGGCGCCGGCACGGGACGGCGGAGCGCTGGTACGTCCGCCAGCGGTTGCTGCACGTCCGCCTGCGGTCGCTGGACGTCCGCCTGCGGCGGAGGGACGCGAGCCGCGGGCGGGTGCCGCCGCGCCGGGCCGGCCGCTGCCGCCGCGACGATCGGCGTTCGCCTTGGCGCGGGTGCGCTCTTCGGCCTTGCGGGCGCGGATCTCCTTGATGCGGTCCTGCAGCGGGATCTCGAGCTTCTCGACCGGCTTGTGGCTGTAGTCGAAGTCCGGCACGGTGACGCGCGGCAGGCGCTTGCCGATGGCGCGCTCGATCGCCCGCAACTCGTTCTCCTCGTCGGGCGAGACGAAGGTGATGGCGTCGCCGGTCATCTCGGCGCGGGCGGTTCGGCCGACGCGGTGGATGTAGTCGTCCGGAATCTTCGGCACGTCGAAGTTGACGACGTGCGACAGCGCTTCGACGTCGATGCCGCGCGCCGCGATATCGGTCGCCACCAGAATCTTGTAGCGCCCGCTGCGGAAGCCGGTGAGGGCTTCGGTGCGCTGCGACTGGCTGCGGTTGCCGTGGATGCGCGCCACGCTGACCCTGCGCTTCTCGAGCTGCTCGAAGACACGGTTGGCGCGGTGCTTGGTGCGGGTGAAGACGATGGCGTTGGAGATCTCACCGCGCTCGAGCAGGGTCGCGAGGAGCGGCGTCTTCAGCTCCTGGGCCACCGGAAACACCGACTGCGTGATGCCGGTCGCCGGCGCCGACTTGCGCTCGATCGAGATCATCGCCGGGTCCTTCAACATCTCGCGCGACAGCTCGATGATCGGGTAGGGGAGCGTGGCCGAGAAGAACAGTGTCTGGCGCTTGGTCGGCAGGTGCTTGAGCACGCGGCGGATATCCGGCAGAAAACCCATGTCGAGCATTCGGTCGGCCTCGTCGAGGACCAGCACTTCGAGCCCTTCGAGCTTGGCGTACTTGTACTGGAAGTGGTCGAGGAGGCGGCCCGGAGTCGCGACGATGACGTCGACACCGCTGCGGAACGCATGCTCCTGCGGGCCCATGCCGACGCCGCCGTAGATCGCCGCGCCGGAGAGCGGCGTATGCACCGCGAGGTCGCGCAGGTGCTCGTCGATCTGTGCCGCGAGCTCGCGCGTCGGCGTGAGGATCAGGGCGCGCGTCGTGCCGCGCTTCTTGCCCATCAGCCGGTTCATGATCGGCAGCAGGAACGCCGCGCTCTTGCCGCTGCCGGTCATCGCGCAGGCGAGGACGTCGCGGCCCTCGAGGGCCGGCGGAATGGCGTCGTTCTGGATCGGCGTCGGGCGGGTGAAGCCCAGGGACTTGACGCCCTTCAGTAGATCGGGGTGAAGGTCAAACGTGGAAAAAGCCATGCGAACAACTCTTCTTTCTGTGCGGCGACGCGGTCCGCGTGCGGACGGCGGAGTGCCGCTCGATTTGATTCCGGCGAGACTTGGAGGAGGTGAAAACGGGGACTGCCGGAGAGGCCGCCGTCCGGGCGTCGGGCGCCCGTAGAGAAGTCAGCTGCCTCGTGAGAGAAAACACTACGACTGGCAACGAACAGAGACATTATGGCACAGATCCGCGGCCGGCCCGTTCGAAGCCTGAGCGGGCCGACGCGGCGGCGCCGGTTCCTGCGCGACTTCGGGCACCGTGTATCCTTTGCGTTCGATGATCGAACGAACAGTCTTCTTCGGTACGCCGGATTTCGCGGTGCCGGCGCTGCGGGCGCTGGCGGAAAGCGAGTTCCGGCCGGTACTGGTGGTGTCGCAGCCGTCGCGGCCGGCGAAGCGCGGGCAGCGGGTGAGCGAGCCGCCGGTGGTCGAGGCGGCGCGAGAGCTGGGGATTCCTTTCGCTCAGGTGGAGAAGGTGCGCGATCCGGCCTTTCTCGCCCGCCTGGCGGAGATTGCCCCCGGCGTCGCGGTCGTGGTCGCCTTCGGCCAGATCTTCCCGCGCCCGCTCCTCGAGCTGCCGCGCCTCGGCTGCGTCAACCTCCACGCCTCGCTTCTGCCGCGCTGGCGTGGCGCGGCACCGATCCAGGCGGCGATCGCCGCCGGCGACACAGTCACCGGAGTGACGACCATGAAGATGGAGGAGGGGCTCGACAGCGGGCCGATGCTGCTCTCCGCCGAGCTCGCCATCGGCCCCCGCGAGACGGCGGGGGAGCTCTCACGGCGCCTCGCCGAAGTCGGCGGACCGCTTCTCGTCGAGACCCTGCGCGGTGTCGACACCGGCACGCTGGCGGCGAAGCCGCAGCCGGAGACCGGCGTCACGCTGGCCCCCAAGATCAGAAAAGACAAGGCTCGCACAAGGTGGGACCTCGAAGCCGAGACGCTGGTAGCTCTGGTCCGGGCGTTCCAGCCCTGGCCCGGGGCGGAGCTGCCGTTCGGGGAGGAGTGGGTCAAGGTACTGCAGGTGAGCTCCGCTGCGGAGCACTACGGAACCGCCGCTGGCATCGTCGTCGCCATCGAGAAAGAGCGCGTGCTGGTGTCGACCGGCGGCGACTCGGTGCTCGCCATCGAACGCGCGCAGCGCGCCGGCCGCGGACCGGTCTCCGGCGGTGACCTCGCCCGGGGCCTGCACTTAGGCCTCGGGGACCGCCTGGTTTGACCTTTGCCGGCAAGCCTGCGGCTGCATCCGGCAAGAGCGCTCCGCCGAGCGCAGGGCAGAAAGCTGTTGACGGAGTGCGCGGCGTCCGGAGCCAGGCCGTTTCGATCGTCGAGCGCACGCTGGTGTCGCGGGCGCCGGTCGATGCCGAGCTCGCGGCGCTCGCCACATCGTTCGACGAACGCGACCAGGCGCTGCTGCGCGAGATCGTCTTCGGCACCCTGCGCTGGCTGAAGCGTCTCGACCAGGTGCTGGTCGCGGCGAGCGGGCGGACCTTCGAGCAGATCCAGCCGGCGCTCTTGCCGGTGCTGCGGGTGGCGGCCTACCAACTCCTCTTCCTCGACCGTGTACCGGCGCACGCCATCGTCAGCGAGGCGGTGGACGAAGCGCTGCGGCGCAGCCACAAAGGGGCAGCGGGTTTCGTCAACGCCGTGCTGCGGCGCGTCGCGGCGAAACCGGACCTCGCCTCCTGGCCGGTAACCGCGGTCGATTCGGTCGACCCCGTCGGGCGCCTGGCGATCGAAACCAGCCATCCGGAGGTACTCGTGCGCCGCTGGTGGGCGCAGTACGGCGAGCCGGTGACCCGGGCGCTCCTTGAAGCCAACAACCGGCAGAAGCCGATGCACCTGCTCGCCTTCCGCACCAACGGCGGGAGGGACCTTCTCGCTGCGAAGCTGCTCGCCGAAGGCGTCGAGACCGAGCCGAGCCGCCTCTCCGGGCTGGGGCTCGTCGTGCGCTCGGGTAACGCGCTGCGCACGGCGGCCTTTGCTCGCGGCGACTTCTACATCCAGGACGAAGTAGCGCAAGTCGCCGCTCTCCTTCCCGCGCCGCAGCCGGGCGAGCGCATCCTCGACATCGCGGCGGCGCCGGGCGGGAAAGGCCTGGCCCTGCTTGCCGCAGAGCCTTCGGTTTGGCTGGTCGCGGCCGACGTCGCGCTGCCGCGGCTGGCGACGCTGGCGCAGAATCATGCCCGGCTCCACACGCACGCCGGAATCGTCGCCGGCGATGCGCAGCGCACCCCCTTTACTGGAGCTTTTGACCGCGTCATCGTCGACTACCCCTGCACCGGAACGGGCACGCTGCGCAAACATCCGGAGTTGAAGTGGCGCTGGACCGCGAGCGAGCTCGAACGGCTCGCCGCGCAGGCTCTGCGCCTTCTCGCCGGTGCCGCCGTGGCGGTGGCGCCCGGCGGAATCCTGGTGGCCATCTCCTGTTCTCTCGAACCGGAGGAGAACGAAATCGTCGGCGAACGCTTCCTGGCGTCAGCCCGCGGATTCCGGCGCACTGCGGCTTCGGGGCGCGTGCCGACGGCCGCCGCGGCGGCGCAAAGCGGCGAGGGAATCTGGCGCTTCCTGCCGTCCGACGACCACGACGGATTCACCGTCCAACTTTTCGAGCGGCTTTCCTGATCCCCGTCGGAGATATCAGAAAACCGCGCGGAGCCCTGTATTGACAGGCTCCGGCAGTTGCCTTATCGTCGCCACCGTCATCGATAGCGATCGACAAAACCATTGAAACCGGGGAGGAAAGATGGCTGGAAAAGCCGACATCGTCGAGTATGTTGCGGGAAACGTGGATGGTCTGACCAAGAAGCAGGCTGGCGAGGCGTTCGACGCCGTGATCGAAGCGATCACCAAGGGCCTCAAGAAGGGTGATCGCGTGCAGATCCCCGGCTTCGGCAGCTTCAGCGTCGGCAAGCGTGCGGCGCGCAAGGGCCGCAATCCCGCGACCGGCGCCACCATCACCATCAAGGCCAGCAAGAACGCCCGCTTCAAGGCCGGCAAGGA
>JBDTQT010000210.1:0-7233 GCA_039932055.1 Thermoanaerobaculia bacterium
AGGCACGGGATGCCGTTCGCCCGGGCGCAGTCGATGTCGAGCAGCGAGTCGCCGACGATCCAGGTCTCCTCCGGCCGGAACTCGCGCCCGCAGTGCTCGGCGGCCCGCACGAAGGCGACCGGCGGCAAGTTGCGGCGGTCGGTCTGGCCGTCGCCGAAGCTGCCGAAGGCGAAGAAACGCCGAAGTCCGACGCTGCCCAGCTTGATGCCGGCGCCGCGCTCCCAGTTACCGGTGAGGAGAGCGAGCACCAGGTCGTCGCGCTCCGCCAGCGTCGTCAGGAGCTCGACGACTCCGGGCAGGATCCGCACGTGAGCGGGCTCGAGGCGCTGCTCCAGCCGGGCGAGGTAGGCGTCCCGGAGGTCGGGCAGGCGCGCGTGAATGAGCGTCTCCGGCACGCCCGCGGCGCTCATCAGGTCGACGACGATGCGCGGGTCCGTCTTGCCCGAGAAATCGTAGCCACGGATGTCGCCGCGCACGCCGTAGACCTCTTCGAGCGCTTCGCCGAAGAGCGGCTTCGGCTGGCCGCTGCAATCGACCAGCGTGCCGTCGATGTCGAACAGGACAAGTTTCAAGCGGCGCGTCCGTTCAATGCCTACGCCAGTCCGGAGTCTTCTTCTCGGCGAGGAACGTCGCGATGCCGCGCCGGCAATCGGCAGTCGCCCGCGCCGCGGCGTTGGCCTCCGCCGCGGCGCCGAGGCGCTCATCGAGCCTGAGGCCCGGCAGCTCGAGCAACAGGCGCTTGGTACGCGCGATCGACTCCGAGCTCGACTTGCCGAGAATCTCGCTCGCCAGCCGCTCTCCCGCCGCAGCGAGCTCGGCCTTCGGCACGACCCGATTCGCCAGACCGATGACGAGCGCGCGCTCGGCGGAGACGAAGTCGGGGTTGAGCAGGAGCTCGCGCAGGTCGCTGCCGCGCACCCGCATCGGCAGGAAGGTGGCGACGATCGCGGCGACGAAACCGATGCGCACCTCGCTGTAGAGGAAGCGCGCGTCGTCAGCGGCGACGACGAAATCGCAGGCGGTCGCGAGACCGCAGCCACCGGCGACGCAGGAGCCGTGGACGAGCGCGAGGGTAAGTGCCTCCTGCCGCAGGATCGCCTCGAAGAGGTCGCGCAGGCGCCGGGAGTCGAGGCGGTTGTCGAGCGCCGAGGCGCTCTGCAGCGATTGCAGGTGCGCGAGATCGGCGCCGGCGCAGAAGTGCTTGCCGGCGCCGGCGAGCAGCACGGCGCGCACCCCTTCGGCCCGCAAATCGCGACGATAGAGCGCCGTGAGCTCGGCGGCGAGCGCCGGCGACAGGGCATTCGCCCGCGCCGGATCGTTCAGGGTGACGAAGAGGAGGTCGGCGTCCTGGCCAGGAGTGGAATTGGGGCCGGCACTCCCGGAGCGCCGAACTTCGAGAAGGCTCAGAGGAGCTCCCCGGGGACCTCGATCTCCATCTCGAGCATCCCCTGACCGTGGGTCTTGCCCTGGGCGTCCGTCAGCAGACTCGCCGTGCCGCCGCCACCCAGCGCGTCGTGCAGCAGGAAGTTGAGCGCCAGGAGGTTCGGCACCTCGAAGCGCTCGACAGCGCCGCGGCAGACCTCCCGGAAATGACTGGCCACCCGCGCCGCGGTGACCTCGCGGGCAAGGACTTCATAGAGCGCCGGAGAGTAGGCCACCAGCCCGACGTTCGAAGCGTCGCCCTTGTCGCCGGAGCGGGCATGGGCGATGCGGGAGAGCGGCACGCGCACGAGAACGGTCATATCGCCTCCACGGAGACTTCGAGCGTGCGCTCGATCTCTTCGCGGGCGAGGAGCGCCGGCCAATAGGCGACGACCTCCTGCGCCTTCGGCCGGCCGCCGGCGAAACCGGTGATGCCCGGCGGACCGGCGGTGACCAGCGGTGCGATCTCCTTGCCGAAGCGATCGACCTTGACGCGGTCGGCATCGCGCACCGCGAGGCGCAAGACAACCTCGGGAGGATCGAAGGGCGCCGCGAGGATCCCCGGCAGGACGCCGGAGACGCCGAGCAGCTCGGTCACCCGATCCTCGGGAGGGAAGGTGACGCCGGCGCGCTCGAGTCGCTTCCAGACGATCTCCGCCGCGAGGCGGGCTTTTTCGATGGCGCGCGGGCCGGAGACCGTGACCTGGCCGGCCGCCTTGTAGCCGTCGAGGTAGGAGGCCGAGATTTTCAGGAACGGCGTCTTCGGTCGGCCGGTAATCCCCGAGACGCGGACGCGATCGACACCCTCCTGCGCCAACCGGATGGAGGTGAAGTCGGCGGTGACGTCCGGGGTGATGTAGCTCTTCGGATCGCCCATCTCGTAGACCAGCTGCTCGGAGACGGTGTCGACGGTCACCATGCCGCCGGTGCCGGGGTGCTTGGTCACCACGAAGCTGCCGGAGTCCTCGACCTCGGCGATCGGATAGCCGACCTTCCAGAGCTCGGGCACTTCCCACCATCGGGTGAAATTGCCTCCGGTCGCCTGTGCGCCGCACTCGAGAATGTGTCCGCAAATCGTCCCCGCTGCCAGCCGGTCCCAGTCGTCGGCCGCCCAGCCGAACTCGTGCACCAGGGGGCCCAGCGCGAGCGCGGTGTCGGTCACCCGGCCGCAGAGCACGATGAGCGCGCCGCCGTCGAGCGCCTCGGCGACCGGACGGGCGCCAATGTAGGCGTTGGCGGAGGTCACCTGGGAGACCAGAGGAGCGAGCGGCTCCGCCGAATCCATGTTGCGCAGCTCGTGGCCGCGCGCCAGCAGATCGGGCAGCCGACCGAGCAGGTCGTCGCCTTCGACCACTCCCACCTTGAAGCCCGAGATGCCGAGCGTTCGCGCTACCTCGAAGATCTTCTCGCGGCAGGCCTTGGGGTTCAGCCCGCCGGCATTGGTGACGACGCGGATGTTGTTCGCCACCAGTTGCGGCAAGGCGCGGCGGATGAAATCGATGAAATCGGTGGCGTAGCCGGCGGCCGGATTCTTGAGCTTCTGCCGCATCATGATCGAGAGCGTGACTTCGGCGAGGTAGTCCATGCCGAGGTAGTCGATCCGCCCACCCTCGATGAGGTGGAGCGGCGCATCGACACTGTCCCCCCAGAACCCCTGCCCGTTGGCGATTCGAACGGTCTTCATTGGCCTGCGAAGGCTAACACGTGGACCTGTGCCGCTCCGGTTTGAGCGCAAGAAACCGGTAGCCTGGCATCGCCGCGAGCCGCTAGATTTCTCCTCGATAAAGGGAATCTTCTGCAACGCCCTTTCGACATGGAGCCGACCGTGCCCGACCCAGCCCCGCTCGCCGTACCGACCGCAGTCGCCGCTACGCGCCCCGCTTCACCCGAAGTGCTAACGTCGCCGCAGCCGATCTCGCCGAGACCCGGCACCCCCGTGCCCGAAGTCCCCATGCCCTCTTACCGGAAAAAAGGCAACGCCGACGAGGATGCCGCCACCGCGCGCTGGCG
The DNA here is from genome assembly GCA_039932055.1 of Thermoanaerobaculia bacterium. Classification (GTDB taxonomy): domain Bacteria; phylum Acidobacteriota; class Thermoanaerobaculia; order Multivoradales; family JAGPDF01; genus JAGPDF01. Next base: position 3,433 of record JBDTQT010000210.1, read on the forward strand.
CGCGGTGCACGACCGGGACCGCAACGCGGACGGCACGTTCGTGTTCGCGGTCAAGACGACCGGCGTTTACTGCCGCCCGTCGTGCCCGGCGCGCCGGCCGCGACCCGAGAACGTCGAATTCTTCGCTGAGGGACGGGCCGCCCGGACCGCCGGATTCCGCCCCTGCAAGCGCTGCCGGCCCGACGAGGTGCCGGCGATCGAGCGCGCGGTCGCCGAGGCGCGCCGGCTCCTCGACGCGGCGGCGGGCGAGTCGCTGGCGCTCGGCGATCTCGCTCGCGCCGTCGCTCTCTCGCCGGCGCATCTGCAGCGCGAGTTCCGGCGCCGCATCGGCCTGTCGCCCAAACAGTACGCCCTCGCCCACCGCGCAAAGCGCCTGAAGCGCGAGCTCGGCCACCGCCGGAGCGTGCTCGACGCCGGCTTCGAGGCCGGCTACGGCTCGGCGTCGCGGATCTACGACGAGGCGGCGCGCAACCTGGGGATGACTCCCGGCCGGTTCCGCGACGGCGGGCGCGGGGCGCGCATCGTCTTCGCCGAACGGGCGGGCAAGCTCGGCCACCTGCTGATCGCCGCCACCGAGCGCGGCCTCTGCGCCGTCCGGCTGGGAAGTACCGCGGCCGCGGTGCGCGCCGAGCTGGCGGCGGAATTCCCGCGCGCGACGCTGACCGAGGATCGCGCTGCTCTGGACGCTTATTTCGCCGCTGTCGAGGCGCTGCTTGCGGGAGCGAGCGAGCGCCCGGCGCTCGACATCGCGGCGACCCCTTTCCAGGCGTTGGTCTGGCAGGCGCTACTCGCGATTCCCCACGGCATGACGGTGAGCTACGGCGAGCTGGCGCGGGCGATCGGGCGACCCACCGCGGTTCGCGCGGTGGCCGGCGCCTGCGCCGCCAATCCGGTCGCGCTCGTCGTTCCCTGCCATCGCGTCGTCGCGAGCGACGGCGCCCTCACCGGCTATCGCTGGGGGGTGGAGCGGAAGCGGGCGCTGCTGCGACAGGAGGCTGCGACGAAGGCTGCGCAGCGCTCGCGGGAGCCACGGTGATCAGCCGCGAGCCGCGTTCGAAGGTGAAGTACGACCACAGCCACTGGGTGAAGACGAGCAGGCGGTTGTGGAACAGGGCGAGCGAGACGACGTGGATGAAGATCCAGCCCAGCCAGGCGAAGAGGCCGGAGACGCGCAGGCCGCCGCGCTCGAGAATCGCGTAGTTGCGTCCGACGACCGCCATGTCCCCCTTGTTGAAGTAGCGGAACCGACCGGGTCCGGTGCGACCGGCGGCGCGCGCCGCGATCGTCCTGCCGACGAACCGTCCGCCCTGGATCGCGACCTGGGCGACACCGGGCAACTGCCGGCCGTCCTGCTCCCTGGCCGAGACGTCGCCGACGACGAAGACTTCCGGGTGCCCGGGAACACTGAGGTCGTCCCCCACCCGAACCCGCCCCGCGCGATCGGCGGTCGCTCCCAACCAGACGGCGGCGGGGGAAGGTTTCACGCCCGCGGTCCACAACACGACTCCGGCGTCGATGCGCTCGCCGCCGATCGCGACGCCCCGGGCGTCGACGAGCTCCACCGGTTTGCCGCAGAGAATCTCCACCCCCATGCGCGCGAGCCGGCGATGGACCTTCGCCGCAAGAGTCTCGTGGAAGGTCGGCAGGATCCGCGGCCCGGCCTCGACGAGCACGATGCGGGCGCGCCGGGGATCGATCCGGCGAAAGTCATCGACCAGCGTGGAACGGGCGAGCTCCGCGAGGGCGCCCGCCATTTCGACGCCGGTCGGCCCCGCGCCGACCAGGACGAAGGTCAACAGATCGGCGCGATCGGCAGGCGAGGCCTGGAGCTCCGCGCGTTCGAAGGCGCCCAACACCGCGGCGCGCACGGCGGTGGCGTCTTCGATCGTCTTCAGGCCGGGGGCAAAGGGGGCGAACTCGTCGTGTCCGAAGTAGCTCGGACCGACGCCGGTCGCCACCACCAGGAAGTCGTAGTCGACGAGGACCTCGCCCCGTTCCGGCACCGCCAGACGGACCTGCCGCGCCAGCGGATCGACGCCCTCGATCTCGGCCATGGCGACGGTCACGTTGCGCTGACGCCGGAAGACCTGGCGGATCGAGGCGGCAATGTCGCCCGGAGCGAGACCGGCGGTCGCCACCTGATAGAGCAGCGGCTGGAAGAGGTGGTGGTTCTTGCGATCAACCAAGGTGATGCGGACCGGCGCACGGGAGAGCGCCGCCACCGTCGCGAGCCCGCCGAAGCCACCGCCGAGGACGACGACGTTCGGCGGCGCGGAGCCCGGCGCGACGCCGGTGTGGGGCTGGAACGGCGCGTTGCCAATGGTCTGTCGCATGCACTCGCCCTTTCAGGTGGGGCGAGCCTACATCGATCCCGGTAGCCTTCCGCGTTCGGACTCGAGGGGAGCGGCGATTTCGCCCCAGCTGCCGGTACGTTTATGCTTCCGACGGAGAGACCATGACCAAGATCAAGATTCCCCGGCTGGCCTACAACTGGATCAGTGCGCTCGGCATGGCCCTGGCGATCATCTCGGCCCTCACGCTCGGGCTGCTGCTCGCCGCCAGCTTCTTCGTCGAGACCGGGTCGAACCCGTACTTCGGGATCTTTCTCTACATGGTCCTGCCCGGGCTCATGATCCTCGGGCTTCTGCTGGTGCCGCTCGGCATGTGGCGAACCGCCCGCGCCTGGAAGCACGAAGGAGTACCGCAGGCGACCCGCTTTCCGGTGCTCGACCTGAACAACGCCAAGCACCGCAACGCGGTGCTGATCTTCTCGATCAGCACTCTCGTCTTCCTAGTGCTCTCCGCCATGGGCAGCTATGGCGCCTACCACCACAGCGAGTCGGTCGAGTTCTGCGGCGTCACCTGCCATGAGGTGATGGAGCCCGAGTACACCACCTACCAGAACAGCCCGCACGCCCGGGTCGCCTGCGCCCAGTGCCACGTCGGCGCGGGTGCCGGCTGGTACGTCAAGTCCAAGCTCTCCGGCGCCTACCAGATCTACTCCGTGATGGCGGACAAGTACCCGCGGCCGATCCCGACGCCGGTCAAGAGCCTGCGTCCGGCGCAGGAGACCTGCGAGCAGTGTCACTGGCCGCAGCAGATCTACGGCGCCGTGACCCGTCAGTTCAATCACTACATGTACGACGACGCCAACACTCACTGGCCGATCAACATGTTGATCAAGGTCGGCGGCGGCGACCCGGCGACCGGCCAGTCGGCAGGCATCCACTGGCACATGAATATCGGCGTCCAGGTCGAGTACATCGCCCGCGACGAAGAGCGCCAGAAGATTCCGTGGGTGCGGGTCACCGACAAGAAGACCGGACGCGTCACCGTCTACAAGGACTCGGCCGATCCGATCACCGATGCCGAGATCGCCGCGGCCGCGCCGCGCAAGATGGACTGCATGGACTGCCACAACCGGCCGAGCCACATCTTCCGCTCGCCCGAGGTCGCGATCAACGAGGCGATCCTCAAGCGCGAGATCGACGCCGATATCCCCGGCATCAAGGCCGCGGCGGTCGAGGCGATGGCGGCGACTTATGCGACGAAGGACGAGGCCATGCAGGGCATCGCCAGCCGGATCACCGACGGCTACCGCACGAATCGCCCGGACGACTACGCGAAGTATCAGGTCGCCATCGACCGCGCGGTGGTGGCCACCCAGGGGGCCTACAGCCAGAACATCTTCCCGGCGATGAAGGCCAATTGGTCGGTCTACCCGGTCAACATCGGCCACTTCACCAGCCCCGGCTGCATGCGCTGCCACGACGGCAACCACACGAGCGCCGAGGGCGTCAC
>JBDTQT010000211.1:0-7194 GCA_039932055.1 Thermoanaerobaculia bacterium
GACGGCCGGTCGCTCTACCTCGACTTCTTCGGCTTCGTGATGTGGGACTTCCTGCCGGTCAATACCGCCGAGATCAAGCAGATCGAAGCGGTGCGCGGACCGGGTGGCGCCGTCTGGGGCGCCAACGCCATGACCGGCGTGGTCAACCTGATCACCAAGCGGCCGAAGGAGATGGTCGGCACCAGCATTCTCTTCGGCGGCGGCGAGCTCGGCACTCTCTACGGCAGCCTCTCCCACGCTGGCGTGTCGGACAACTTCGGCTACAAGGTCTCGGCCGGCTACTACGAGCAGGACCCGTACGATCGGCCGGTGATCCCCGGGGTACAGAACTTCCCGAACTCGGGTACCGCCCAGCCCAAGGGCGAAGTGCGGCTCGACTGGGATCTCGCGGACGACAGCGTCTTCTCGGCCGGCGGCGGCTACGCCGGCACCGACGGCATCATCCACACCGGCATCGGACCGTTCGACATCAAGAAGGGCTCGGACCTCACCTACGGCAAGCTGGACTGGAACAAGGCGGCCTTCCGCGTCGGCTTCTTCGCCAACTTCCTCCAGGCCGACTCGTCGAACCTGGTGAGCGTCGGCACCAACGGCCAGCCGCTCGGCTTCAAGTTCAACACCGAAACCTACAACCTCGACGCCTCGAACACCACGGTCGCCGGCACGCACCACATCTTCACCTACGGCGCCAACTATCGTGACAGCAAGTTCGACCTCGAGATCGCGCCGAAGGGGACCAAGAAGCAGGAGTACGGCGTCTTCCTGCAAGACGAGATCCTGCTCGGCGACAAGGTGCGCTGGGTCGTCGGCGGCCGCTACGACGACATCGACCCGATCGACGGCGTCTTCACACCGCGCACGAGCCTGCTGTTCGCGCCGAACACGCACCACACCTTCCGCGTCTCCTACAACGAGGCGTTCCGCACCCCGTCGGCGATCAACAGCTATCTCGACGCCACTATTCTCGTCGGTTCGGCGCCGCTCCTGCTGCCGGCCACCGCCGACGGCAACGCCGATCTGGTGGAAGAGCACCTGACGGCTTATGAGGTCGGCTACGTCGGCTCGTTCGACAACGGCATTACGATGACGTTCGCGGCCTACCGCAACAAGACCAAGGACTCGATCGACTTCTACACTTCGCGCTATTACGGCCCGGGCAACCTGCCGCTCGGCCTCATTCCGGCGCCGCTGCCGCCGACCCTGGCCTTCTGCTTCCTCTTCCGGCCCGGCACCGGCCCGGCGACCTGCCCGAACCGCGGTTTGGCCGGCCTCATTCCGTCGAACTTCAGCTACCGCAACATCGGCGAGACCACCGACCAGGGCGTCGAGCTCACCTTCCAGCAGCGCGTCGGTACCGCCTGGTCCTGGTTCGCCAACGCCTCCTGGCAGGATACGCCGACCTTCAAGGGCATCGAAGATGCGGAGACCTCGCAGAACCGTCCGCCGGAGTATCGCGCCAACCTGGGCGTCTCCTTCGACAATGGCGGTTTCTTCCTCAACACCAACATCAACTATCAGGACGAGGCCTACTGGGCCGACGTGCCGCTCGCCGTCGGCTCGACCGATGCCTTCACCCAGGTCAACCTCGCCGTCGGCTTCCGCCTGCTCGACGAGCGCATGACGCTGCAGGTCATCGGCTCGAACATCTTCGACGAGGCTATCCAGCAGCACTATTACGGTGACATCCTGTCGCGCAAGATCACCGGTCAGGTCGGCTTCCGTTTCTGACCTGAACGGCTGCTGACGAGTCTCAGGGGCCGGAATCCTCGCGGGTTCCGGCCCTTTCGTTTCTGCCCCCTTCCTGCCCTGCCGATGAACCGGATCCCGCGCTCCGTCAAGATTCTCTACACCGTCTGGATGGCGGTCTGGGTGCCGCTCTACTGGCAGCACAATGGACCGGCGAATTTCCTCTGGCTGTGCGATTTCGCCAACTGGATTCTCTTCCTCGCCATCTGGTTCGAGAGCGCGCTGCTGCTCTCCTCGCAACTCGCCGGGATCTTGCTCATCCAGCTGGTCTGGGCGGTCGACTTCGGCTGCGGTCTGCTGCTCGGACGCCATCCCATCGGCGGCACGGAGTACATGTTCGACCCCGCACAGCCGCTCTGGCTGCGCGGTCTATCGCTGTTCCATCTCTGGACGGTGCCGCTGCTGGTCTGGCTGGTGCGCCGGGTCGGCTACGACCGGCGCGGCTGGTGGGTGCAGACGGCGATCGCCGCCGTGCTCTTTCCTCTCGGCGTCGTCGCGGGGACGCGTGAACAGAACTTGAACTGGATTCATGCGCCGTTCGGACTGCCGCAGACGACGTTCGAGCCGCTGCTGTTCGCCGTCGTGGCGGTGCCGATCGCGGCGCTCCTGCTTTTCCTTCCCGGGGACTGGATCGCGCGGCGTTACTTCGTCAAGTAGAGCCGGTCACGGATGCCGCAGCAGCGTCCGCCAGACGGTGTCGGCGTCGACCGGCCGGCTGAAGTGGAACCCCTGCACGAACTCACAGTTCATCGCTTCGAGCTGGTCGCGCTGGGCGGGTGTCTCCACCCCTTCCGCCACCACCGCGAGGCCGAGCCCGGCAGCCAGGCGGACGATGTTGCGTACCACTTCGTTGCCGTCGGTGGCGTTGGCGCCGCTGGTCATGTTGTGGATGAATGAACGGTCGATCTTGAGGACGTCCACGTTGAGGCTGGTGAGGTAGGAAAGCGACGAGTAGCCGGTGCCGAAGTCGTCGATGCAGACGCCGATGCCCAACGAGCGCAGCTCCTTGAGCATCGCGTTCGCGGCCTGCGGATTGTGCACCAGGATACCCTCCGTCAGCTCGAGCTTCAGCAGGCGCGGCGGCAGCCCCGTGAGCTCCAGCAGGGCGACGATGTCGCGCACGAGATGCTGCTGCGCGAAGAGCTTGGGGGAGAGATTGACGCTCATGGTGAGCTCGGACCAGACGGGGTCGGTCTGACGCCAGGTGCGCAGCTGCCGGCAGGCCTCTTCGAGCACCCACATGCCGAGCGGCACGATGATGCCGGTCTCTTCGGCGGCGCCGATGAATCTTGCCGGTTCGACCAGGCCTCGTTCCGGGTGGTGCCAGCGCACCAGCGCCTCGAATCCGGTGATCTCGCCGGTGCGCAGGGTCAGAATCGGCTGGTAGTAGACCTCGAACTCCCGCCGCTCGATGGCGCGCCGGAGGTCATTCTCGAGCTGCAGCTGCGCCATGACCTCGCTGCGCATCTCGCCAGTGAAGACCTGGGAGCGGCCGCGTCCGGCGATCTTGGCGCGGTACATTGCCGTGTCGGCGTCGCGCAGGAGCCCCGCGAGATCCTGACTCTCCGAACTGCCGAGCGAGATGCCGATCGACACGGTGACGAAGAGCTCGTGGTCCGAGACCACGAAGGGCTGGGTGAAGGCGGAGTGAATGCGGCTGGCGATCTCTGTGGACTCGTCGAACTCGCCGATCTCCTCGAGCAGCACGGCGAACTCGTCTCCACCCAGCCGGGCGACGGTATCGCCCGGCCGGATGCACGATTCGATCCGGCCGGCCACCGCCACCAGGAGCTGGTCGCCGACCGGGTGGCCGAGACTGTCGTTGACCACCTTGAAACGGTCGAGGTCGAGAAAGAGCACGGCGAAGAGGTTGCGTCCGCCGCGTTTGGCGCGCGCCCGGGCGCCTTCGAGCCGGTCGAGGAAGAGCGCGCGGTTCGGCAGGCCGGTGAGCGGATCGTGGACCTTGCGGTCGGTGATGTCGGTCTGCGAGCCGGCGAGCCGGCAGGGGCTGCCGTCCTTGCCCAGGAGCGCCACGCCGCGCGCCAGCATCCAGCGATAGTTGCCGTCGCGATGCTCGAGGCGGTGCTCGTCCTCGAACATCTCGGTCGCCCCGGAGAGATGGCGGTCGAGGCGGGTGCGCAGGCCGGGAAGATCCTCCGGATGAACGCGCGAGAACCATGAGTCGGGGGTCGGTGCGACGTCCTCCTCGTCGAGGCCGAGCATCGACTTCCAGCGACTCGAGAAGTAGATGTTGCCAGTTTCGAGATTCCAGTCCCAGATGCCGTCGTTGGCTCCACGCACCGCCAGGGTGTAGCGCTCTTCGCTCTCGCGCAGCGCCTCCTCGGCCTGCCGGCGCTCGCTGATGTCCTGGCAGACGGCGACCACGCCCACGGGCTCGTTCTGGTCGTCGAAGACCAGATCGAAGAGCAGTTCGACCGGGAAGTGCGTACCGTCCTGGCGGGAGCTCTCGCCTTCGCGGCGCAGGCGCCGCAGGCCGGCGAGGTTGCGGAAGTCGAGGTCGTGGAGCTCCTCGGGGAGGAATTGCGCGAGCGGCCGGCCAAGAAGGCTGTCGCGTCCGGCGCCGTGCATCTCGGCGAGCGCCGGGTTGGCCCAGCGCACGGCGAGGTCGCGATCGGTGATCGCCACCCCGACCTGCGCGGTTTCGAGCGCCTTCTCGAGCTGGCGCAGACGGTCGCGCGAGTTGCGCAGCTCCGAGAGGTCGCGGATCAGCACCAGGATGCGCCGGTCGCGCCCGCCGAGCGCGGTCACCTGGACGACGCCGACCGGGAAGGTCGTGCCGTCCTTGCGGTAGGCCTCCACGGTGCGCAGACGTCCGGATTCGCGGTGTTCGGAGGTCCCGGAGTCCGGCTGGAGCTCGGCAAGCTCGAAGGAGATGAGGAGTTGGAGCTTCTTGCGATTGAGCTCGACGGCGGGGTATCCCCAGAGTGCCTCGACCCTGGAGCTCGTCCACAGAATCGTCCCGAGGGCGTCGATCACGACGACGGCGTCGTCGAGCGCCTCGAGGACCTCTTCCGGCAAGTTGGCGAGGTCACTCACCATCCGCGGCAAGGTATCACAGCGTCGGCGAAGGATCAGTGACCCGGGAGTCCGGCATCTTCGGGTCCTCAATTTCCGGTTCCTCAGCCGGCGTCGAGACGCTGAAGAGGAGGGCTCGCTCGTCGTGGTAGACCAGAGTCACGCTCTGCCGCGCATCGCCGCGGAGGGCGGTGTCGAGCTGTTGGTCGAGACTGAGATCGGCGGCGCCCGGCGCAGCGTGCTCGATGGCGAAGTGACCGATACCCAGGTCGCGCAGCGCCTGCAGGCAGAGCGGCCGGATGCGGTGGCGCGGGAAGGCGCAGCTCGCGCGCAGATAGCGGAACTCCGCCGGCAGCGCGCCGCTGTAGCCATTGGCGACGGGCTTTCCGTGGGTGAAGGAGCTCCACATTCGCGGGATATCGGTGCCATCTCCGCCCAAGGGAAAGATCGCGACAGCGTGGACATCGCTTTCCGCCAGGCGTGTTTCAAGCCCGGTCGGCCGGCCGATCAAGGGCGGCTCGAATCCCAACCCCCTGTCGGCCGGTGGGACGATGAGATCGGGCAGCAGCAGGCAGCCCGCGCCGATCGCCAGCAGGAGCCTCAAGACTTTGCTCCGGCCTGACCCAAGCCGGTCGAGCGCCAGCGCCGAAGCCGTGGCCGCGGCGAGCAGCACGAAGAAGTGGGAGCGGGTCGGAACGCGCATTCCCGACCACCCCGGCAGAGCCCTGGAAACGAAGAGAAAGAGCGTCGAGGTCGAGAGCGCGACGAAGATCAGGCCGCTCGCCAGCAGTGCCCGGCTGAGGAGCGGACTGGGCAGGCCGGTGGGTCTGCGGCGGCCCCTGCCGAAGAACCACGCAGCGGTGCCGGCTGCGAGCAGGATGCCGGGAAACAGGGCCCCTTCCGCGCGCAGCCAGGTTTGCGGAACCAGACGGGCATAGAAATTCACTCCTGCGGGCGCCAACCAGTCGGTCGCCTGGGCTCCGAATGCACGGATCTCTCCGATCTTGCGGCCGGCCTGAACCGCTCGTTGCGTGTCGCGATACGGCAGGTAGATCGTAAGCGCCATCGCGAGCACTGCGCAGGCGGCGCTGGCCAACAGGAGCGGGCGTTTCAGATCGCGCCCCCGTGACCGGTATCTGGCGAGCCGCAGGATCGTGACAACCGCGAGCGCCAGCCCAGTGAAACAGAGGAGGTAGGCGCCCGAGAGCAGGGTGATGGCGAACGCGGCGAGGAAGGCTGCGGCGCGCCGGAGTCTCGGCCGGCGCAGAAGATCGTCGAGCGCAAGGATGGCGAGAGGCGGCCCCGGCGCCCAGAGCATGGCGAGATGAGTGATCTGGCCCCAACGCCACGGGGCGTAGACCACGGCGAGCGCGAGGATCGTCGCCACGGGTCGCGAGCACCTTGTGCTGCGGCGCAGGAGAACCGCCACGGCGACCGCCGTGAGGACGAAACTGAGAACCAGAAGCAGGTCGTAGCTCTGCGCCGGAGAGAGGCCCACGGCGCGCAGCGCGGCGTGGACGCCAGCCGGCAGAATCAGATGATCCGAAAGGGCGAGGGGATGGTGGGTGGGATAGAAGAAGGGCGCTGCCCAGAGGCCTCGCAGGAGGTGGGGCCAACGTCGAGCCCCCCATTCCAGGGTGTACAGGACGTAGAACGGGTCGAGTCCGGTGGGGCCGATCAGGTTCGGCGCGGCGAAGATCCTGCGCATCACACTCAGTACCGGCAGGGCCGCGAGGAGGCCGCACGAGGCTGCGGCAGCGAGGCTGCGCAGGGCGCGCCGGTGGCCAGCGATCATGGGTGGATCGGGGCCGAATGCGGGATAGCGCCGGGACCGGGTCGATTCGGCACGGTCGTAGTCTAGTCCGGCAATCTCCGGCGGGCTGCAGCACTGCCTCAGTCGTAGACGCCGTCGGCGGACCAGTTGCCGGTGGCGACGTCGCGGTAGATGCGGAACAGGCCGGCGGCGTCGAGCTCGACGTCCCAGTATTCGCGCGTCACCGGGGTGTCGCTCCACCAGCCCTCTTCGAGCCGCCAGGGGCCGGCGGCGATGCGCACCGCGCCAGCGATCGCCGGGCGTCTGGCGTTCTCCTCGCAGAGCACGCTCTGGATGTGGGTCGGGGCCGGCTCGCGGTCGGCCGGGCGCGGCGCGACCAGCACTTCGAGCGCGATCGGCGGTCGCAGCGTGCGCACCGCGAGCAGGCCCTTGCCGGAGAGCGGCGCGGCATGGGCCGCGGCCGGACGCGAGAGCTGGCGCAGGAGCAGCGGCGCGGGAGGCGGCGCGAACGGCACCAGCGTGAGGCGCTCCGGCCGGTGCCCGTCGACCGGGCGCGGTGAGCCGACGCGGTCGGGGCCGAGCAGGGCGAAGAGCCGGGCGAGGGTCGTGGCCAGGCGCTCCGGCGAGAGCGCCGGCGG
>JBDTQT010000212.1:0-7140 GCA_039932055.1 Thermoanaerobaculia bacterium
AGCATGCCGGCGGCGTGGGTATAGAACTCCGGCGCGTCGACCGCGAAGTAGAGCCCGGGGACCATGGCGCTCTCGCGGATCTCGAGCATGTTCTCGATCTCGTGATCGTTGAACCGCCCGCACGAGTTGCCGCCGCAGATGAACTCGTCGAGGTTGCCGTCGTTGTTGAAGCTGCGATTGAAGTAGGTGTGCAGCTCGTGGCGGCCGATGTGGTTCAGGGTCTCGAGACCGGTGCCGTCCGGGTTCACCATCCAGGGGAAGAAGTGGTTGAAGCTGTGGCCCTCCTCGTGCGGCAGCAGGAGGTCGCTCCGGCCGGCACGGGGCTCGGGGAACTGTTCGGCACGCGTCGCCAGCGCCACGGCGTCGGCGCGCTCGCTCGACCAGTTGAAGGTGCCGTAGGTCGGTGGGTTGCCGGCGACCTCGTCGTAGTAGTCGCCGTCGGCCTGCTGGTCGCGCTGCAGGTGGTCCCACTGGGTGAAGACGACGCGGCCGAAGCTGTCGACCGTCGGCTTGAAGTCGCCCGACGGCGCATGGTCGAGGAGCTTCAGCGCCCCGGTCGCCGGATCGAGGCTCCACAGCCCGGTGACGACCGGCGCCTCCTCGTACTCGTCGAGCTGGGGATAGAGATGGGCGCGGCCGTCACGCGGCCGGTCCGAGGTGAAGAGGATCTTGCCGTCGGGGGCGTAGATCGGGCTGACGTTGTTGGCGAGGAATGGCTGATTCGGCACCTTGGTGATCGTCACCGGATCGCCGGCGCCGAGACCGGTCACCTCGTAGAGCTGCCAGTAGTAGGTCCCCCAGGCGTACTGCTGGGTTGGCGCGCCGATGACCATCGCGAAGATCGCCTTGGTGCCGCTCCAGTGCACCGCCGGCTCGCGCACGGCGATCGCGGTCGCCCCCTGGAATCCGCTGGCGACGCCGTAGCCGCCCAACTGGGTCAGGTTCTTGAGCGTACCGTTCGGATAGAGGACGTAGAGATCACCGCCGCGGCCGGTGCTCTCCATGTCGGCGCGATGGTTGCCGAAGACCGAGCCGATGGCGGTGAAGTCGAAGGGAATCGGTGTCTGGGTGACGAAGAGTATCGGATAGAGGCGCTGCGCCTGGGCGGCGAAGCCGCCGCAGAGGAAGAGCAGAGCGAAGATCGACTTGCGCATTCCAGCGTCCTCCAAAAGGTACAGATCGAAGCGGAATTCTCGGCTCCGGCAACGAACCGGGCCAATGGACTCCTGCACACCTGAAGAAACGCCACCGGCAGCCGACTTGTGCCATCGGCCCCCGCCCCGTATCGTGTTCGCATGTGCGGTCGCTACGTCCTGACCACTCCCGGCGAGGTCCTGGCGCAGATCTTCGACACCGCGCCGCCGCCCGAGGAGCTGCTCGCGGCGATCGTGCCGCGGTACAACATCTCTCCGACCCAGCAGGTGCCGATCGTGCGCCACACCGCCGCCGGCCCACGCGAGCTCGCCCTCGTCCACTGGGGACTCGTCCCGCATTGGGCCAAAGACCCGGTCATCGGCAACCGGCTGATCAACGCCCGCGCCGAAACGGCGGCCGAGAAGCCGTCTTTCCGCGACGCGATGAAGCGCCGCCGGTGCCTCATTCCGGCCGATGGTTTCTACGAATGGCAAAAGCTCGGTAAAGGAAAACAGCCTTTTCTCTTGCGATTGCGCGACGGTTCGACGTTCGCCTTCGCCGGCCTCTGGTCGCAGTGGAAGAACCCGGAGAGCGGCGCGAACCTCGAAACCTGCGCGATTCTGACGACCACGTCGAACGAGCTCGCGGCCACCGTCCACGACCGCATGCCGGTGATCCTCCCGCCGACCACCTGGAACCGCTGGCTCGACGACGCCCCGCAGAGCACCCCCTTTACCGAGCTTTTGCTTTCTTTTCCGGCGGAGCAGTTGGAGGCCTTCCCGGTCAGCAAACGCGTCAACAGTCCGCTCCACGAAGGACCGGAAAACATTCTGCCGGTCGAGCTCGCGGAGACTGCGACCGAAAACTGACGGCGCTGCCCTGGGCTACCCCGACGTCCAGTCGATCAACGTCGCCGTCTCCGAGCTCTTCCAGGCGCTCGAGCGCCTCGCGACCACGGCGCCGGCCGAATCGCTGTGCGAGTACCTGCGCTGGAGCGTCGTCGACAGCCACGCCGACCGCCTGCCCAGGCCTTCGCCTGTCCCGCCGGCTCGAAGATGAACCCCGAGGAGCGCTGCATCGTCTGGTAGACACCGGCGGCGCGCCGGTCCGCCGCCCTTGCTAGAATCCGCCGCTCATGAATCCCGAGCAGTGGGCGCAGCTCTCCGAGCTCTTCGGCGAGCTCGTGGAGATGTCCGAAGACGAGCGGCAGAGCCGCCTGGCCGATCCCGGGCTCGCGTCGGAAACGGTGCGGGCGCTCGAGCGGATGCTGGCGGCGCACGCCGCGGAACGGCCGCTGACGATCGAGGAGCGCCTCGCGCCGGAACTCGATCCGCCACCGGAGCAGATCGGGCCGTATCGCCTGCTCCACCTCCTCGGTGAAGGCGGCATGGGCGAGGTCTGGCTCGCCGAGCGCGACGAGCCGGGCTTTCGCCGTCAGGTGGCGCTCAAGCGCATCCGCCGCGGCCTCGAGAGCACTGAGCTCCGGCGCCGCTTCGGCATCGAGCGCGAGGCGCTCGCCCGCCTGTCGCATCGCGGCATCGCCCAGCTCCTCGACGGCGGCATCGACGCCGCCGGAGTTCCGTTCCTCGCCCTCGAGTACGTCGAGGGCCGGCCGCTCGTCGAAGCCGCCGACGCGCTGCACCTCGGGCTCGACCAGCGCCTCGCCCTGTTCGAGGAGGTCTGCGCGGCGGTGCACTACGCTCACGCCCACCTCGTCGTCCATCGCGATCTCAAGCCTGCAAACATCCTGCTGACCGCAGAGCGGGAAGTTCGGCTGCTCGACTTCGGCATCGCCAAGCTCCTCGATCCCGAGCTGCAGGAGAGCGCCGCGACGCGCACCTCGCTGCGGCTCGTGACACCGGAGTACGCCAGTCCCGAGCAGCTCGCCGGCGAACCGGTCACCACCGCAACCGACGTCTACGCGCTCGGGCTCCTGCTCCACGAGCTACTCACCGGCCGGCGGCCGTTCCGCGAACACGAGGGTTCGCTGACCGCCCTCGAGCAGGCGGTGCGCACCCTCGAGCCCCGGCGCTCGAGCGATGCCGTCGCCGCCACCGGCGACGCGGCGGCGGCGACCGCGCGGCGTTCGAGCCCGGCCGCGCTCGCCCGCGCCCTGCGCGGCGACCTCGACACCATCGTCGCCACCGCGCTGCGCAAGGAGCCCGACCGCCGCTACGCCTCGGTCGAGCGGCTCGCCGAAGATGTCGCTCTCTACCGCGCCGGCCGGCCGATCCGCGCCCGGCCCGAGAGCCTCCCCTACCGTCTGCGCAAGTTCACTGGACGGCATCGCGTCGCCGTCGGCGCGGCCACCCTCATCGCGCTGCTGCTCGCGGGCTTCTCCCTCTTCGCCTGGCGCCAGGCAGGAGGGCTCGAGCGCGAGCGTGACACGGCGCGCGCCGAGCGCGACAAGGCGCGCGAGCTCTCAGACTTCCTCACCGATCTGTTCGGTGCCGACCCCTACGCCGACGACCCGGCGCTGCGCGACTCGACGACGCTCGGCGAATTCCTCGAGCGCAGCGAGGCCTCGGTGCGCCGCGAGCTCGACGGTCGCCCCGAGATCCAGGCGGCGCTCCTCGCCCGACTCGCCCGCCTGCACGGCAACCTCGGGCGCCTCGACCGCGCCCGCCCGCTCGCCGAAGAGGCGCTCTCGACGCGACGTGCCCTGGCCGGCGACCATCGGGCCGATGTCGCCGAGAGCGCCAACACGCTGGCGACCGTATTGCAGGAGCAGGGCGAGCTCCCCGCCGCCGAAACTCTCTTCCGCGAGGCCCTGGCGCTGCGCGAGGCGCTCTACGACGAGCCGCACGCCGACATTGCCGAGAGCCTCAACAACCTCGCCATCGTCCTGGTCGACCGTAACGATGCCGCGCGCGCCGCGGAGACCGAGGCGCTCGAACGGCGGGGCCTCGAGATGCGCCGCGCGCTCTATGGCGACGACCATTTCGACACCCTGCAGAGCCGGAACAACTTCGCCGTCTTCCTCATCAAGCGGGCCGGGCCCGGGGACTTGGCGGAGGCCGAGGGACTCCTGCGCGCGGTGCTCGCCGGGCGCAAGCGCCGGCTCGGCGCCGACCACCCGACCGTCGCCAATACCGAGAGCAATCTCGCCAACCTGCTCGACGACCTCGGTCGCGAGCCCGAGGCGATTGCGCTCTTCCACGAGGCGATCCGCGCCTGGAGCGCCTCGCTGGGTGCCGATCATCCCCGAGTGGCGACCGGCCTCTACGGGCTCTACGCCGCGCTCCTCGACACCGGCGATCTCGCCGCCGCCGAGCAGGCGCTGCGCGCTGCGCTGGCGATCGACGAGCACCACCTGCCGCCCGGACATCCCTACCTCGCCACCGACCGCCAGAAGCTCGCGGAGCTGCGGGTCGCCGCCGAGCGCAAGAAAGCAGAGGCGTCGGCGGCGCCGGGCGCCGCGGAGAGCCGATGAGCGGCGCGGTCACGCTCTGGCTGCAGCGCCTGGGAGAGGGGGACGAGGCGGCGCTCGACGAGTTGGTGCCGCTGCTCTACGACGAGCTGCGTGGCGTGGCGCGGCGCCTGCTGCGCGGCGAACGTCCCGGCCGCACCCTCTCGACCACGGCGCTGGTGAACGAGACTTACCTGCGCCTGCTCGAGGCGCGGCGCCTCACGCCCACCGACCGGGCGGCCTTCCTCGGCGTCGCGGCGGTGACCATGCGGCGCCTGCTGGTCGATGCCGCGCGCCGGCGCCTTGCCGACAAGCGCGGCAGCGGCCTTCCCGCACTGCCGCTGGACGACCTCGCTGAGCTCGTCGCCGCCCCGGAAGCCGATGCCGAGCTGGTGGCGCTCGACGCCGCGATGGCGACCCTCAAGTCGGCGAGCCCCCGTGCCCACCAGGTCGTCGAGCTGCGTTTCTTCGCCGGCCTGTCGCTCGAGGAGACCGCGGTGACGCTGGCGCTCTCGACCAAAACCGTGCAGCGCGACTGGCTCGCGGCGCGCGCCTGGCTACGCGCCGAGATCGCGCCGGACTGACTTCCGGATCTTCGCCGCGGAGAATCAGGCCGGGCGGCTGGACTGGGCGATCTGGATGAGCTCGCCGAGGTTTTCGAGGGTGATCATGCCGACCAGGCCGGTCGTCCCGCTCTCCTGGCCGATGACCAGGATCGGCTGCAGCGGGCGGCTCTGCAGTTGGCGCAGCACCGCTTCGAGCGGCATGTCGACCGAGACCGTCTGCGGCTCGCGCTCCATCACCTCGAGGACAGCACGTTCACGCCCACCCGGCGCCGCGAGGGCGCCGAGGAGCGCGCCCCGCGGCAGCAGTCCCGCCACCCTCCCCCAGGCGTCGACGACGGGAAAATCCTGCTGGTGACCCGACAGCAGGAGCTCCGCTGCCCGGCCGAGCGACTCCTGCGGGGCGATCGTCTCGTAGCGGGTGATCATGGCGTTCCTCGCCGTGAGGCCCTCCATCGCCGAGCGACTGCGCTCGTAGGCCGCCTCCTGGCCGGCGCCGACGAAGACGAAGAAGGCGATCAGCAGCCCGACGGGATTGAATGGAGGAACGATCGCCAGGCCAGCCATCAGCACGGCAACGCCCTGACCGATCCGCGCCGCGATGCGGGTCGCCCGCGTCTGACCGAGGAAGACGCTGAGCCCGGCGCGCAGCGCCCGGCCGCCGTCCATCGGGAACGCCGGGATGAAGAGATTGAAGGCGAACAGCATGAAGTTGATGAAGACGAATCGGCCGACGAGCGGCGAGCCGGCGAACTCCATGCCCTGGCCGTCGAATGTCGGGGCCTGGCCGTTCAGTATCAGGTAAAGCAGCAGCGCCGCGCCGAGGACGAAGTTCACCGCCGGGCCCGCCAAGGCGATCCAGAACTCGGCCATGCCGGCGGGGATCCGATCGAGCCGCGCGACACCCCCGATCGGGTAGAGGACGATCTCCCGCGTCTGGACGCCGAACCGCCGCCCGACAGCCGCATGTCCGAGCTCGTGCAGCACGACGCAGGCGAAAACCAGCAGGATGAAGACGACACCGTCCAGGAAGCCTCGCCCGGCGTTCGCCGAACCGGCCCCCCACCAGACCAGCAGCAGGAGGAAGGTGAAGTGAATCCGGATCGGGATGCCGAAGACAGTCCCGATCCGGAAGGCCCCGGAACCCGCGCGCGATTCGTTCATCGCCGACCCGGACGCAGGGCTACAGGCATCGGCCGGCTACCAACCGCAGACCTGGCCCTGGTTCTGACTGTCCAGCCAGGTCTGCAGCGGTGCGAAGTAGTCGAGGATCGCCGAGGCATCCATCTGGCGCTGGCCGGTGAGCGCTTCGAGAGCGTCGGGCCAGGGCTTCGAGGCGCCCATCGCCATCATCGCCGCGAGCTTTTCCCCGGCCACCTTGCTGCCGTAGATCGAGCAGCGATGGAGCGGCCCTTTCTCTCCCGCGGCCTGGCAGAGCGCGCGCTGGAACTGGAACTGCAGGACGTCGGCGAGGAAGTAGCGCATGTAAGGCGTGTTGCCCGGCACGTGGTATTTCGCGCCGGGATCGAAGTCGGCCTCGCTGCGCGCCGCCGGTGGCACGACGCCCTGGTACTTGAGTTTCAGGTCCCACCATGCCTGGTTGTAGTGCTCCGGGCTCACCTCGCCAGAGAAGACCTCCCAGCGCCACTTGTCGATGATCAGGCCGAACGGCAGGAAGGCGACCTTGTCGAGCGCCTTCTGCAGCAGCAGGGCGATGTCGGCGTCGGCCGGCGGCTCCTTGTCGATGAGACCCAGCGTCTGGAGGTAGGCCGGCGTCACCGACAGCGCAACCGTGTCGCCCAGCGCCTCGTGGAAGCCGTCGTTGGCGCTGTCGAGGAAGAGCGTCGTCTTGTCGTTGTAGGCGCGTTGGTAGTAGTTGTGCCCGAGCTCGTGATGAATGGTCGAGAAGTCGTCCTCGTTGACCTGGATGCACATCTTGATGCGCAGGTCGTCCTTCTGGTCGACGTCCCAGGCCGAGGCATGACAGACGACTTCGCGGTCGCGCGGCTTCAAGAACATCGAGCGCGTCCAGAA
>JBDTQT010000213.1:0-7055 GCA_039932055.1 Thermoanaerobaculia bacterium
TCCCCATGGCCTTGCCGTACTTGTGTACCGCCTCGGCGACCTGCATCGCCAGCTCACGGGTGGGCACCAGGATCAGCGCGCCGAGGCGTTCCGCCGCCGCGGCGTTCGGAGTGAGGACGTGCAGCAGCGGCAAAGCGAAGGCCGCGGTCTTGCCGGTACCGGTCGCCGCCTGAGCGAGCACGTCGCGACCCGCGAGCAACGGCGGGATCGCTTCTTTCTGGACAGGTGTCGGCTCCTCGTACCCTAAGGCTCCGAGTGCGGCGACGATCCGAGGGTCGAGGCCGAGCGCGGAGAATCCCGGGGCTGGATCGATGGTTGGGTCCGTCTCTGCGCGAATGGCCATGGGTAGACGATAACCGCATGAGGGTCTGCCCGGAGAGGTGCCATCCAATTTTCAACCGCGCCCTTCGGGTCTCTCGGAGCCAGATACCCAGCCTCGTTTTCGTCTTACCTTACGATGGCAAGGCGACTACGCTACGTACCTCCCGGAGGAGCCCTCGTCGAGATCACCTCTCGGACGATGCAGGGCCGCCTGCTCCTGCGCCCCTCGGCGGGCATGAACGACGATATCCCGGGAGTTCTGGCCCGTGCCGCACGGTTGGCCGGCCTTGCGGTTCACGCGCCTGTTTTCTTGTCCAACCACTACCACCTTCTCGTCTCCGTCGTCGACTCTCAGCAGCTCGCCGAGTTCATGAACTATCTCAACTCCCGGACTCAGGCTTCTAACTTTCGTCGGTCTGCTCCCCTGCCGAAGGGCCATTACGTCCCGATGGCAGAGGCGGCAGAGTCGCGGCATGCACAACTCGCCGATCGGGCAGAACAGTAAGGCGGTCGCCGCGCCCAACTCGACTGAGTCGACGTCCAACTCCCGGACCTCCTGCCGGCGCTGCGTTCTGGGGGCACTGATCGGCTTCTGCGCCGCCACGGCGGCGCTTGCACAGGGCCAGCCGCGGCCGATCACCGGGGAGCTGCAGGTGAATCAGCTCGTCACCGGCGATCAGCGGGCCCCCGAGGTCGCGATGAGCGACGACGGGACGCACCGGATCGTTTGGCAGAGCGACGGGCAGGACGGCTCCGGGCAGGCGATCGTCTCGCGACGCTTTCCCGGCGACGGTTCGGAGCCGTTCAACGAAAGCGTCCTCAATCAGTCGACGGTAGGCGACCAGTCCAATCCCGGCATCGGGATGAACGCCGGCGGAGACTGGATCGCGGTTTGGAAGACGAGCGCCGCCGGCGCGAAGATCCGCGGCCGGGCGTCGAGCAACAACGGCAGCACTCTCGGCAACGAGTTCGCAGTCTCACAGGCCGCGACCGCCACCGGCCTCCCGGCGGCGAGCCGGGCGATCGACGACAGCTTCGTCGCCGTCTGGGAGGACCCAGGCACCTTCCGTCCCTTTGATGCCGCGAGCCAGCCGATCACCGGCGATCTCGACCTGGCACCGGCGCTCGGCAATCTGTTCAGTCCGCGCGTGGCGTCGACGCCGGTCGGCGGCTTCGTCACCGTCCTGTATGCGAATGACAGCGACAACTTCGGCGTCTTCGCGCGACGCTTCGACAGCGGAGGCGATCCCGTCGGCGAACTCATCGGCCTCTCCGAAAGCGAAGAGTCGGCGCAGACCGACCCGGCGGTCGATTCTGCGGCTGACGGGAGTTTCGTCGCCGCCTGGCGCGACGGCGTTCTGGGCGCGCGGGTGCGCTGCTTCACCGCAGCCGGAGTTCCGCGCGGCGGCGAGATTCCGCTCGATCCCTCGAACTCCGTGCCGCGCGTCGCGGTCTCACCCGGAGGTGCTTTCGTCGTGACGCTGGCGCCGGTGCTGGGTGAGGTGCTGGCATTCGAATTCGACCGCACCTGCCGACCAGTAGGGACGTCGTTTCAGGTGAACACGACGACCAACGGATCCCAGAACAGCGTCGCGGCCGCCGCCGGAAGCGATCGCTTCGTCATTGTCTGGCAGAGCGCCAACCTCGACGGCAACCTTCTCGCCGTCGCGCGGCGCCTCTATCGCTTCCGGTCGATCTTCGCCGACGACTTCGAGAGCGGCGACGAGCTCGCCTGGAGCGCCTCCGTTCCCTGATCTGGCCCGCACCCCGCGATCCTTCGGATTTCGCTGCCCTCAGGGCACGTGGCTCCAGCTACTGAGATCGAAGCTCTCGAAGCCGTCCGAGAAAAGCGATCCGTAGAGGATCGTCTGTCCGCCGGCATCCCCCAGACCGCTCGCGGTCTCGAACGGCGCTCCGATTGCGAGGTCGTCATAGCCGTCGCCGTCAAAGTCGCGCGCCGCGAGAGTCCGGTTAAGTGCCAGCCGCCGATTTCCCTTGTAAACGTCGGATTGCCAGTAAGTTACACGCATTGCCGCCACCTGAATCGCAAGATTTCGGGGGTGGGGTCCTTTCCCTCGTCCTTCTCGCTGGCGGTGCGGCGATTCCGCGCCGGATTCACCGCATCCGCCGCAACGTGGTGTCGGTGGACTTTGCGGCGAATGTCGCTCATAATCACCGCACAATATGCGGCGATTGTATATCCATGAGCTCGAGGGCTGGCCTGCTTTCCACTGGGACCGCGAGCGCGTCGGTACCCTCCTGGCCGACGTGCGGCATCGGCAAGGGCGGCTCTCGGGGCGCATGGAGGCGCTCGGTTTTTCACTGCGCCAGGAGGCTGTCCTGCGGACGCTGACCTCCGACGTCACCCAGAGCAGCGCGATCGAAGGGGAGAGACTCGACGCGGCGCAGGTGCGCTCGTCCATCGCCCGGCGGCTCGGGATGGACGTCGGTGGCTTGGTCGCTGCTGATCGCCACGTCGAAGGGGTCGTCGAAGTGATGCTCGACGCCACCCGTCACTACGACAGGCCTCTCGACGAGCAGCGGTTGTTCGCCTGGCATGCCGCCCTGTTTCCGACCGGCAGGAGTGGCATGTCCAGGATCACCGTCGGTGCCTGGCGCCAAGACGGCAAAGGACCCATGCAAGTCGTCTCCGGCCCCATTGGGCGCGAGCGCGTCCACTTCGAGGCGGTCCCGGCAGTACGACTGGCGGTGGAGATGTCGGCTTTCCTCACCTGGTGGAGCGCCAGGTCGGAGATCGATGCGGTTCTGAAGGCGGCCTTGGCGCACCTGTGGTTCGTGACCGTCCATCCCTTCGATGACGGCAACGGCCGCATCGCGCGTGCCCTCGCCGACATGGCCCTCGCGCGCTCCGAGAGCAGCCCGCAGCGTTTCTACAGCATGTCCAGCGAGATCCGCCGCGAGCGCAACGCCTACTACGACATTCTCGAGCGCACGCAGACGGGCACGCTCGACGTCACCGCGTGGATGGAGTGGTTCCTGACTTGCCTGGGCCGGGCCATCGATGGCGCGCAGTCGATGCTGGCCGGCGTGCTGGCCAAGGCTCGCTTCTGGGAGGGCCTGCAGGGTGTTGCGCTGAACGAGCGTCAGACGTCTCTCCTCAATCGACTACTCGACGGACTCGAAGGCAAGTTGACGACCTCCAAATACGCGACTCTCGCGAAATGCTCCCAGGATACGGCGCTGCGCGACATCTCGCAGCTCGTCGAACGAGGCCTCCTGGTCCGCGGGCCTGAGGGCGGGCGCAGCACGGGCTACGGACTCGTCCGCGAGCGGGAGTAGGGCGCGACGCAGGATTGGGGGAATGGGTGCGAGCGGCATTCCCCTGATATGGACCGCCCGGAAACGGGTGCCAGCCAGAAACGGAAACGGGTGCCAGCCAAACCGACCGACTGATAGCAGGTGATTTCCCGAGTCGAGAGCCGGCCGGCGCTCCGACAGCAACGTGACAACGCCAGGAATAGCGCCGTACTCCAGTTGCTGATAGTCACGCGGCGCGTTATTATGGGCCCGTGATCCGGACGTTCAAGTGCCGCGATACGCAGGCTCTGCATGCGAGAGTTCGGGTCAGGAGATTCGCGGGCATCGAGGAGGTGGCTCGCCGGAAGCTCCGGCAGCTCGAGATCGCCGCAGGCCTTGGGGACCTCAGAGTACCTCCAGGGAATCGGCTCGAGGCTCTCAAGGGAAATCGCGCCGGGCAGCACAGCATTCGGATCAACGATCAGTGGCGCCTCTGTTTCCATTGGCGAGACGGCGGAGCCGATGCGGTCGAGATCGTCGACTATCACTAGAAGGAGAACGACTATGAAGAAGCCTGCTCTCCTCCCTCCCGTTACGCCGGGCGAACTGCTCAGAGAAGAGTTCCTCAAGCCGATGGGGATCAGTCAGTACCGGCTCGCCAAGGAGATCGGTGTGCCCGCGCAGCGGATCGGCGAGATCGTCGCCGGCCGCCGCGCCGTGACGGCCGATACGGATCTGCGCCTCTGTCGATTCTTTGACCTTTCACCTGGATACTGGCTTCGCGCGCAGGCCGCGCATGACACCGAGGCCGCTCAGGAATCCATGGCCGCGACGATCGCCAGGATCAACCCCTGGCGCGCCTCGCGCGCCGAGCGGTGACTGCCGCCCCGGAACGGGTGCCCGGAGAACGGAGAACGGGTGCCAAGCGAATTCCCAGGACAGTATCGGGAAAGCGTGGCAGCTCCTGGCCGAGCTGTGTTGGCTGGGAGATGCATCTCCAACGCCAACGCTTGCGTTGAAAATCGCCTGGCACCCCACACGGGGAATCCGCCCACCGCGCGTGTGGAAGCTGCGCATCCTGCCCCCCCGCGCCGCCGCTCGAGCACAGCGCTTTCCGGTTACCGTGCAATCGGCGCCCCTTACGTATCAGGCCGGCGGAGGCACCGTTCGCACCCTGAGATGAGTCGGTGTGTCGTGTCGGGTCTGGCCGGCGGATCTCGATGCAGGAGATATCGGTTTCTTGACGGCATCGGCGGCCCGCTTCGAGCCGCGGCGCCGGAATCGACTTCTCCAGGGAGGCACCTTGAATCGAAACCCAGTCGGAAGCGAACCTGAATCGTTGAAGGGAATGGCCCCGGCTCGCCTGGCTGCACTGGCACTGGGGCTCGCCTGTACCCTCGGACTTGCCGGGACGCCGGTCCGGGCGGGCGGTCCCCCGGAGTGCATTCCGGGGACGCTGGTGAACTATGCAGCAACGGGCGCGATTGCGCAGTTCGACGTACCGGCCAACGCGACCGAGCTGCGAGTGGAGATGACCGGCGGCTCCGGCGGCGGCGCGACCACCGACCTTTCGGATCTCGCTCGCTTGGGCGCGACGAACTTCGGTGGGGCGGGCGTCCATGTGATCACGATCTTCCAGGTCGCCGCCCCGCTCTCGTTGAACGTGATCGCCGGCGACCTAGGAGGAGATGCACGCGAACCCGGCTTCGGCGCCGGCGGTGGCGGCGGCAGCTTTCTCTTCACGCCGGGGGGCGAGCTCTATCTCGCGGCCGCTGGCGGGGGCGGCGCGGGAGTCACGCAGAACGGCCAGGACGGTAACTTCTCCGCCGACGGCGGCCCCGGTGGGGGAGCGACCGGGGGGGCCGGGGGAGCGGACGGGCTCGGTGGCGAGGCCGGAGGCGAGAAGAGCGGGAACGCGGGTGGCGGAGCAGGATTCCTGGGCGACGGCGGCGACGGCGCCGGAGCGTTCTCGGGTTTGGGCGGACACCGCATTTCGAGCCCCGGCGATGCTCTCGGCGGAGACGGATCCGATTCGGGTGGGGACGGCGGCTTCGGCGGCGGCGGCGGCGGAGCCGGTCAGTCCGGTGGCGGTGGCGGCGGCTACAGCGGTGGTGGAACCGGATTCGGCAAGGGGGTGGACGGCGGCGGCGCTGGCGGTACTTTCGTCGCTCCAGGAGGAGCGACGTTCGTGATGGAGCCTGGGGCGATTCCCGGCGCCGGCTCGGTCGCGATCTGCGTCAGCGAGCAGGAGCAGGGCGAGCCCGCCGAGGTTCCGGCGCTCTCGCCGCTCGGCCTCGCAGCGCTCGCGGCGCTGCTCGCGCTCGGTGCGATCTTCGCGCTCCGGCGGCGTGGCCTCCCGGCGGCAGGGCTGGCGCTGGCAATGTTGTTCGCCTCTGAAGCCGGGGCGCAGCTCACGGGAGTCGGCCTGTCTCCGGTTCGGGCGCTGAGCATCGCAAACCCAACGCTCGCGGGCTTTCCGGTAGGGGAGAACGGAACGTTGTTCGCCACGCCCGCCTTCGCGATGCAGAACCTCGCCCCGAACGCGGAGTTCGACACCGACGTCATCCCATGGATCGCCGGATTCAACTCCTCATCGGTCGACTGGACCAACGTCGATCACGGCGACTGCAGCCCCGCGATTTCGGGGGCCGCGCAGGCGATGAACTTCGCCACATCTTCCAATCAGGGGCGTGGGATCTCGGCCTGCATCACCGGCTTCGTGCCCGGCCAGGCCTACACTTTCGGTGCCGACCTTCATTTCCCGTCGGGCCAGACGCGCACCGGGTCCGCGCTGATGTTGGCGGTCTGGCTCGCGAGCACCGACTGCACCGGCTTCAGTCGGACAACCGACTCCTCGCCGACAGTCGCCTCCACGACCGCCGGCGAGTGGGTTCACGTCGAGGGTACGACGGTAGCCGGGGCAGAGGATGGCAGCGTCGCCCTGGTGGCGCGGATAGTCAAGGATGAGGCGGGCGGCGCGCTCGCTCTCGATTTCGACGGCGCCTTTTTTGTTTCGGCAGCGGGCTTCCTGTTCGCCGACGGGTTCGATCGCCAGTCGACCTGTCGCTGGTCCTCGACAACGCTCTGAGCCGGCGGCGGGCGCACGGGACCGCGGGTCAGTCCGCATCCGACGACGTATCCTGATCGGTGAGGCACTTGCCGCCAACACTTCCAATGAACAGCGCCTGGCACCTTGGAAGGGCACCTTGGAAGACTGGCACCTTGGCTGGCCTCGTCGAGCCTCTTGCCGCGGCTTCGGCTAGCATGGCGCACGATGGGCCAGGAATCGTCCGCCTCGCTGCAGGAGGTCCTCCAACGCGCCGAGAACGGCGACGGGGAGGCGCGGGAGGCGCTCTTTGCGCTGCTCTATGACGAGCTTCACCGGCTCGCCCACTCCCACGTCGCGCGCGCTCGCGGCGCCATGACCTGGAACACGACGACGCTTCTGCACGAGGCCTACCTCGGCTTCGCGCGCC